>JAQWMV010000136.1 GCA_029246605.1 Pseudomonadales bacterium | reverse complement strand
AGCCAATGCAGGCATCTTGCCTTTGCCGTCGGCAAAGGCCACTGCCGTAAAATCCGAGAGCCGAGGTGTTGGTTTTGCAACAGCATGTGGCATCAGCATACCCAGGGTTGTTGCCAGCCCCCCACCAAGAACTGTTCGTCTCTTAATATTGACCAAAAGTTTACCTCTCTTATGCCGTCAATGAATTTTCATGATGGCTTGCTATTGAATTACTATTTCATCGATTTATCCGGTCACACAGCCAAACTCGTTCAGTCACCTGCACTGAGATCAGCAAATTTAGCAGCAAGTTGGGGCGCCGTACCTTCAGCCTCGTGCCTGAAAAACACATAGGCATCTCGCCATCCCGCATCAGTCATCCTGCGAGTCCATTCTTGGAGGATTCTTTTATCGTATTTCGGTCGTCTCAACCGCAGATAACCCCAGTCAGCGGTAGGCGAAAATGGCAACTCGAGGTGATCGGAGTGGCAAATGGCAATGTTTCTCGCATTGAGTCGATCAACAACATCTTCTACAAATCACGACTGATCGCGAAACTCAAAAGAAATTGGTAGATCCTGCGGCACGAGCTTTAAGAAATCATCCTAACGGTCCAGGCTGCAACGCATATTTGGCGGTAGCTGAAACAATACAGCACCCAATTTGTTACCCAGAGTCTCAATATTATTTAGTAGATAGCGCATCGGCTCGCCAGCATCACCTAATCTTTTGAAATGGGTAATTCGCCGGGATGCTTTTATAATAAATCGAAATTGATCCGCGTGTCATCAACCCATCTTTGCAGCACCTCACGACGCGGCATTCGATAAAAAGTGCTATTAATTTCAACGGCCGACAACTGCTCACAGTAAAAGGCCAGCATCTCTTGCTCTTTAATTTTTTCCGAGTAAAAGTTGCCCTTCCACTCTTTGTAGCTAAAGCCACTAGTATCCACATAGTAGGCCATCTCTAAACTACCCGGTTGCGCCTAAAGACCCATTCATCATGTCGATCGCAGCATCCAGAGCACGTGCCAGCCCATTTGCATCAGCTTTATTCTTTCCTGCAATATCAAAGGCCGTGCCGTGATCCACCGAAGTACGGATAAATGGGATTCCCATTGTCGCGGTTATACTCTCGGCAAAATTATGCATCTTGATCGCAATGTGTCCCTGGTCATGATAGAGCGCCATTACCGCATCAAATTCCCCGGCCGTAGCGCGATAAAAAATGGAATCAGCGGGATAAGGCCCAACAACATTCATACCCATTTGCTGTGCTTGTTCAACGGCGGGTGCAATCTCCTGAATCTCTTCGGTGCCTAACATGCCACCTTCCCCACCATGTGGATTAAGCGCTGCAACAGCAACCCTAGGGCTATCAATGCCCCAGCGTTCTAAGCTCTCAACAGTAAGCTGAAGTTTTTCCAGCAGCATCGGTTTGGTGACGTAGGCAATGGCTTCCCCCAAGGATTTGTGCGTCGACAAATGCGCGACACGTAAACCACGGGTCATCAACATGGTGGCAGTTGAGGTAGAACCGGTCATTCGAGCCAAAATTTCCTGGTGTCCAATATCCCCATGGTAACCAGCTGCATGCACCGCCTCTTTATTAATCGGGCAGGTCACAACACCTGAAACTGTACCGTCCTGACATAGTCGGACCGCCGTTTCAAAAAATTGTACGGCTGCATGACCGGACGCTGCAGAGACGACGCCAATTTCAAACGCATCAATATCGAAAGCAAGAGGTTCTAAAACCTGAATACAATTTGTTGCTTCCCTTACTTCTGCAACCGATTCTATCGATTGAATTTCAGCATCAATGCCAGTTTGTACACAGGCCTGCTGAAGACAGGCAGCAGATCCGATGACGAATGACTGTGCGCGTTCAAATATTTTTGTGTCTGCAAAGGTTTTGACAACGATTTCTGCGCCAACCCCGGCAGGATCACCCATGGTCACGGCGAGTAATGGTTTGCTCATATTCTTAATCTATAATTCTAGGGATTAATACTATATCGCGTTTCTGCACTACAATAACCAGTTTCGGAGATGTCTATGACTACGGGTGGCCAACTACTGGTGCAATGTCTGTTGGCACAAGGTACGGACCGCGTATTTTGTGTCCCTGGCGAGAGCTACCTCCCAATTCTAGATGCACTATACGACACCGAGATCGATACTATCGTCGCACGACAGGAGGGTGGTGCCGCGATGATGGCCGAAGCCGATGGCAAGGCGACAGGCAGGCCTGGTATTTGTCTGGTCACCCGAGGACCCGGCGCCGCTAATGCCATGGCAGGCATTCACGTTGCGCAACAGGACTCAACACCCATGATCGTCATCATCGGGCAAGTAGCGAGAGCCGTTCGTGGTAGAGATGCCTTCCAGGAAGTCAATTTTGAAGCGACATTTAGTACTGTAGCAAAACTTGTCATAGAAATAGATGATCCTGACCAAATTCCAGATTCCATGACAGCAGCTTTTCACACCGCGATGAATGGCAGACCAGGACCTGTCATAATTTCCGTCCCCCAAGACATATTAAGCCAGGAAACTAGTCGTTCTGCCTGCAGTCTTTCCCAAGCCATAGCAACAATTCCCAGCGATGATAGCCTTGCCATGTTTAACACTCTGGTGGACGAGGCATTGCAACCCGTCGTTATTATCGGTGGTTCCAGATGGAATGCAGAAGCAATCACAAAATTGCAGCATTGGGCCTCCGACAAAAAAATTCCAGTAACCACGTCGTTTCGCAGACAGCATCTTTTTCCAGCGACTCATGTCTGCTATGCGGGTGAATTAGGGATTGGAGCAAATCCAGCGTTAATAAAACTAATTTCCGACAGCGATCTCATCATTCTTCTTGGCGGCAGACTCTCTGAAATCCCTAGCCAAAACTACACATTACTCGACATACCGGTACCCAAACAAAAGCTCGTGCACATTCATCCAGATCCATCGGAACTAGGGCATGTTTACCAGCCTACACTAGGGATAGCGGCATCACCCATTGCGTTCCTCCAGGCCATAGATATTGAACCAGAGCGCAGCGTCGATCCGCTGCCCGCTCACGCAAATTATATAAGCTGGTCAGAGGAGTGCCCTGCCCAACCGGGAGATATCCAGCTGAGAAAAATGGTACAGTTTGTGAATCATACTCTGGGAGATCAAGCCATCATCTGTAATGGTGCTGGGAACTATGCTGCATGGGTCCATCGCTTCTTTCGCTATCCGGCATTCAGATCACAGTTCGCACCCAACTCAGGTTCGATGGGCTATGGACTACCAGCTGCCATTGCTGCAAAGCTGCGGTTTCCGAACTCTCCTGTTGTCTGTTTCGCAGGTGATGGTTGTTTGCAGATGACCATTCAGGAATTGGGTACAGCGTCACAGTTCGATGTCCACATTATTGTTTTGGTCATCGATAATGGTATGTATGGCACTATTAGAATGCATCAAGAAAAGCATTTCCCAGATCGGGTTTCGGCTACTTCCTTACAAAACCCCGATTTCAAAGCGGTCGCAGAGGCTTATGGATATTTTTCTGAGACTGTGACCACAAACGAAGCGTTTGAGTCGCTTTTCCTAGAGGCTTTGGCTGCAAAAAAACCAGCGCTGCTCCACTTAAAAACAGACCCGGAAGGCGTCACCCCTACACTCACCATAGCGCAATTGCGGGAAGGCTAATCAGCGGCTAGAAGGTACTGAGCGATTACTTCGGGTTCCTGCATAGGAATAAAATGAGTCAAATGTGGCAGATAAACGTCAGTACCCTGCTCAAATCGCGACGCTAACAAGGGCCAGGTGGGAGAACCACTGAAGTCCATCACGCCTGGGGTTCTGTCGCTTAATTCAGCTCTTAAAATGGTAACTGGTATTTTTATATCACCAATCAACGTATAAATGTCACAACCCGAACTTCCCTGGTATATTGCTGCTTCAACTTTTGGGGGACATGCCAGGGTAACGCCTTCATCGTCTACTAGACAGCCAAACCGACAGTAGTCCCATAATACGTCCTCCCGCCACGACGCAAATGATCCTTTACCGTGGTAGTTGTCGTACATTGCTTGTACTGAGTAGAAATGGTTACGGCGTCGAGCTACAGGGTGCTCGTCCTCGTCATTGAGCCTTACGTGTCGGTGGGTATCCGGTCGCGCATAATTTTCCGGTGCAAGAATGACAGGGTCTATAAGGAGTGCACGTTGAAACCTATCCTCAACTGTTGCTACTGCCTGACAAACACTGTGTCCTCCGAAGGAGTGACCAGCAGCAACAACGTTATCGAGGTCGAGAATGCTAACGAATTCTGCAACATCGACACCGAATACATCCCAGGTGAATGGCCCAACTTTATCGCTACGACCATGACCCCGCATATCAATGGCAACCACGTGTCTACCACTCAACAATTGGATGGTCCTGTCCCAGCATCTCGCATGGAAACCGGTCGCATGAATGAGCAATATCGTACCATTGACCCGAAACTGCTCTCCCGTTTCAAAGTAACAAAGTTGTACACCATTGACGGCAACAAATTTTTTTACCAAATTGTCAACAGGATTAATCATTCAGCATCCAAACATCACCTTTTGTCGATAGATTGTC
This sequence comes from Pseudomonadales bacterium, assembly GCA_029246605.1. GTDB lineage: Bacteria > Pseudomonadota > Gammaproteobacteria > Pseudomonadales > Azotimanducaceae > UBA7455. The sequence continues at coordinate 299 of JAQWMV010000136.1, read as the reverse complement.
GACTAATTAGTCTAATTAAGTACACTTTATACTACGACAATTTACGCAAAACGTTTCATGGCTCGCAATAGCAGTCGGTCCAGAATAATCGAAAGTGCCAGTCAACTGTTTCATCACTACGGTTTTGACGTGGTCACCGTGGATCGCATATGTCTGGACTCAGATTCGGCAAAGGGTAGCTTCTGTCTCCCGCGTCTATAGAGCTTCGCGAAGACTCTGGCATTACCTTCGAACAGTCGCTGTCACCCAATATCAGGCCAATATCAGGTTCTCCGCTACATACCCTACGAATCCTGGAA
>JAQWMV010000132.1 GCA_029246605.1 Pseudomonadales bacterium | reverse complement strand
TTCCAGGGTATGCGCGGTACGCTTCTGAGTTGCCAGGTATACCGCTGCATCAGCAATATCCTCTGCCTGAATCAATGAATCGGGGACCTCATCGGGAAACCCTGTGGTACGCATTTGTGAGGTTGTCGCATCCGGCAGAATCACATGGGCACGGATACCTTCATGCAGATACTCGGCATGCAGCACTTTGGTTAAGCCCATCACACCATGTTTAGAAGCCGCGTACGCCGAACGATTGCGCGGCCCCGACACACCGGCGCCGGAAGAAATGTTGATGATGCAACCGCCGCCCTGCGCCAGCATATTGGGTATAGCGTACTTACAGCACAGAAATACACCGCGCAGATTGACGTTCATCACCTGGTCCCAGTCTTCGACGGGTAACTCATGGGTCGGTAATCGTGCGACCGCGCCAGCGTTATTGACCAGGATGTCGATACGACCGTAGGCATCTACTGTCTTTTGCATCAGGTTTTGGATGGCAGCTTCATCGCTCACATCACAGGTGACTGCGAGGCCTTTTAATTGGGCTGCCAGTGGCTCAATTTCATTAGTCGATCTTGCTGCGCAGACGACTTTGGCGCCCGCTGCTGCATAGGCTTCGGCAATGGCTTTGCCGATTCCGCGACCGGCGCCGGTAACTATTGCGACTTTGTCGGATAATTCCATAGTGTTTCCTAAGTTGATGGATGTCCTGCTTTTCACTCGAAATTAGCAGAGTCTCATTTCCCAAAGCGGTAGTTAAAGGCTCCGGGCACCATCGCACGGTCCTTCTGACCATATCCTGTGATAGGCAGCTTGCTGCCGTCGATTTGAGGGTCCACGTATTGCTCGAACCAGTCGTCTAACTCCTGACGCAATTTGTCGATGCGCTCACCGTAGCCGGGCTCACCGAAAAGGTTGACGCGTTCTTCCGGTTCCTCAGCAACATTATAGAGTTCATGAGCGCCCGCTGGATAACGCCAGATCAGTTTCCATTCCTGCGAGCGGATCATGCGCACCGGACCATATTCATCGAACACAAAGATGCTCTGTCTTTGGACACCGGTCTCACCGGCCAGCAGTGGAGCGAATGATTGACCGGGCAAGCCATCAGGTACACGCTCACCTGCTCCGACATAGTCCAGGATCGTCGGCAGCCAGTCGTACTGACTCAGCAGATCGGTATTCACTTGATTTTCCGGGACGTGCCCGGGGCGGCTGATAATACAGGGCACCTTGACGCTGGTATCGAACAGATTCTGTGGCCAGGTTGCGTTGCCCTTCCCCCAGATGCCGTGATGACCCATATTCATACCGTTGTCGCTCATGAACACGACCAGCGTATTGTTTCTTAGGTTCTGCGCTTCCAGCCAGTCTAACAACCGGCCAATGTTGCGATCCATTTCCTGGATTGATGTGTAATAACCGGTGAGGTGTTGTCTGCGTTTTTCGGCATCCACGGCGTCGTCATCACCCGGACTGGAGGGTCTTTCAAAGGTATACCGTTGAAAACCCGGCGGTTTCGGTTCGTCCAGGCCAGGGGTCGATTCAAATGGACAATTGTCGTAGTAATCATCCCAGACCTCCTCGGGATGATGCTCCCTTCGCCAGGGTCTGTGCGGTGCGGTGTAGTGTACATTCAGGCAGAAAGGCTTGTCCTCATCGATCTGGTCATCCAAAAACTTCAGGGCATTATCGGTAAATAGATCCGTTGCATAGGTATCTTCAACGATCGAATAGTCACCGTCTTTCACCATGGGGACTTTACGATAGCTGGATTGACCATAGGGCATGGGATGCCAGTCTTTAAAACCACAGCGAGGCTGCAGACTGTCACCGAGGTGCCACTTGCCAGAGAGGCTCGTGGTGTAGCCGAGTTCGGCCAGCTGCTCCGTGAAGGTCGGCATGCCGGCAAGGAATTGGATGCTGCTCGCTGGGACACTGAGATCGGGCCTACCTTCCTGGTCGTGCGGCATACTGATGAAATCATGGACTCCATGCTGTGATGGAATCCGACCGGTCAGGATCGAGGCCCGGGCCGGTGCACAAACTGGCGAGGCGCAAAAGAAATTGTCGAAGCGTATGCCTTCTCGCGCCAGGCGGTCCAGATTGGGCGATCTAATTTCTTCGTTACCGGCGCAGCCCATCGCCCACGAGCCCTGGTCGTCCGAGAGAATAAAAAGAAGATTGGGTTGTTCGGGATTACGACTGGCCATGGGTTTTGTTTCCTTTGCTTCTGTAGCGCTATTGGTTATTCAGACGTTAACCGCCGTTTATACCTCAATCAAGGAACGCGACATTGTCGTGCGTTAAGTTTCTGCCTGGGATAAACACCTGACCTGTATCAGGGAAACCACTCGCCAATTAACCTACATTGGGCAACACAGTTTCCAGGAACAAGAACAAAATGGAATTCGAAGATCTCATGCGTAAGAACATCACGCGCGATACTGCTGAAAAACTACTTGAAGATTTTAACGCACCACCACCCGAGGCCGTCGACCGAATACTGGCCATCGATATTGATAGACTGACACCGCAGTCTGGTGATGACTGGGTGGCTGCACTGCCTGAGGTCCTGCTGGGTATGCCGCGTGACAAATTGCAGGAGATTATCGACGGGTAACAAGATCCAGGCTGCCGATTGAATAAAACCCGGCCTCATGTGTTCATATAACTTTAGGTAGGATTTTGTTCCTCGCATGAACAAGACTGCACGTGGTTTGTTAATCCTGACAACAGTCGTTAGTGTCAACGTGCTGTTGTTCTTATGGATTATGTCCCAGGACAAGTTCAGCGCACCCTATCAGGAAAACTGTAGCAGCTGCCACGGCGACACTCTGACCGGAACGCCGCTTGGGCCAGCGCTCGTGGGCACTGACCTCCAGTACGGCGACAGCGTCACTGACATCAGTCGTATCATCCGGGACGGCTCCTTAAAGAACGGTATGCCCGCTTTCGCTGCAACCCTTGATGACACGGTAGTTCAGCGCCTTGCCATCTATGTAGCTGAGCAGCGAGCAGGATTCAGGCAATTTGATCTCAAGATTGGGCAGTCTCTATCTATACCGGTCGAAGCAATCACCACCGAGTTGCATTCGTTCAGACTGGAGACTGTAGCGACGGACCTTGATCCGCTACCATTCTCGATTGCACTGCTGCCGGATGGCCGCATGCTACTGACTGAACGCGGTAGAGGGCTCAGCATCGTCGGCATCAATGGCCAGCGCTCGACACTGATTCCAGGTGCACCCACCGGATATGACGACGCAATAGGATCGCCGTTTGTCGGTCTCAGGATGGGCCTGGGGTGGATGATGGATGTGGCGCTGCACCCCGACTACGCGACCAATGGTTGGATCTACCTGCAGTACGGCGATCGTTGCAGCTCCTGTGAGCTGAAGTACAAAGGGTTTTCAATGAACAAACTGGTTCGCGGGCGCATTGTGGAGGGCCACTGGGTTAACGAGGAAACCATCTGGCAGGCAGATCGAAATGCCTACACGAAGTCATCGGATATGGGTGCCGGCGGCCGGATTGCATTTGATGACAACGGGCACGTGTTCATCAGCGTGGGGTTCAAAGGACCGACGAACTATACCGGTGTCCAGGATCTGGCAATGCCATGGGGCAAGATCCACCGGATGATTGACGATGGTAGTATGCCGCCAGACAACCCGTTCGTAGATAAACCGGAAGCACTGGGTTCTATCTGGACCTATGGGCACCGTAGCCCGCAGGGCCTGGAGTTCAACTACAAGACAGGACAGCTCTGGAGCACCGAAATGGGGCCAAGGGGTGGCGACGAGGTCAACCTGCTACTGGCTGGGCTCAACTACGGATGGCCTTTGGTATCCAGGGGCTTGAATTACGATGGAACCCCTGTTGATTATGGCAAACTACTGGGGTTATCAAGTGACACCATGGACATTGAACAGCCGATAGTGGATCTGACACCCTCGCCCGCTGTGTCCAGCTTCATCATCTATACAGGTAGTGCATTCCCGGGTTGGCAACAGCACATGGTTGTTGGATCACTAAAGGCCACATCACTCTACCGAATCGTTGTGGAAAATGGTGTACTAATCCACCAGGAAACGCTGATTCATGGGCTCGCTAGGATCAGGGATGTAGAGGCAGATGCGAAAGGCTTGATCTATCTGTTACTTGAACATGCCGACGGCAGTCTAATTGTCCGTATGGTACCTGAATGAAAAAAGGAGAACGTAATGGAGAATGAAGAACAAGAGAAACTCAACCCATGGTTATCAATCTGGACCGAGCCTCGCGCCACTATACAACAGGTAGTCGATGGCGACCCGAAGCTGATGGTACTGATTCTGGCGCCACTGGCAGGAATCGCCGATGCGCTTAGAAGCAATAACGAACTAGCATACAGCGGTCTTGAGAACCTTATTGGCTTAGTGGTGGCTGGCGGCATCGGTGGTTACGTGATTGTGTTCCTGGGCGCCTACCCGGTTCGATGGACCGGCGGCTGGCTGGGCGGCACGGCTTCACTCGGTGCGATTAGAGCGGCGGGTGTTTGGTCCTCAGTTCCCAAGATCACCTCTGCCGTACTGCTGCTTTTGCTCTGGGTCTTACTCAGTCAGCTCAGTGGACCCGTGGCGGGCATGGAGGTCGCTGCCCAGCTGATGATATTGACATTGGGCATCTGGTCTTTTGTCCTAAGCTGCAAATGCTATGGTCAGGTTCAGGGATTTTCTGCGTGGAAGGGGCTTGCAAACATGTTGCTTTCGTTTGCGGTGGTGGTGGTACCGATTCTAGTCATTGTGGCTGTGGTGGCGGCGCTGAGTAATTAACCAGTCCCTGGGCTTTATTCCGATTGCTCCAAAGTACCGGCATCAGCAAGTCGAACCTGCTTCTGCGCAAAGAGACAACCTCGCCAATAAAATAGTCCAATGACAATCGGACAGATCATCCCTAGCCGGACATAGGTATTGATCAGTTCGTCCATCTCCCAAGCATGGTAATACAGCATTTTATAGGCGTCCGAATGCGTGCCTTCTTGCTCCCCTAAGCGGACGAAAGTCGTATCCGAAAGTGCTTGTATCCAGGGCACAAAAATGTCGATGAACGCAGCAGCTCCGATACAAACAAAGCCCCATCGTAGCCATCCCTTGTAGAGCTGTGTGCTCTTGCCAAAAAAGGACGTCGCCATCAGTCCAATGGCTATAACCATGCCCAATCCTTCACCGCTAAACACGATGACCATCCTGGATATTTTTTCTCCAGGCCGAGGGTGCCGGTCAGTTGCAGGATGAACAGTAAGACACACAGCAAGACGAGCCCTGGCTGCTTTTTTGTGAACGAAAGATAGCCCCCATATACGAGACCGCCAAACACTACTAACGGTGCAATGAAACCTCGCGACTCTGGGGTCAGCGTTTTCCAGACCTTCGGAATAGATGTGTAACCACAAAACCAACCGGCGAGCGCATGATCCAGCTCATGATGCGGCATGCCGAAGACGATCCCCTGGAACCCTTTGCCAAACCCGGTTGCGTAGACCAGCAACCAGAACAGTAAAAATGCCGGCAGAACGATCAGACAGAGTCGAAATTCAAATACTGGATCTTTGACGTGTTCCCAGTCTGCTCATTTTTCCTGAGTCTTCGTGTTTTTTCGACGCTTCCGTTTAGCCGATGTCTCAGCTTCTGACGTTATAGAGCGTCTTTGATTCATTGGGGCTGTCTGCATTCGTGAATCGTTCTGCCACTGTTGTCCACTAGTGACTTAGGGCTGTGGAGCATACTAAAGTTTCAACCGCATGTGTGTTTCACGGTTCACTACCGGTCATAGACGGTGATAAGCTGGTGTCATCATCACCATCAGCGACCATGAATTCCTTGACCGATCCTAGTGGCACCCCCGACTGGCTCATGCATCCAGAAGCCTTCGACGCTCACATTATTGCTGCTGAGGATGTTCCCGATCTCTATCAAAGTTGGGCTTTCCTCGATACCTCGATGACCGTAGCCGTCAACGATCGGTTAGGTGAAAATGCCAAGGTGATAGTCCATCATGCCAACACGCTCGCGCTCCAAGATTTTGAGATTGATCTGCTACGGTCTGACTTGGGTTTTGCCAGGCAAATATCACTACAGGTAAACAATGAATGTGTACTGGCCGCGCGATCCATTGTATGCCCTGGCAGCGAATTACAAATGATCCTTAGTCGCGACAACAAAGAACCGTTAGGAAAACTGTTATTTACAGATTCTCGTTGGCAACGGTTATCGGATCCTATTCCCCTTGCGGTCACAGACGGACTGATTGGCCGTTACTGTTGTTGGCAAGATGCGAACACTAGCGACACTCTTGTCGTCGAGGAATTTTTCCTACCTGCGCTGATTAGATCGTATTAATTCGCCACCATTCAACACCCCCACCCCATCCAATTTACTTCGCTGACCGTATTTAACTAAACACGTCAGTATCGAGGTAATCGTGGCACCCGTAAAAATTACATTATTCATTCTGCTATACATTTCAGGAGCGCAGGCTATGGCTATTGAAACACCGGATTATGAGGTTGTAGAGAAGGTCGGTGACCTGGAAATCCGCATGTATGAACCACACAACGTGGCGCGAACTCTGGTTCAGGCTTCGTTTTCCAAGGCGGCTAATCAGGGCTTTGGTCGCCTTGCCGGTTATATATTCGGTGGCAATGATGGTAAGCAGAAGATTGCCATGACTGCACCGGTTGTTCAGGTTCCCGTTGCTGAGACGACGGCTAGGATCAATGATTACTGGGTAACATTTACCATGCCATCGGAACACGACTTCAATGCCTTACCATCCCCTGATGACGAGCGCGTCGAACTCGTGCAGGTCCCGGCACAACATGTTGCGGTACTCGCTTATACCGGCAGTTGGAGCGAGTCTAAATATCGAAAACACGAAGCAAAGCTGTTGGAAACGCTGCAGGACAACACACAGTGGGTACAGCTGGGAGAAACCACCTGGGCGCGTTATGACCACCCGCTGACGCCGTGGTTTCTGCGTAAGAACGAAGTGGCAGTGGTCGTTGCACCTCGAATTCAGGCGGTTCCGTCAGCGAACTAGTCGTTATAGCGAATAAACCTTATGTTCAAACGGTCTCTATTCATCTTCAGGCGTGATCTTCGCCTCCGCGACAATACTGGGTTGTTAGCGGCAAATTGTAATTCCGCTTCGGTTATTCCACTCTTCGTTATTGATCCGAAACTTATTGATCGGTATGACGCAGTTTATCGAAAAACCTTTCTGGCTCAATCGTTGTACGATCTGGATCAGGAGGTTAGGCAACACGGTGGAAGTCTTGCAGTTCAAGAGGGTAACCCACCTCAGCTGCTTGCGCGGCTACTTCAGCAGGCTGACATTGATGCCGTGTTTGTCAATCGCGACTACACACCCGTCGCCAGGAACAGAGATCGGGAACTTAAAACTGTGTGTGATTCTGCCGGGGTGACCTTTCATCAGTATGCTGATCAGCTACTGAACGAACCAGAGCAAGTCACGAAGTCGGACGGTTCTCCCTATTTGGTATTCACACCCTATTACCGGAAAGCTCGAGAACATCTGATCCATGCTCCGGATCAATCCGAGCGTTGGCACTTCGAGACGAGTGTCGATAGCGGCTTGCGGGAATCATCGCTCGCCAGCTACCTCGAACGCTCACTGTTATTTCAGGCGGGCCGTATCGGTGCAGTGAAGGCGCTCTCAGGGCTGGCTGACCTAGCGCATTACGATGAGAGCCGGGATTTGCCAGGAACCGATGGCACCACTCGTCTATCCGCGCATCTGCGTTTCGGAACCTGCTCCATACGCGAAGTTTTTCACACATTGCAGCAGTCACTGCCGGAACCCGAAGCTCTGCAACGACAGTTATATTGGCGCGATTTCTATCATCACATCGGACATCACTTTCCCCATGTGTATCGGCGTGCATTCCGGCCGCAATACGATTCCCTGCAGTGGGACGAAAATCCTGAAGCACTGGGTAGCTGGTGCCAGGGAAAGACCGGCTTCCCCATTGTTGATGCCGGAATGCGAGAACTGGCAGCCACGGGCTTTATGCACAATCGCGTCAGGATGATCACTGCTTCCTTCCTGACAAAGAACCTGCATATCGACTGGCGACAAGGGGAAGCCCACTTCGCCCGTCTACTCATAGACTTTGATCCGGCCCTGAACAATGGCAATTGGCAGTGGAGTGCTTCCACTGGGTGTGACGCACAACCCTACTTCCGGGTATTTAACCCCTGGCGACAACAACGACGGTTCGACAAGGATTGTTCCTATATTAAGCAGTGGATACCTGAACTCGCAGATCGGTCCGCAAAGGAAATCCATGCACTGGAAAAGACCGGCAACTTCTATCTGCCCCAGATCACTGATTTGAAACGCAGCGCAGAGGAAAGCAAACACCGCTTCAAGAAGCTCTCCTCGCCACACTGACTCTCACATTCGATTCTTGTGGACTAATAACTTCTAAGTTGTTTCCTGATTCGAAATTTCTTCCCAGGTCTTGCGCAACCATTTGGCACAGGCAACGCTGTGTTCAAACTGCGAGTATCCATGGCCCGCGCCATAGTCGGGACCAGGAATAAATTCCGTGGACACCTGACTTAAGGGGCTATCTGCGTGACTCGCGTGATAGGTAAAGAGCTGCCTGACCACTTCTTTCCAGGGCTCTAGTTTTGACTCATCCCAGGGGGCTACGTATTCCCCTGGCCCGGGCTCAATAAATGGATACTGGGCACCTCTACCGGGTGATCCGTCCTCATATTGGTAGAAAGTATTGCGCGGATTGTTGGGAATTGCAGCCCTGGCATGGGCATGCTGGACGAATCCACGTTCTATCCACTGCTTGCAGATGCTGCCCTCTTTAAAAGGGTCCAGCACCAACTCGCCACTTCTGACGGCGGATGCTATATCAAAGACCTTCTGCTCTTCCACATTATCGATTTTGAAGATGACGTGGGAGTGATCCAGCGTCATACGAAACGGCACACCACGGGCTTCCACCATATCGGCCAGCTGATTGATGCGTCGGAAGTCCTCCGACCACATATTGATATGAACTTCGAACGTTGGAGTACAACCGCATTCATCACCCCATTCAGCAGCCTGCAGGTAAATCGCCATCACCTCGTCGTTGGTGACCAGGTGACCATCTGCATGGTTGGCTCTTATCTGCGTGTTGTGGACGATGCTGCCGAGTCGTGCGGATAGCTCCAGCTTCTGTTTAAGCATCGGCTCATCCTGACCAAGTGTATAGAACCAACCCCCGGCGCGAATAGGTACGTCGTACTTTTCGCTCGCCGCCATATAGGCATCCGCCTCGGCGGGGTCTTCCGGGGTCTTGTCGTAATAGTCGTAGGCACCACTCTCTGCCACCATGCGAAAGCGCGTATTGAGATCAAACTCCATCGCTTTGGTGTTGATAATGCCCTTTTCAGTGATACCGAGTTGCATCTGCCAAGTCCTCCTATATTACATGACGGTATCGCTCGCCTATTCCTCAAGCCTGGAGTAGTGAAGTGATCAATGTACTTCGAGACTATCGATAAAAGTGGCGAGGTTCAAATAGAGGATTCAGTCGGCGGGTTGCAATGGAGGTGTTCGCTTCGAAAGCTGAGCAGCGCACCCCCAAAAGCGAGCAGCAGCAGTATGACACCGGTAATAGCCAACATTTCTCGTTCACCTAATGAATCTGCGAGCAAGCCGAAGGGCAACGAGAGTACGCCCTGAAATCCCCATGCCAACATCGTTAGGGACACAACTCGGCCGAAATAACCAGTCTTGGTTTTCGACATGGTCAGTGCATTACTAAGCAGCATGAAACCCGAGAGTCCTGGCCCCAGGGCTAACATCGATAACAGTGCCATTTCGAAGGTTGGCGCTGCGGCAAGCGCAAAAAAGCCAACACTAAGCAGTGCGATGCACGCAAACATTGCTGGCCAGGCCCATCGGGTACCCACAATGGCAGTCAATGGGATTGCAACCGCTAATGCAGCGATCGCGTTGACCGTCAGTATCAGGCCAACGTCACTGGGTAAACGGCCAAGGTGCCGTTCAAGCAGAGCCGGCAATACGATTTGCCACATAAACCCGAGGATTGCTACAGCGGTATAGAGCAGCACCAACGTGCGGATAGCAGGGTCTCGTGCAACGTAGCGCACACCGGCCATCAACTCCTCTGTGATTGGCGATCGTTCTATATCTGGTTTAGCCTGAGTGGCAGGTAGTCGCGACACGGTGAAGACCACCATCACAAACAAGGCACCCATAAAGAGATAGGCACCGCCCGAACCAATCACGACGGAGCCGAGCATGATGCCAGCCACAAAAGGCCCCGCCACACGGGTGCCGCTGGCAGAAAGCTGCGTTAAGGCAACCGCATTCGGCAACATCTGCCGTGGCACAACCTCGCCTACCCAGGCCTGTTGAGTAGGACCCAGGAACGCAAATGCCAGCCCCATCAGCGCTGTCAGCAACATGAGCCACACCAGCGTCATGACGCCGGTGAGAATCATCACACCGGTGACAAAAAATGAAGCACCAATGATGATCTGACCACCAAGCACCATTGGCTTTTTCGAGACGCGATCAGCAATAACACCGCCAAAGGGGCCTACAAGGAGCATCGATGGACCCATGCCCATATTCACAAAACCTACTGCCCCGTTGCTGCCAGCCAGGTCGAAGGCAACCACAGCCATCACAGGCCATTGCATCATGTAGGCTAACATTGAAATCATTGACGCAATCCACAGCAGACGAAACTGTGGGTTTTCCAGCGCCTGAAAAATCTTTCCGAACCAGCTTTGGGTCATTTGCCTGCCAGAGAACCGAGGGTATGTCGCGGCAATCGTCTGTGCTGAATCAATTGTCGAGTGACTAACTGCTGTGTAGTATACGAGGTCCGGCGAGACAAAGGAGCAACAATGCTCTTAGCATCAAGGAAAATTCCGAAGGTATGGGTGTTGTGCCTGACACTGTTCCTGGGAATCGCTAGTTGTAGCTCGCAGCTCAGTACTGGAGAAGACGCCTCCAGCATCGAATTAAACTCTATAAAAGAAAAAAAACCTATGCCTAAGAACGCTGCAGATTTTGAGAAAGAGAAACTCAAGGCAATGCCTACAACAGCGCTAACGCCTATTGACGGTTCTATTGTTAATTATGAGGCGTTCCCGTCTGAACTGATACAACCTCGCCCGGTGGATGTCTGGTTGCCTGAGGGCTACGACCCCGCATCCAGCGACCGATATCCGGTGATCTACATGCACGATGGTCAGTTCCTGTTTCACCAAAGCAGCTCGCCTTTTGCGGGCATGGATTTATTCTGGGACGTCGACAAAATCATCACGCAACTCATCCAGGATGATGAAATCAGGCCCGCCATTGTCGTCTCCGTGTGGATGTCCCAGTGGACGAAGGGCGCGCGCGGCGCCGAATACATGCCGCAGAAGCCCGTCACCGACGAGGTCTGGGCGCTGTTGAAGGAGCAGGGCAACAACTTTTCAGTTGAAGAAGGTGGGGAGGTCATGTCCTCGGACAATTACCTGAAGTTCCTAGTCACTGAACTTAAACCTTTTATTGACGAAAACTACCGTACACAAACCGACCGGGACAACACCTTTATTATAGGCTCCAGCATGGGCGGCCTGATTTCCGCTTACGCAATCTCGGAATACCCTGAGGTCTTTGGTGGCGCAGCGTGCATGTCGTCGCACTGTCCCGTCGGCGAGGGTGTCGTTATTGAATGGTTCCACAGCCATTGGCCTGCCGCCGGCGCGCAGCGGGTTTATTTCGACTATGGAACCGAGACACTGGACGCTGCCTATGAGCCATATCAAAAACAGATGGATGAAGTCATGCATAAGTATGGTTACACAGACGGCCACGACTGGATTACGCGACGCTTTAAGGGTGCCGACCACTCACCGAGAGCCTGGCGTGAGCGCCTGCATATTCCGCTGAAGTTTCTGTTAGGAAAACCTTAAGACGAAAAGGAAGTCGGCTAGGGGTTCGAACCAAATAGCATCGACACCAACATATCGGCGTGCGCCTTGCTATATCCGGAAGTGATATGATGTACGCTTGCATAAATTTTCCCGCGAAGACATAGTCATCAGCGGCCTTATTCGTGAACTATTGGATCGACATGAACCGTAATACTTTAGCTGTTCTCGCCACTTTATTAATCTGCTTTACCAACAACGTACTCGCCGACAAAAACAAACCTAACATCCTGTGGATCAATATTGACGATCAGTCACCCTGGTATGGGAGTTACGGTGATAACACTGTGGAAACGCCGAATATTGATGCCTTAGCTCAGCAAGGCGTGCTTTTTGAACGAGCTTATGTACCGACACCAGTGTGCGCTCCTTCTCGGTCCTCGCTCATTACCGGTAACTATAATATCCGGATCGGTGCGCACGATATGCGTTCTGGGCGTGTACCTGGTTATCAGATTCACTTGCCGGAAGATGTGACCACACTGCCTGAGTTGTTTCGGGCGGCGGGTTACGAAACCTATAACGACAGCAAGGATGATTTTAATTTCACCTATAAGCGATCTGATCTTTATTCTATCGGCGCGACTAATCAGCCAGACATCACTGCCGGCAAAACCAAGGCGGCAATGGGCGGTAAGCTGGCTGGCAAGAAAGCAGCTACAGGCAAACAAACGGCAAAGCCGGCAGCAAAGACTGCCGCTAAAGCAACTGGTCTTAAGGGCAAGAGCACATTGGCCCGCGGCGATCAGAGCTGGAAAGGTGCACCCGGTGGCGGTGATTGGCGGGATGTTCCCAAAGGCAAAGCATTCTTTGGACAAACCTCTGTTGCCGGCGGCAAAGGCATGAATGTTGCCGCCATGGCCTCATATGGCGCAACACCAGTTGACCCTGCGTCCGTTCGTGTGCCTGCGCAGTACCCTGAAATCCCCCAGGTTCGCCAACATATCGCGACTCACTACAACAGTGTGCTGCGCACGGACTATCAGATAGGACAAATGATTGAGCGCTTAAAACAAGATAGATTGTGGGAGAACACTATTATTTTTCTGTTTACCGACCACGGTTCCGATATGCCACGCAGCAAAGAATTTGTGTATGCGGAGGGCCTGCATGTACCGCTTATTGTAATTGCACCGGGCATGCAGGATGTGATCAAGCCTGGGACGCGACGTAGTGATATCGTTAACCTAATGGATGTAACAGCAACATCACTTGCCCTCGCCGGTTTAGAGATCCCTGAATCTATGGATGCTAAGAACCTTTTCGCGAAAGACTACGCGAGAAAGTACGTGTTCTCATCAGCCGATCGAATGTCCAACGTCATTGATCGCGTTCGTTCGGTCATGGGTGAACGCTATCACTATATCCGTAACTTTATGCTGGATCGGCCATTGATGAATTGGGGGCATCGCGAGATGATCTCGCTTGCCAACCCTGAGGCCAGCAGTTTCCTGACGATTCGACGGCTCGCCGAAGAAGGCAAGTTGACCGCCGCTCAGGCAGCGCCCTACGGACCTCGAATTGCCGAGGAGCTTTACGATCTAAAGAATGATCCTGACGAGGTTGTGAATCTCGCAGCGGATCCGGCACACAAGGCCAAACTTGATGAGATGCGGGCCGCGCTTACGTGGTGGATTGAGGATACCGATGACAAGGGCCAGTATCCGCGCTCGCAGGCGGCCATGGATGAGATTACCGGACGGTTCCCAGTCAACTGGCTGCGTAGCCCGGAGTTTGCTCACCTTAAAGATGATTAGCCGGTAACCCGCTATTCCACGCTTAGCCGCTGTCATCAAGGATCATCGAACTCGCCTGCCGATGCCCAACGAAGTACACTGTCCAGATGCACGATCGACCTAACATAGTCTTTATCCTTACTGACGACATGGGATATGGCGACGTTTCCTGCCTCAACGAAAATTCCAAAATACCAACACCTCACATTGATCATCTGGCACAGGCAGGTAGGATATTTACCGATGCCCATGCCGCATCCTCAATCTGTTCACCCAGTCGTTATAGCATACTAACGGGCCAATATAGTTTTCGCTCAAGCTTACAACGCGGTGTTCTGCTGGGTTACAGCAAACACTTGATTGACCCGCAAAGGCTGACGGTCCCTGCCCTGTTAAAAGCACAGGGATATCACACGGCATTTTTCGGCAAGTGGCATCTGGGTATGGACATGCGCACCACCGATGGTGCAATTGCCGATGACGCCAGCGGTCGTGTCAGATCACTGGCGTACAAACCCGATGTCGACTGGCAGGCCAGTATCGAAAACGGCCCCAATGCTTTGGGGTTCGATGAATTCTTTGGTATATCAGCTTCGCTGGATCATCATCCTTATATCTATATCCATAACGACAGGTTTGTCGGTGAGTGCACTGCAGAGAAGAGCTTTTCGACGAGCGGCTACGACAAAGGCCCGGCGGAGCCGGACTTCGAAGCTATCGATGTCATGCCGCGTATCACCAGCGAGGCCATCGCTTATATCGAACAACAGGATGATCCGTTTTTTGTTCTTATGTCCACTTCGGGACCTCATCTACCCATACTGCCCACCCCTGAATTTCAGGGGAAGACAACGATCGGTGCCTATGGCGACTTCTGTGTGCAGGTTGATGATGCGGTAGGACAGGTCATGTCTGCACTAGAACGAAAGGGCATAGCCGATAACACGATCGTTGTATTCACGTCTGATAACGGCTGTGCGCCTTATATCGGTGTCCCTGCGATGATTGAAAAAGGGCATTATCCGAGCTACATATTCCGCGGCTACAAACATGACATCTGGGAAGGCGGACATCGTATTCCGTTTATTCTGCGCTGGCCTGACCGCGTTGAGGCAGGCAGCGTCAGCGACGAGATCATTTGCCTCACGGATCTGCTGGCAACCTGCGCCGCACTGACCGGCGCCGACCTGCCGGTTAATGCCGGTGAAGACAGCTATAACATCATGCCGGCGATTCTTGGCGAGGCGCTGGCCCATCCAATCAGAGAGGCAACGGTGCACCAGGCAGATGACGGGTCTTTGTCCATTCGCCAGGGCAGGTGGAAGCTCGAAATGTGCGCAGGTTCCGGGGGACGCAGTTCACCAACTCAAACGGAAGCGCAGGAGATGAATCTACCGGACGTGCAATTGTACGATCTGCAAAAGGACATCGCCGAGACCACCAATGTGAGGGAAGACCATCCCTATGTGGTTCGGCAACTATCTGCTTTGTTGGAACGATACAAACATCAAGGGCGCAGTGTGAATCGCTAGCTCACAATCCAGAAAACCTATCTTCTAGAAGGTAGTGACACGATGGCCGTAACTAGGGCCGTCGATAAACCGGATTGATTCTGATTCATCACCTGAACTTCCACCAGATGCTCATCACCCTCCGTATACTTCCTGGTCACTTCATCGACAACCGTATTGGTATCACCAACAATATGAGGATGACGCACCGATGCCTGCATCACGTCGCTGGATATCGTAACGGACTACTCCTGCGGACAGGAAGAATGGTAACAGCTTCTAACTATTTAGCATGCGGAATAGTAATTTTGATCTCGTAAAGTTTTGGCCAGCGTTTACCTGTGATGTAAAGACGATCGTTTTCCGTGTCGTAAGCGATGCCGTTGAGTTCGTTTTCTTTTTTGGTGCGCAAGTGTCTTGGGTAGAGGTCGGTCAAATCGATATCACCGGTGACGTGGCCGGTTTCTACATCGATGATGGCAATGCTATCGGTCTTCCAGACATTGGCGTATAGCTTGCCTTTTATGTATTCCAGTTCATTTAGGTTTTTGACAGGGCCAAGGTGATTGTGCACTGCAATTCTGTATTGTTCTTTATGGGTCTCCGGATCGATGAAGTAGATGTTAGCGGAGCCATCGCTCAATAATAGGTGGGTGCCGTTGTAGGCAAGGCCCCATGGTTTTTTGTCTTTGGCGAGCGGTTCATCGCCGTAGAGGTACAGGAATGGCTTGATGAAGCTAAGATCTGTTTTGTTAAAAATCAGGCCTCTGCCGCTAGTCCAGGTGAGCTGGTAGAACTTGTCGTCAACCAGCGCCAGTCCTTCAGCGAAATGGCCGTCGCCAAGTTTGACGCCACGAGCAGGTACGCCTGACATCAATGTGACTTCACGCAAGGTGGACTGATCAAACAGGCCGGTACTTTCATAGAGCCAGCCTTCATGGAACAGCAGGCCCTGGGTAAAGGCGTATGTATCGTGTGGAAAAGTCACAACAACCTCGTAGCCGTATCGTACGGGTGGACTGATTTCAGGTTCTGCCGCAAGGCAGGCTCCTGATAACAGAATGGCCAGCACGGCCAGGTTTCGAATCATCTTGTCTTCATTCATCGCTGGTGTCGTACAGGAGTATAAAACCCTTGACCCCGGGGTTACTACAGGGTTTTAACTACGAAGTTTTAACGAAAGCACTATGACTGAATCAGCCTGCCAAGCACCAACCACCAAGCGCCGACGTATCGATTGGCTGCTGACTCTATCGGCTATCGCCATTACCATGCTCTATGTAATGCACTGGCAGTTTGCCCATGCCATCTCGGGGTCATTGCATATCGCAGCCCATGCCGCCTTTGAACTCACCAACATCATCTGGTGGGGCATTTTGCTCGGTATTGTGATGATCGCCATTCTGGGCAGGATCCCGCGCGAGTTTGTGATGAGCGCATTGGGCACTAAGACCGGTGTTCGTGGTGTATTCCGCGCAACGTTTGCCGGATTATTGCTGGATCTTTGTAATCACGGCGTGTTGATGGTTGGCTCACGGCTCTACGAGCGTGGAGCCAGTATCGGTCAGGTCATTGCATTTCTGGTATCGAGTCCCTGGAATTCAATATCACTGACCATCATTCTGATCGCGTTAATCGGCGTACCCTGGACGCTGGCATTTGTCACATTTTCCATGATTATCGCGATTATCACCGGGGCTATTTTTGATCTACTGGTGCAGCGCCGTGTGTTGCCGGAAAACCCGGTAAAGGTCGACATGCCTGCCGGATGGCGCTTCTGGCCGGAAGCCAAACGTAGCCTGGCCAGCACTGAATTTACACCTGCCTTAATCACAGGCATGCTTATCGAAGGGATTAAAGAATCCCGTATGGTGATGCGTTGGATGCTGTTTGGCGTATTACTGGCAAGTGCTGTTCGCGCCTTTGTATCACCGGAGATGTTTACCACCTACTTCGGCCCCACCCTGCTCGGTCTGGGTGTCACCGTCATCGCATCAACGATTTTGGAGGTATGTTCCGAGGGTACAACACCCATTGCGGCGGATATCCTGAACCGTGCCGGGGCACCGGGTAACAGCTTCACATTTCTGATGGGGGGTGTTGCTACCGACTATACGGAAATCATGGTGTTAAAGGAGGCAACGGGCTCCTGGAAGATTGCGCTCTTTTTACCGCTGATTTCTCTGCCACAGATAATCGCCCTCGGCTGGCTTATGAATAACTTTGGTTAACGTAGTGTCAACGTCGGGCTGCAATACCCAGCAATACTCTTGAATAAGGCTGATGAAAAACCAGCACCATGTGAAAGATCCAGGCGGGTGGTAATGCTGTACCATCCTTAGCTGATCTTGGGATCACCGCGAAATTAAAAAACAAGGCAGTCTCGTTAGCGCGATTCTCTACCATCGGCCATGAACGTGTATTTCAACGGATATCAGAAAGCAAGACCTGGTGGTCCTGTCGTGCTTCGACAAACCAAGCGGCAAAGTTTTTTCGTTCGCCGCCCCTAAGTTGCGCCGCTCGAAGGTCGCTTGAGGTTATCCCGGGCAGCGAAAATAATGCGCTCCAGTTTGAATACCACGCTACAGTAAAACACTGCAATGTAAAACGGCAGCTGGACCCGTCCAGCAACGCTTGTGACGTAGCAGTCGGTATAACTGTGGGCCAGCAAAGTATATGGATGCAGTAGTGAAGCCTCCGGTACTGATATCTTGACAATCACCGGTCACAAACCATTCAATCACTCACACTCACACCACGCCAAAATGCAATGCGGTCCTTGATCTGGGTCGCGGCTTCTTTCGGTTCCGGGTAATACCATGCGGCATCACGATTCAACTCACTATTAGCGAGCACATGATAGTAGTGGGCCGTGCCCTTCCAGGGGCATATTGAGGTGGTATCGCTGTCCTGAAGCGCCTCACGCTGTACCGCACTCAGGGGGAAATAGTGGTTACCCTCAACGACAACCGTGTCGTCAGATTCTGCGATGGTGGTATCTTGCCAGATTGCTTTCATAGTGTGCCACTCTAATATTATGAGCCATTGGTTACCACTATAGAACACTATACAACCACGATGTACAAACGGTACTAATTACGTTGAAATGCGGGTTCTAAGCGCCGGGCATTCGGTGAAAACGCGTCATTGTTAAGGAAACCGCATGGAACAGATGATTAAAGCCAACAGCATAGACATTTGCTACGAGACTTTTGGCGAGTCGAGCAATCCAGCCGTACTCTTCGTCTCGGGTCTGGGTGGGCAGCTTCTTGGCTGGCCAGATCGCTATATGCAGGGAGTGTCTGAAGCTGGTTACCATGTGATTCGTTATGACAATCGCGACGTCGGGTTGAGTAAGAAATTTGATGAAGCCGGTACCCCGGATTTTCATACGGTGGTCAAGGATAAAGCGGCGGGTAAAACCCCTAACGTACCTTACATTCTTGCCGACATGGCTGCGGATGGTATTGGCCTACTCGATGCACTTGGCATTGCGCGTGCACACGTTATTGGTGTCTCTATGGGCGGTATGATTGTGCAGCAGATGGCCATAGGTCATGAATCACGCCTACTCAGCATGACGTCTATCATGTCAAATACAGGTGATCCTTCCCTGCCGGGGCCAACTCCGGAGGCCCTCGCGGTTCTAACCACACCACCACCGGCCTCGGATGATATAGACTCACTGATTTCGCACCTAATGATCAATCGCAAAGCCATCGGTGGTGATGGCTTTGTAGATGATGATGCCGCTCGAAAACTTGTCGCCGACACCATCGCGCGCCAGTTTTATCCTGTCGGTACAGCTCGCCAGCGAGCTGGAATAATGGCAAGCCCGTCGCGCACCGAAATCTTGAAAAACATCAGCGTACCGACCCTGGTCATTCACGGTGACAAAGATCCGCTAGTGCCGCTTGAGGGCGGCATTCTGACCGCAGAGACCATTCCCGGGGCCAGGATGGAAATCTTACCTGGTATGGGGCATGCGCAGTATCCTCTGTATCAGGAACGGGTGCTGGCACTCATGCTCAAGCATTTCGATGACAACGGTTAGTGCTTTCGAGCTAATTCCCTACGGGGTTTGGGGCCAATAACGCAGACTGAATTGGTCAATTCACTCATATACAGCGCACTCGACGTTGTCCATCATCCCTGCCATGAGGATCAGATTATTTCTAACAGTTTTACTGGTGTCGCATAGCGCAACCCTTCCAGCGATGACCGCCGGTTACAAAATGCGTGGCACGAAAGACCATGTATCGTATCAGGCGATACCCTGCACGATTAGCGATATCGAGGCACCCATTGACGCGATCATTAATAGCTATCAAGGCACCGGCACGGACTTTGAGTATGACATGACCGTACAGACCAGTAAATCCACTAGCTCTCAAAAACCGCTCACATAGGACACAAATGCATGTCGCGTCGCAGAAGAAACCCTACAGCGGTTCGCTCGGGAAAAGTACAACAACGCGCCGGGTAGCCTTAGACAGAAACTTATCGATCGCGCCAATGCCATACGCCAGAAAATGAAGCATTGTCCGTAGCAAGACTTTGATAAACTGTAACTCTGAAAAAGGATGCAGCTATGGAAAAAGTCGGGGGAAGTGAGTCTTTTGAGGGTGAACAGCTACGCTACCGCCATGATTCCGAGGTACTGCAGTGTTCGATGCATTTCTCTATTTTCCTACCGCCGGAAGCTGCGACGCATAGAGTTCCCGTGTTGTACTGGTTATCAGGTTTAACCTGTACCGACGAGAACTTCGTGATCAAAGCAGGGGCACAGAAATTCGCTGCAGAGCATGGCATTGCGATCGTCTGTCCGGATACCAGCCCCCGGGGTGAAGATGTGGCCGACGATCCCGACGGCGACTGGGATTTTGGCCTCGGTGCCGGTTTTTATGTCAATGCTACAGAGCCCCCTTACGCGCAGCACTACCAAATGTATGACTATGTTGTTAAG
>JAQWMV010000128.1 GCA_029246605.1 Pseudomonadales bacterium | reverse complement strand
ACCCCGGTTTATATGGGTTACAACGTGGTTTGATAACCTGTCTGGCTAAGTTGGATGCAGTTGTCACCAGAACAGGACTCGCCGACCGGTGTCGCGCGAATACTGTAAGCCGTAGCGGTTAGACTTTCATAAGTTTTGTATACTGAGCCTCACCATCAGTGGGCGAGTTGGTATTGCAGATGGTATTAGTGTCTGCGCCTATATAGGTAAAATCATTGAAGTAGAAACGCTCCAGCGCCATACCCCATGCCTTTAGATCAGATGCCGCCTGGGTTCGATAGGTATCAGATATATCCCTGATAACTTGGATAGGCAATGGATGCCAAAACGCCAATAACTGCCACTACAATCATGATCTAAATAAGTTTTTAACCCTTTGATTTAACTGTCTTTTCCTTCGAGAAGAGCTGCCCATTATGCGCTATAGGGCACATAAGTCGCAATTATTCTTTTACTAGTTCCGGAGCTCCCCGGGTAGAGCAAATTCTACAGATTCATGGGGGCTACCACTATTCGGATGGAATATTGCACCATATTGGTGCAATTTGGTGATGACTCGTTGAACAATTGCTTCAGGTGCTGATGCCCCAGAAGTTATTCCGACATTCACAGGCTCCTTGAGCCATTCAGGATCGATTTCTGATTCATCGTCAATCAAATATGCCCGCCGACCGAGCCGCTCTGCCAGTTCACGCAGTCGATTGGAGTTCGAACTGTTCTTCGATCCCACGACTAAAATAAGGTCGCAGTGCCCGGCCAGTTCTTTTACTGCATCCTGTCGATTCTGCGTTGCATAGCATATGTCGTCTTTTCGGGGCCCCTTAATTTCCGGGAAACGATCCCGAAGAGCACCAATAATCAGCGCCGTATCATCCACTGATAAGGTCGTTTGAGTCACATAAGATAAAGCCAGGGGATTGACTACATCCAGGCGAGCAACATCTTCCAGAGTCTCAATAAGATATATCCTGGACGACGAGCCCTCATACTGACCCAAGGTTCCCTCTACTTCCGGATGACCAGCATGTCCAATTAGTATCGTCTCTCGAGATTGATCTGCAAACTTAATCACCTCCAGATGAACTTTACTAACCAAAGGGCAGGTCGCATCAAAAACCTGTAGACCGCGATTGTCTGCATCACGCTTTACTTTCTTAGCCACGCCGTGAGCACTAAAAATGACAATACCGCCCTTCGGTACCTCATCAAGTTCATCAACAAAGACGGCGCCCTTGTCACGCAGCTCTTCGACAACTGTTTTGTTATGTACAACTTCATGACGCACATACACAGGTGCGCCAAACTTCTCAAGCGCTCGGTTGACGATTTCAATCGCTCGGTCTACCCCGGCACAAAAACCTCGAGGGTTCGCCAGATGAACATGGAAGGTCACTATCGCACCCTTACTATATCGTTAGTTATCTGTTTCACACCTATGATCTCAACGTCGAATATTAGTTTTTTGCCTGCGAGCGGGTGATTGAAATCAACTTCGACAATCAACTCACTTACATTAGTCACCACACCGGGCAACTCCGTCTTCTGCTGATCAGCAAATGATACGATCAGACCCTCTGCAAGTTTCATATCGCTTGCGAACTGTGTTCTTGGCATGCGCTGCACATTGTCTTCATTGTGCTCGCCAAAGCCATCTTCAATTTCAAATGATGATGCCTGACCTTCTACCATGCCAAACATCGCCTGCTCAAAACCCGGCAGGAGACTCCCGTCACCAACAACAAAACTCGCTGCATTATCGCCCGTGGAGTCCACCACGTGCCCATCTGTAAGTTTCAGGGAAAAACGAACCTCGACTTTCGTGCCGGGGCCCACAGGTGTGTAACTACTCACTTACTGACCTCTTTTTCTCTAGGAACATATCCAAAATCATGAGGGCTGCACCCACTGAAATCGCTGAGTCGGCAATGTTAAATGCAGGGAAATAATGCGGGTGGTAATACACCACGAAGAAATCAACGACATAGCCCTGAAGGAATCGATCAATAAGATTTCCAAGAGCACCTCCCAGGATTAGCGCCAGCGATACAGCGAGCAGTTTTTGCTGTTGAACCCTATACAACCATACCCCGATAACAACACTAACCACGCTCGAAAGGCACACCAAAAACCAACGCTGCCACCCGCCTGCATCAGCCAAGAAACTGAATGCCGCACCGGTATTATGTAAAACCGTTAGCTTGAACATCGGCAGGATATCGATCGATTCACAACGACCAGGGACACACAGAGCTAGGATGCTGCTCATATACAACTTAAGTAACTGGTCAGCGAAAAATACGATCAATGTGATGCTGTAATAAATCATGCCGCCGACCCAAAATAAAGCCGAGCCTTTTCAATATCGTTGTAGATGGCAACCTTAAGGGCCTCAATATCCGGAAACTTCACCTCGTCTCGAATTTTGTCCAGAAATCGCACTCTTACCTGCTGCCCATAAATATCCCTGTCGAAATCAAAGATATTGACTTCAAGAATGGGCTTCAAGGTTTTTTGATCAAGGGTCGGCCTAACACCAACATTCGCCACTCCCTGATAGATTTTCTCTAACCCATGGACCTCTACCGCATATGACCCGCTGATCGGTGCGCGGTCACGATGCAGTTGCACATTTGCGGTCGGAACGCCCATGGTTCTGCCAAACTGGCTGCCGTATACCACTTTGCCGGATATGTAGTATGGGTGACCGAGCAAGCTCTCGGCCACAGAAAAGTCGCCTGCGGCAAGACATTCACGAACACGAGTACTACTAACACGCTCTTCGTCTACAGTTAGCGTATATAGATTAGTGACTTCTGTATGAGTCTTTTTCACGGCGTCCCGTAACATTTGAAAATCTCCGCTGCGATCATGCCCAAACTTAAAATCATCACCGACAAATATTGCGCTGGCCTTAATGTCACCAAATAGCAGCGCCATAAAGTCTTGCGCCGGTTGGGTTCGGGCCCGTTCATCAAATTTCAAGCAGAGCACAAGATCAACACCGTGTTCTGACAGTAATTCAACCTTTTCGCGAAATCGTGTCAGCCGCGCCGGTGCATTGAATTCATCAAAATATTCTTTCGGCTGCGGTTCGAAGCAGATCAACATCGTCTGTACATTGAGTTCAACTGCTTTCTCACGCACCTGGCGCAACACGGCCTGGTGGCCACGGTGAACGCCATCGAAATTACCAATAGTCACCACGCTGCCATGATGCCTAGGCTTCAGATTATGCATGCCGCGAATGATCTCCATTGATTCAACGCACCAATTGACGAATTCTAATGCCTACCAATAGCAGGCTGGCGGCATAGATTAACGCGCCAGCGCCGCAGATCAATAGCATCAGGGCAATTCTCTCCAGCAACGCGTAGCTGAACCATTGCTCGGGCGTCATAATATATATCGCCCCAAACATGACTAAATTGGCAACCAATACCTGCCCGAGGAAGCGCCACCACCCACTATCAAGCTGCAAGACGCCGATTCTCCTCAATCCAAAAAACAACAGACCCGCATTGATAAACCCGGATATTGACGTTGCAAGCGCGAGCCCTACATGATGTAAGTGCCAGATCAAAATCAGGTTTAGTGCCATATTTGATACCAGGGCAATCACACCATAGCGCACCGGTGTCGATGTATCCTGTCGGGCAAAATATCCCGGAAGCAATATCTTCACCAGCATTTGAGCAAACAGGCCGACGCCATAAGCCGACAACGCCAAGGATGCCATGTTCACATCACGCTGGGTCATCTCACCATAGAAGAACAACGTTGTGATCAAGGCCTCCGACAGAAAAACCAGAGTAACGGTGGCGGGAATGCCCAACAGAACAATAAGCCGAATCGCCCAGTTGAGTGTGGCCGAAAAAGCGGCAGGTGACTCACTAGCATGATCTGCAGACAGCCCTGGCAAAAGTACCGTGGCGATAGCAATTCCAAATAGCGCGAGCGGTAACTCAAACAATCTATCGGCATACCATAGCCAACTTAACGAACCCGTTTCCAAGAACGACGCGAGGACGGCATCGAGTAACAGGTTTATCTGGCCGACCGATGCACCAAACATAGCAGGCAACATCAGCGCCATCACTCGACGAACACCCGGATCATTGAAATCTACCCTGGGTACCGCCAATAGATTTTCGCGAGCCAAGAAAGGTAGCTGGAAGGTCAATTGCGCAACACCAGCAATTAACACGGCCCATGCCAACGCCATAACCGGCTGCTCCAGATGCGGTCTCAAAAATACTGCGCATAAAATCAGAGAAAGGTTCAGTAACACCGGCGTGAATGCAGGCACGGCAAATCGACCGAAGGTATTGAGCACTGCACCCGCAAATGCAGTCATTGAAATAAGCAACAAATAGGGAAACGTCAAACGCAGCATATCAATGGCTAATCCAAGTTTTTCTACATCTCCGTGGTACAAGAAACCTGGCGCAAATGCGCGCATGACGTACTCAGCCGCAATAACGCCTAGAACAGTTAAGACCAACAGACAGACACCCAGCGTACCGCTAACACGGCTGATGAGCTTACGGACGACTTCCGCTGGCTGTTTGTTGCGGTATTCGTTCAATACTGGGACAAACGACTGGGCAAACGCACCTTCAGCAAACAATCTTCGGAACAGATTGGGGATACGAAAGGCCATGAAAAAGGCATCGGCTCCCGCACTGGCACCAAAAAAATAGGCGACAACCATGTCTCGCACGAGTCCAAAAACGCGCGAAACCATCGTCAGGCCAGCAACAATGCCACTCGACCTGAGTAAATTTCGCTTATTCTTGGTTTCTTCAGCCATAACGTGGGTTTTCAACGATCCTGATTGACAAACATACACCGAATGGTCATAGTACCGCGCTCATTTTTCGGCACCAGTCGGGTAACTAGCAAGTGGCAAATACATCTCAAGCGCGTAAGCGCGCACGGCAATCTGAAACGCGTCGGCGACATAATGCAAGTCAACGTTCTGCAATGCGCACTGCCCTGAAACATACGGTATCAGCTATCTCCAGCGGTGACTACGAGCAGGCCAGTACTTCCTATAAGGCACTGGCTCCTACCCTCGATAGAGCTGTGACTCATGGCATTATCGAAAAAAACAAGGCAGCTCGGCATAAGTCTCGCCTAAACACGAAGATTAAAGCGCTACAGTCATAGCAGCACAAGATTATCTCTGTGAATTAGCTCTTCCTCATTGACAAATCCCAGTTGCGCCTCGATCTGTTGACTGGGTTTGCCAATAATCGCCGTTGTTTCCTGATCACCATAGTTTACAAACCCTCTAGCGACCTCTTTTCCTGATTCGTCAACACAGGCAACCATTTCGCCTCGGGTAAAACTGCCAGTGACACTTTTCACACCAACAGGCAACAAACT
Organism: Pseudomonadales bacterium; assembly: GCA_029246605.1. GTDB lineage: Bacteria > Pseudomonadota > Gammaproteobacteria > Pseudomonadales > Azotimanducaceae > UBA7455. Next base: position 4,986 of record JAQWMV010000128.1, on the reverse strand, counting down.
CTTACCCTCACTCGTCAATACACGAACTGCACCTTGATCCAGTAGGAGTTCACCACAGGCAGGCAATGTCGCCATCCATTGTTTTCGAGAGGCGAGCAAGGGCTGATCTGCAAACAATCGAGTGCCTATATGCTTATCTTGCCCAATATCCCTTAATACATGCGCCTGATGACCCGATGCTATAATGGTGTTGGCGCCGCTTCGGCTGGCAATCTGAGCGGCCCGTATTTTTGTCACCATGCCGCCGCGCCCCATACCACCGCCTGGCCCTGCCATACCCATTAACCCGGTGTCGCTTGCTGCCGCCGACTCGATAAGCTCTGAGTCTCCGAGTTTAGGATCTTGACTAAAAAGTCCTTGTTGATCAGTTAACAATATTAACGAGTTAGCTTCGATCAGGTTTGCGACCAACGCGGCAAGGGTGTCATTGTCGCCAAATCTAATTTCATCAGTGACCACGGTATCATTCTCATTAATCACCGGAATTACACCAAGATCTAAAAGACTTTTTAGGCAAACACGGGCATTCAGATATCGCTCTCGGGAACGAAGATCATCATGGGTTAACAGCACCTGCGCAGTGTGAATTTGATGACGTTGAAAGTTTGACTCATACAGTTGAATCAACCCCATCTGCCCAACAGCTGCTGCAGCCTGCAGCAAATGAACAGATTCAGGACGTTGCTCAAGGCCCAATCGTCTGGTGCCTTCAGCCACCGCCCCCGATGACACCAAAACCACGCTGATACCAGCACTTCGTAACGCAACGATGTCGTCTACCCACTTGGCAACACGATCCACGGCAAGACCCCGCCCATTTTCGGTGAGCAGAGAACTACCAATCTTAACGACCCAGGTATCACCTACATCGAAGTTGCCATCGCCAGCATTCATGGTTCGTAATGCACCTCTATATCAGCATCGTCTATATCGTCATCGTTATTGGTGTCATCGTTGGTAACTTGCCGTTTAGCAATGCGTTCCTGCCGTTTTTGCAACGAAAACTGATGGACCTCTTCTCTTGCCGCTATGTCCTCTGCCTCTTCGCTTAGCTCATCCAGACGCTGGGAGACAAGCTGCATCAACTCATCTGTCCCCTGATGGCTCACCGCGGAAATGCTATAAGTTGGGCCTTGGTATGACAGGGCATCAATAATCTCTGAAACTCTTTGCTTTTGTGCCTGTTCCGATAGCAGGTCTGATTTAGTAAAGACCAGCCAACGTTCCTTGTCCGCAATGGCCTGGCTATAATTCTCGAGCTCACGTTCGATCACATGGTAGTTTTCAACCGGATCAGATCCGTCAATGGGTTGAACATCTAAAAGGTGCAACAAGATACGGGTTCTCGATAAATGTTTCAGAAACTGTACACCAAGACCTGCGCCATCAGCCGCCCCTTCAATAAGACCAGGAATGTCTGCAATCACAAAACTCGCATCGTCTCCAACGGAAACAACACCTAAACTCGGCACCAGGGTCGTAAAGGGGTAATCAGCGACTTTAGGTCGTGCCGCCGATACGGTATTAACGAGAGTGGATTTGCCGGCATTGGGTAGACCCAGGAGTCCAACGTCTGCAATCAGTTTTAACTCCAGGCGGAGATCCCTGACTTCTCCCTCCTCTCCCGGTTTCGTCTGACGTGGCGCTCTATTGGTGCTAGATTTAAAATGCACGTTACCAAGACCATGCTTTCCACCACGCGCCACCAGAAGCTTATCTCCTGGATTACTGACATCCCCGAGAAAGGACTGGGTTTCGTCGTCAAATACGCTTGTACCAATCGGTACACGCACCAGCAGGTCGTCACCACCGGCACCTGTGCAATCAGTGCCCATACCCTGCTGACCCGTTTGCGCGCGATACCTTGGCTGAAATCTAAAGTCCACCAACGTGTTCAATGCCGCATCGCCAATGAGATATATACTGCCCCCATCACCACCGTCGCCGCCATCAGGCCCGCCGCGTGCGATATATTTCTCGCGCCGAAAACTGAGACAGCCATTCCCGCCTTTTCCGGCGATCACCTTAATACTGGCTTCATCTATGAATTTCATGGTCTGACACCTTGTTTGGAGACAATGTGTGGTAACAATCTATGGTGACAATTCTAAGGTAAAAAAAAGCCCTGTCGATGCAGGGCTTTTTGAATTGGAGGGTTAGTTACGCCTCAGCCACAACATTGACATATTTTCGTTGCTTTGGTCCCTGAACGGTGAACTCTACTACCCCAGCCGCCTTAGCAAATAGTGTGTGGTCTCTACCACAGCCAACGTTGCTCCCCGGATGAAAACGAGTGCCTCGCTGACGAACAATAATATTGCCCGCGATGACCTTTTGACCGCCAAAGATCTTAAGACCCAGTCTTTTTGACTCGGAATCGCGACCGTTTCGTGTACTACCACCTGCTTTCTTGTGCGCCATCGCTATTAACTCCGCGTAATCTCTTTAATTTTAACTTCAGTAAACAACTGCCTGTGTCCACCTTGTCTACGATAATGTTTACGTCGTCGCATTTTGACGATCGTAACTTTGGTACCTTTACCATGACTCAATACTTCGGCAGTCACTTTGCCACCCTCCACAAAGGGTGCACCGATTTCAACGTCGGTACCTTCACCAATCATCATCACTTCATCAAAATCCACTGACTCACCCTCTGAGACTTCCAACTTTTCCAGCCTCAAAATTTCACCAGCTTCTACACGATGCTGTTTTCCACCGCTCTTAATTACCGCGTACATGTCTATACTCACATTATTGACCCTAAGCCGTTGAAAATACCCGGCAGCGTCCAATTTCGGGACGCGCAATTCTAAGCGATGGCCGCCCGGCACGCAAGCTGTAACGGGTTTGTCTTGACACGCAATTGCCGCGGAAATAGCATCACAGGCCTCTCATTTCGGGTAATCCCACGATATTTCATGTCACATGACTTTTTTCAGTCCGTTGTCGACGATTTCTCAGCGGTCGACGAGCTCATCAAAAACAGCCTAACGTCCAATATTCCGCTCGTGGAGCAGATTTCAGGGTACCTCATTGATGCTGGTGGAAAACGCCTCAGGCCTTTACTAGTAGTGCTTTGCGCTAGGGCATGTGGTTATGAAGGACGTGATCACATCAAGCTTGCGGCAGTTATCGAGTTTCTGCATACCGCCATGCTGTTACACGATGACGTCGTCGATGCGTCCGACCTGCGACGTGGCAGAAAAACAGTCAATGCTGCATGGGGAAACCCGGCAAGCGTGCTAGTCGGCGACTTTCTACACTCCAGAGCCTTCGAAATGATGGTTGAAATCGGTCATCTCAGGGTCATGGAGATCCTTTCCTCGGCAACCAATACCATCGCTGAAGGTGAAGTTCAGCAATTAGCCAACGTCAGAAACCCCGATCTCACAGAACAGAGCTACCTGCAGGTTATTTCTCGGAAAACAGCGATGTTATTTCAAGCCGCATCGCACGCAGGTGCCGTACTGGCTGGTGCGGATCCAAAAACAGAGTCTTCCCTTCGAGACTATGGCTTGCATCTGGGTCTGGCGTTCCAATTGATCGATGACTTATTGGATTACGAAGGCAACGCAATGGATCTCGGCAAGAATGTCGGCGATGATCTCGCCGAGGGCAAGGTGACGCTGCCACTGATCGTCGCCATGAGAAATGGCGACAAAAGCCAGACGAACTTCATTCGCCATGCCATTATGTCCGGTGGTGTCGAAAACCTGTCCGCGGTTATCAACACCGTAAAAGATACTGGTGGGCTGCAATACACTGAATCATCTGCGCGCGAAGAATGCACAGAGGCGCTGGGCAGCATTGCGAAAGTCACACCCTCGATATATCGAGACTCCATGGAAGATCTGATGAAGTTTGTAATCGAGCGGTCGAATTAATATATAATCCGCTTCCGTGTCGGGGTGTAGCTCAGCCTGGTAGAGCACTGCCTTCGGGAGGCAGGGGTCGTGAGTTCAATTCTCGCCTCCCCGACCATAAATTAACATTTGAAAACAATAGTTTGCATACAATTGATCAACTCCTCTTGTCGCGAAATTTTGCGTGAAGGTAACACCAGGGTAACAAGTAGGAATCTTTTTTGTCTCTTTTTTAAAGACCTGCGCGGAAATTGGGGGCCGGGGGGGGCCTGCTACTGCTGTCAATCTGAGTTGTTCCCTCGCAACTTCACAAGAAGCCACTTTTGAAAAACCTAATCAGGCGATTTAAAAATAGCAGCGGGTAAGCTTTGGAAGCCCGTGTTTACTGGTTTTTCGGAATTAAAAAAGAGTAAATATACTTTTAAATCAAAGGCTTATAAGAACCTACTTGGGGTTTCGTGTCTGCCTGACTATTGGTAGTACCTGAGCAGATACTTAATAAGTCGTGAATTTATGGAAGTTTCTTGGTTAATGTTGGCTTGATAAGCCAAACTCCAAGTAATTCCTTAGTTCAGGGGAAACCAAAATGAAGACACTAACAGCGACTGTGAACAAACTTTCAGCGACTGTGTCTAAAGTGAACACTCTTGTTTAACTGTGGTGAATGGTTTGGGTAATTCTCGTTCGTCAATTGGAGGGAAAATGGGTATATGTAGAATTCTGGGTTTAGTCGGTAGCGCGTTGCTGGTAATTAGTTCATGTGGCGGTGGCAGTTCGCTCGTCACTGTTGTACAAAATTCTGCACCGACTATCTCAGGAAGCACATCGACGATCAGGGTTGGCGAAGCGCTAAACTTTACGCCATCTGCGAATGACGCGGACGGTGATAGCTTGGTCTTTAGTATTTCTGGTATGCCAGCATGGGCAACTTTTGACACAGCTTCGGGGTTGTTATCCGGCTCGGCGGTGATGGATGATTTAGACTCGATTTCTTCCATCACGATCAGTGTGTCTGATGGCCAATTAAGCACCTCAATCTCTTTCAACCTAACCGTGACTAAACCTATTTTCTTTATCAGTATTGGCATTGACAGTATGGATACTTATCGAAATATGGATG
>JAQWMV010000127.1 GCA_029246605.1 Pseudomonadales bacterium | reverse complement strand
AGTCATTTGATCGAACCCTGGACTACCTTAAGAATCGTGTGCAGTTCGGTCAGGTCATCGGCTCGTTTCAGGCACTGGGTCACCGCGCAGCTACGCACTTCATGGAACTGGAATTAGCACGATCCTGCGTAGAAGCTGCGCTCAATGCCATTGATGACAACCAGACGGATAGGTCACAGCTCTGTTCACTGGCCAAGTGCCAAATGGGTGAGTGTCTGCACGACATGACCAACGACATGATTCAGATACATGGTGGCATCGGTATGACTGACGAATTCGACGCCGGTTTTTTCCTGAAGCGGGCTCGCGCCTGTGAAGCCATGTTCGGCAATCAGACCTTTCATCGTCAGCGGTATATCAGTAACTTTGGGATTTAGGACAAAGCGGGAAGCGAGGGACTACGGTGATATGCTCTGCGCTTACGAATTTTCTAAGAACAACCAATGACTGAACCCGCCTACGAAGTGAACTGGGAACGACTGCCCGATATGCCTGTTGCTAAATGGGAACCCGCCAGTGACACCTGGAGCGAAGGCCCCACGTTACCCTATGGGCACTCACATTCCGAGGGCGCTACCTTCGTTAACAACGGGCGTATCTGGATGGTAGGTGGGCACACTACGCCGGCGGGTGGCAAGAAAGGATTCTGCGGTAACGTGCTTAGCATGGCTGAAGGCGGTGAATGGGAAGTCAGTTTTACCTTGCCGAAACCAATATCGTCACCTGCTGCGGCAATTATTGATGAGCGTATTGATGTCATAGGCGGCTGGGATGGTCGCATGGCTGAAGACAAAAGATGGTTGTCGTCGCCTGAGGTCTGTGTGACCGATGTGCCTATGTAGATAGGGGTTAGGGGGCAGGCTGGAAAATTGTGATCTGTTGATCGGCCTCGGCGGTCTGCGTTGACACCGAGCCATCTGGCCAGGTCACTGTGATTTCCGCCTGGTTCGCTGCGCCCAAGCCAAACTGAACTTCATAGGGATTGTGTGAAAGGAAGTTATTGCTACCTCCCATTTCACGTACCTGTCTTTCCCCGGTTGGTATAACCGCTGCAATATGGGCGCCAATACCATGACTATTCGCACCTGGACTGATAAGGCGTACGCTAAGATAGTGGTTATCATTTTCAGAATCATTCCGATAAAGCAGTAAATGTTCATCCGAGTTATTTGAAATAACAATGTCGATGTCTCCATCGCGCTCTATATCGAAACAAGCGAGTCCTCTCCCTTGTCCGGTATCATCTAAACCAACAACCCTTGAGCGCTCTCGAAATTCAGCATTGCCTACGGCATGATAAAATTTTACCCGGTCCGAGGTGAAATCTCCGAGCCCGCTATCCATCCAACCATTGACGTGAAAAATATCTAGCAGACCATCATTATCGAAATCCGCTGCACAAGCAGCCCATCCCCAACCTCCATTCGCTATCCCACTACCATTTGAGATGTCTGAGAAAATACCATTGCCTTCATTCCGATATAAGCGATTGCCGAACAGTGTTCGAATAATGTCATCTTCCTCGCCAGTTAAATCGAGGTTATGAATAGAAGTTATAAACCAGTCCATGTCACCGTCATTATCGTAATCTCCAATCGCTGCACCCATACCATTCTGGTCAACGATAACTTCACGATCTGTAATTCTGGTGAACGTACCATCATCATTATTGCGATACACCTGACTCTCACCGTAATCGGAAGCCATCAGCAGATCACCATCACCATCACCATCAATATCACTGAAATTCGGTGTAAAGCTCCAATCAACTGATCCCTCAACAAGATTTTCAGCTATACCTGTCTCTATACTGCTACTGGTAAAAGTTAAATCACCATTATTGCGCCACACTGTCTCAGTGTCCTGACCAGAATACCGCCCAACCTCCCAATGGGTGAGAAACAGGTCGAGAAAACCATCTCGATCGTAGTCATAGAAGGTCCCGGACATAGTGTTATCAGCAGTAAGAATAAGGCCAGCAGCAACAGTTATATCAACGAATTCACCTCCTCGATTCTCAAATAGATAGATCGGATCATCCTCAACCGCTCCAATAAAAAGATCTAGATCACCATCGCCATCAATGTCACCAAATGCGGGTCCACTACCCCAATTAACCAGATCAATACCTAGTTCCGCTCCCTTCTCTACAAAGACACCAGCTTCGTTAGAGTAAAAATGATGAGGTTGACTGTTCCCGCCGACTACAATCAAGTCCACAAATCCATTCTTATCGACATCGGCCGCCGCGATGCCCCCGCTGAGAAAAGGCGTTTTCTCATCTTTTTTTTCATCAGTGGAATAGGCTCTACTCAATCCAGAATCATCAACCCTCACGAAAACAATAGTATCCTCTGTGGGGGGTGAATTATTTTGGAGAGGCATTGAGGGAGCGGGGGAGGTCGTCGAAGAAGCGCCACCGCCACATCCGACTCCAGAAAACGTAACCCAGGCAGATAGGATTACTAGACGACATAATGGCAAGGAATGGGGCATGAAGAGAACGAGCTTAGCGCACAAATTAGCAGGCGTGTATACATAACTTAGAGAGTTGACCATTTTTGCATTGTTAATCGTATAATCGTTTAGTGAACTTAAGACAAAAACTAATCTCTACGCACAGCGCTTCTTCTATTGCTGTTGTTTTAATAATGACGGTCAGTGGCTGTGGCGGTGGAGGTGGAGGTGGACAGTCTACTGGCGCCATAAACAGTCAGGCTGGCACTAATATCAGACTAGAAGTAGCGGGCGGTAATGGCACAGCGACCGTATCAGCTGGTGATGTAGTGAGTATCACTGCAGACCCTGCAGAAACAAACTACTACTTTTCACACTGGTCCAGCCAAAACGGCGGTTTGTTTGAAAGCCCCAGCGATTCGATTACGACCTTTACCGTACCAAATACAAGCCCAGTTAATATTAGGGCTAACTTTTTACCCGGTGTTGCTCCTGATACAGATGCATCAATTGCTCGTCGATGGAATGAAGTTTTACTGCAAGCTATTCGTAACGATTATGCAAGGCCGGTTGTGCACGCACGAAATCTCTTCCATATATCATCGGCCATGTACGATGCATGGGCCGCCTACGCACAGATAGAACGACCATGGCTATTGGGTGACTCCAGCCAAGTCAATTGTGACTTTACGTCGGTCGTCGAGCCTATAAATGCGGAATCTCTCCGAGCAGAAGCGATAAGTTATGCAGCGTATCGACTTATCAGACATCGATTCATCGACTCACCCGGAGCACGAAACATAGCGCTTGATGCTGAGGCATTAATGGGTTATCTGGAATTTGATGTCGATGACGCCTCGACCGATATTAGTGGCGGCTCTGCCGCGTCATTAGGTAACTATATCGCGCAATGTTATATAGACCTTGGCCTACTTGATGGCTCAAACGAAGAGAATCTTTATACCAACAGACACTACGAGCCCGTTAATCGAGAACTTCGCCCTGAACTGTCAGGAAACCCCTTAATCACTGACCTAAATCGTTGGCAACCCCTATCGCTAGTCGAATTTAGGGATCAGGCAGGTAATCCAGCTGTTCAGGCTCCTGGCACAATCGTAAACAATACTCAGGTGAATCAACCCGAGTTCCTTGGCGCGGAATGGGGTTCAGTCATACCCTTCGCACTTTCTGAGGATGACTTGAGTATTTATTCGAGGGATGGATTCGATTACTGGGTTTATCACGATCCAGGGGCACCTCCCACTTTCGAGGGTGAGGCAGCAGAGGACTACCGATGGGGTTTTTCCGTCGTTGCCATCTGGTCATCACATCTTGATCTAGCAGATGGTGTCATGGTGGATATATCTCCAGCTGCGCTCGGTAATATCCAATCATATCCGCAATTACCCACAGAATATCCAGCATTCTACAACCTGACCCAGGGAGGCGATAATAGCGAGGGATATGATGTAAATCCTGCTACAGGGGCCTCCTATGAAGCGCAGTTTGTGCCGAGGGGAGACTATACAAGGGTTCTAGCGGAATTCTGGGCAGACGGACCTGAGTCAGAAACGCCACCAGGGCATTGGTTCGTCATTCTCAATGAGGTAAACGATCATCCACTATTGGAGAAACGTTTTGCTGGATCAGGCCCCACACTAGGAGACCTGGAGTGGGACATCAAGGCCTATTTTACACTAGGTGGAGCAATGCACGACGCCGCCGTGAGTGCTTGGGGCATAAAAGGGTGGTATGACTATATACGGCCTATATCGGCATTGAGAGCTTTAGCCGAATTGGGCCAAAGCACTGATCCCAGCGCAGCTTCCTATGACATTAACGGCATACCGCTGCAAGAAGGAATGATCGAACTGGTCGATTCCACCGATGCCCTATCTGGGTTCAGAGACGAGCACGTCGGCAAAATTAAATTCAATTCTTGGCGCGGTCCTGATTACATAGAAGATCCTAATTCAGACGTCGCCGGTGTAGCATGGATTTTAGCGGAAGACTGGATTCCCTACCAGCGCCCAACATTCGTCACTCCTCCTTTTGCTGGATACGTCTCTGGCCATTCCACATATTCTAGGGCGGCAGCAGAAGTCCTCACTGCAGTTACAGGAGATCCCTTCTTCCCTGGTGGAATGAGTGGATTCGAAATAAAGAGGGACAAATTTCTCGTCTTCGAAAATGGTCCTAGTGTCGATATGACTTTACAATGGGCAACCTACCAAGATGCTGCAGATCAATGCGGTTTATCAAGAATATGGGGTGGTCTGCATCCACCAGCCGATGATATCCCAGGCAGATTAATTGGCATCGAAGTAGGCAGAGATGCCTTTAATTTCGCAAACCATTTTTTCGAAGGTACGCAGCAACCTTAATCCTCTCTAAGTGCAAAAGATCTTCCGACTTTCTTAGACGTCAGGCCTACCTGCTTATTAATCCACAGCAAAACCGCGCTAAAAGGCATGTTTTTTGGCAAATCATACTCAAGTCCATTAAATGGGTTTTCTCGCTCAGAGAAAACCTTCTAACTAACCTTAGCTAAGCTGCTAAATGGCCTTACGCTAGAGCCATATTAACCTGCGGCTACAGACTGACTTTTATCCTCGAAATGGGGCTATCCCCAATAGCAAATGGCGATATAACCTCTCATAAGCTAGCCAAAGCATTGAGCTGTGAATCCCTTATGAATAGTTCATCGCCTGCGGATACAACATACCTCCTGTGGTACACGCGAGGTGATTCGAATGGTTACGTTGAAATGTGACTAGATGAGGTCAACAGTCAGTAGATAGCTCCCACTCGCCTATAACTGGAATCGAAAAACCTCCGTGGATTTCATCACGATTGACGACTTCAAGATCAATCACCGCACGCTATTACTTGAAGATGATTGAAGCCGTGCCAAGCACCAATGTCAGATCGAATCGAATCCAATAACGACCAAGAGCCGAATAGAACGACTAAAGAAAAAGCAATTGAGTAAGAATAAAATCTAACCCTCGGCATAGCAGCGCTCATCACATACCGGCAGCAATAAATCGTTTAGTTAATAAACTATGACAACGCGCAAAATAGCTGTGTTTAGGATTTGATCCCGGAAGATACTAGAGATTAATCATATCAATCAGAAGAAATACTTTAAGGATTGTCTGATGATTGAGCCAATAATCATTAAAAGTTTAATCCAATCCTCAAAATCAGATTTTCTAGTGTACAGATAAAAAAAGCCCCCCACCTAAGTGGAGGGCTTTGTCAAAAGACAGACCTGGTAGATAAACTACCCATCTAAAGCGACGTTATTACATTTTCCAGTTAATGATTACGCCTGCCCTTCTGGGATCACTTAGCGTTCCCTTTGGAACATAAAGCGGGTTTGTACCGCCACCAAATGGCAGATAAGCAACCAAGCCAGCTTTATCCATTACATTCTGAACGAAGCCTGATACGGTGAACCTCTCGTCGGGTGAGGTCCAAGTGGCTCTCACATCCAAACGATTATACGCTGCCATTATTTGAGATTCGATATTACGCACCATTGGGTATCTCTCGCCAGTATAGTTTAACCAGCCTGAGAAATTAAACGATCCTGGAACAGCATCGAATGTAGTCTCATAAGAGGCTGTAATGGCCCATTTATGCTTCGGCTGCTGAGGCAATCTGCTGCCCGTCCAATCCTTTGGCAAAGTATAGGCAGCAGTTCTTTGCTCTCCTGACTCCTGATCCAGGTAAGTGTGAACACCTACTTGTGGACTCGGATCACCCAGTGCTGTTGCTGTGAACGTACCGAGCGAGGACTCTAGCAAAGTGTAATAACCACCCACCTTGATCTGCGGAGTAACGTAATAATCCCCCTGTAATTCGAAACCATAGATGTCAGAATTTGGGATATTCGTCGTATACTCTTGCAAAGGGCTTGAAGCCGTTGGCTGCAAACATTGCGTAGATTGGTTAGGCGAACAAAGTGGTAAGCCCGCATCCATTTCAGCTACCTGCTGGCGATCCTGGAAATCTTGGAAGAATGCTGAAAATTGCATGTTAAGACGCTGATCCAAGAATAACCCTTTAACCCCAGCCTCATAGTTAAGGAGGTATTCCTCTTTAATAGGAGGATTGTAGGCGCTGGAATCATTGAATCCACCGGCACGATATCCGGTAGAAATACGACCATAAATCATGTAATCCTGACTTGGTCGATACTCTGCGTCAACTGCCCAGATGACTGCATCCCAAGACACCTTAGGCGCCGCTTCTTGGGCATTAGCACTTGTTGGCTTTTCAACAGCTTGATAAACGGTAGTAAACGGCTGATCTCCCAAGTAGCTCACATCATTTTTCTGCCAATAAATGAATTGTACGTTGCGATACTTAGTATCTTTTGTTTTACGTGCACCCGCCGCGAAAGACCACTGTTCATTATGATCGTAGGTAACGTGCGCGTAATAGGCCTGAGCTTCCAGAATTGAATCAGTACCGAAGTAGTTCTGGGTAATGTTGTCATCAGGATCTATATTCAATATGTCTCCCGCTGGATCACCGGTGCAGTAAGTATCATCTCCACCCCAGTCACTGCCAGAACCCTCAAAACCAGCCGCCGTACATGCCGCGAAAGTGTTCCCATAGCCCGCCGGATCCCAGGAAAAGTTGTCCCGTGATATCGCCCAAAGATTGAAACCTTCGTGCTCATAATAACCAACAATAAAGTTCAGTTTTTGGTCAAAATTTGAAACAAGCTGCAACTCGTGAGAAGTATCGTCCATTTCAAAAGGCGAACGATTTCGACGATCATACCAAGTACCACCTGGCGTAGGTGCTTCAATCTGATTAGTCAGATCCAGGTCCCTTGAGGTATTTTGATACAGCTCATTCTCACCGTAGACATACTCGAGAACCAAACCGTCAGTAAGCTCAAGTGCAGCATTCACTTCCCAGCCTTCTCTAAGGATATCTGAGGTACCAGGACGGTTAACGTTAAGTATGTTTTTCAAACCATCACAATTATTAGCAATTGCACGGCCACAGTCCGCTACGGCAGGAGAAGCTTCATTATAGCCATACCAGGGGTTTTGTGGCGCATCGTAACTACCGTTACATGAATATGGGACACCATTAATTGTTCCCGTGAGATTATCATCAGTAAGTTGATCGTACACCGTATTTTCCGCAAAGGGTCCTTCGCAAATGTATGGAATAGTTCTGTCAGGGTTATACAACATCAACGGACTTCTGGGGATACCAGTGTCGTGGCTGTATGAATAGCGCACATTAATATCGAGTGCACCAGACTGAAAACGTAGCTGAGGAGCATAACTGATCACGTCAGGGGCATCATAATCACCACCAAGTCCAATATTTGGCTGAGCGCCGTCACCGGTAAAGCTACCAGCAGTAATTCGGAAACTAAATGGCCCAATCAGCTGACCACCAAAGGCAACAGAAACACGCTGCGTTGTTTGGTCGGTTATTTCCGCCATAGCGCGAACGTCCCACTCTTTAGTCGGCTTATTCATGTAATAGCTGATAGATCCACCAATCGAGTTTTTACCATGCAACGTGCCCTGTGGACCACGAGCGACCTCAATTCGATTGATATCGAACATATTGGATGCAATACCCATTTGAGACCGACTGTAAACTCCATTGGTATAGACGGCAACCGCCGTATCTGCATGGCTCGCACCGCCAGTATAAGTGCCGATGCCGCGCATCGTAGTACCTTGTCCATCACCCTCTTCTTCCTGGCCAAACTGCAGGCCTGGAGTCAAAGCCTCAAGATCCTGATCATCGATAATTCCAAGCTGTTCAAGAGCTTGCTCATTAAAAGCGGTTAGTGAGAGAGGCACGTCGTTAATAGTTTCCTCTCGTCTTTCAGCTGTAACTACTATTTCTTCGATCTCGAAGCCTCTACTCCCATCTTGCGCATTGGCATATGAGAAGCTAAATAAAGCCAAACAGGCTCCCATGAAAAATTGCATAATCTTTTGCGTGTTATTCATTAAAATCCCCAATATTGTTTAATACCTTAGTATCACTATGAGCATAATTCTTACCTTGAACTCGAGAGTCCCACAAGAGCAACCCAAGCAGACCACCTTATTCTGGATCGTGGCTCTTAGTCACTCGAACATCAAGTTGCGGCATAGCCCTGAAACCTAAAATATCCACATTTTAGGTAATAATATTTTATATTATGAGGACATTTTACCTAAAACCTTAATTTCTCAACATATTTTAGCGGAACCGCACCATTTTCCGGATAGATATGGTGTACAGCAGAGTAACTAGCTATGTCCAACCTACAAGACTGCAAGACAATCGAAAATTTCGGGGAATGGCTTGCTGAAGGGCTCGGTCGTCCGACGTCCAAGTTTGTCCAAGATATGCTGAAAGGGATTTATACCTCCCGATCAGTCAGGCTTGCTGACGTCGCGCGAGCGCTTGGCGAGTCTTGTGATCTACATGCCACTCGGAATCGGCTCAGCCGAAACCTCGCGAATTCCGAGCTGGCCACAGAGCTTTCATATCGACTGCTACAGCAGAGTGCTCACAGCATCAAGCGGGATACCCGACTCATCGTCCATATACACACCCTGACCAAGCCCGACGCGAGGAAAATGCAGTACCTATATGAGGAAGCTGAGGATTCAGCCAGTAAGCAACCGCCCTCCGCAATAGACGGCTACCAGGTTTGTGAAATTATCGCCAACAACGTAGGTTCGCGAAAATATCTTCCGCTATTGTCGACTTTCTGGTCCCGACATGCGCCGGAGTACGTCAGCGACGCAGATAAGATCAACCGCTCGATTCATCGGGTGCTCACAATGACTAATGGTCGGGGCATCGTCCTTCTAGATCACCCCTCTGTGGGGTTACCTACACTCAACGAACTTATTGCTGAACTGTCGAGTGACGCAGGTGTGCGGTTCGTGGCAAGGATTCAAGATGATAATACTAGGTTTAGGTACCGCCAACAGAGCAAGATGGTGTCTGAATTGGCAAAGCTATGCAACGTCAAATATGCATCCAGGATCTTCAAGGTGCAACCCACGAGATGGGCACCCCGACAAGACGTATCAGATTACCAGGCACTCTATCAGGAGATCGGTTCGTCTACTGATGAGACTTTGGCGGAACGCTCTATTGGGATGGAATACGGCTCGCTTACAGTCCGCCATCATGCCTCACAGCGACGCCTGACCCTGATCGCTCTGAAAGGCGAATTGAACTCGCGCCTGCTCACCTCATTGGAAGGCATGCGGACCCGCAAGTCGCTCCTTCAGCCGATAGAGTCCTGGTTTTCAATCTGGGAGACGGTCTCCGCACATTCAAGTATAAGAGAGGGTTTCGCGCCTGGCGACATCGGAGTCATGACATATGATCGGATGCAACTGCTTCTTACCTTGTTGCAC
>JAQWMV010000116.1 GCA_029246605.1 Pseudomonadales bacterium | reverse complement strand
CCCGGCGGATGCAGGAGCTTGCGTCTCTCCCGTAGCTCTCTTCGCTCTTGCGCCAGTTCGCCTAGTGCCGGCTTCGCCTTACCATCCGCTCGAAGCGTCATGGCTTCATCCAGTTCAGCGCTATACATATGGTAGACATCATCGGGTTGTTTGAAGGTCCCAACCTCTACCATTCGCCTTCCCAGCTCTGCGGCCATAGGGCGCAGTGCGGGCCAGGCCATACCCAATACGAAACAGGATTCCTCACGCATCGGGTAATACTTGTTGGCAAACCACAAACGATAGCGGAACTGCCAGTACTGCAAGCCTGTCAATAACTCGCCAATTTCCTTCAGCGCTTTCTCTTTTTTCCGGCTGGCTTCTTGTTCATGCTGTACAGGGTCGTAATCTTTGCGACGCACCATGTTCTTAAGGGTCACGAACAACGCGGAAGGATCTTCCTGCTGTGTAGGTTCACAAAAATCCAGACTGTATCCCTGATGACCATATTCCTGAAGATAGGTGTCGATATCTTTGAGTATCTGTTGGGTATCTGACCTTGCCTCAAGCTCACCCATGAGCCTGTGGGGCGGCGTCGCCAAAATCAACAATTTCAGATCTTCATCAGCTCTGAGGACTTTAGCAATCTCAAACAACGCGTCATTAGCCAACATAATCCGCGACTTAAAGCCACTCAGGAACAGACCACTGGTAAATTTATGATCCGGAAGCGTATCTCTCAAAAAACTCTGCAGCTGATCGTCGACAGACTTGGCAACGCCAAAGGTATGTCCGCCGTTACCTGCCCAGTACCAGCCTTCCGCCTCGGTCAGTTCTCTAATACCTTCCATCAGGGTTGCATCAGAGGCACCAGCAATATCCAGCGCCGTCCATTTGACCGTGGCAGCATCCAGTTCCGGCATGGCGCGTTCTCGCCAGTCACGATGTTGCGCATCATTAGTGTCCGTTTGGTGAAATGCACCAAAGGTAGGATCACTAATGTCTGGCGAGGTTACAGCGTGGGCCAGATTATCGCTTTTGAGCTCATCAGCCATTTCCTGAAAATCTGCGCGATCTTGATTGGAGAGGTTACTGACAAATAGATCTAAATCATGTTTCTCAACCGCCATCGCTTCTGGGGTAGCTAACTTTGCATCAAGCATGGCACGCCTCTCAGCTCGCCATTCCTCCCTGGTACCGGTAATGCCGCCTGGATCCATAATCTGAAACGCGAAGCCATGTAACGTGGAGTACATCGAAGCGTCTTTCGTCCTATCCCAGCGCAGCGCATAGCGGATATACAGCTCATCGAATAGCTCACAGGTGGGGTCCGGAATATTTTCCACAATCTGACGTCGAACCAGTGCCGGGATTTCCGGGGGTGGGGTCCACTCAACTTCAAGGGGTTGTGGTGGCAGATTGGTAATCGGGCGGGATTGCAATAGAGCAATCTTGCCATCGACAATCGCCCACTCAATATCCTGGGGCAGACCGTCGTAGTTGTTCTCAACCTTTAACGCCAGTTCAACCAGATCGTTGAGGAGCCCATCAGTCAGCGAAGATTGATCACGATCACCGACTTCGACATCGGTCAGTTTGGTACCCTGCTCGCCATCAGCAACAATCATCTGTTCCTTCGGCCCGATCAGAGTCTCTTTGACGTGCTTTGATTCTCTATCGATAATGAAGGTGTCAGGCGTGACCTGCCCGCCGACAACCGCCTCACCCAGCCCAAAGCTGGCATTAATAATCATCTCGGTGCGATCACCCGTTGCCGGATTGGCAGTAAACAAAATACCGGCGACATCGGCAGGCACCATAATCTGCACAACCACTGCCATGGCGACTGAACCTTGATCAATCTCATTTTCATGTCGATAGCTGATGGCTTGCGCTGTCCAGAGGGAGGCCCAACAGTTACGCACTGCCTCGAGCAGAGCTTCCTCACCTTTAATATTCAGGTAGGTGTCCTGCTGCCCGGCGAAAGACAGGCCCGGCAGGTCTTCGGCATTGGCCGATGAACGCACGGCTACCGCGGGGTCTGACCCCAGACTGGCATAGGTTTCACGTAGTTGGCTGGTGACAGCATCCGATATCTCGCAGGCGGTGATCAGCTTTTGAATCGCCGCCGATGCAGGTTCAAAGGAAACCCACTCATTGTCCAGCGCGGGTTTAGCAAGGGCAACAATCTGATCCTGCAGATTATTTTCTGCAACGAAGGCGCGATAGGCATTCGCCGTAAGATGAAAGCCAAAAGGGACATCAAATCCGGCATTGGACATTTTTGCCAATGATCGGCCTTTGCCGCCAATCAACTCTAAGGCATCGTCATTGGTATCCATGGGTAAAATAAAACTATCTGACATCAGTTTGCTCCTTCGGACGGACTCATAGGTGTGGTTTATTCAAAAGGCGCCAAGGATATCGCACCCGCACCATCCTGAATAGCACCAGCCGCATATTCGCTCCGGA
>JAQWMV010000096.1 GCA_029246605.1 Pseudomonadales bacterium | reverse complement strand
CGATCGCTAACTTCGTAGACGCCACCGACTTCGAGAGCCCCCTCGGCAGCGGCATAGCCGTCCATCGCGCTATTTGCAGCAGGAGGTACATCTACGGGTGAACAAATATCCTGGTACAGGTAATGACCGAGTGCGGCATCCAAAGATTTTACAATCGATTGATCCGTAGCTTTTGCACGCGCCAGTAACCACTCGACTACGTCGTCGACAGGATGCAACCCGTTACTCAATGGTGGCCACCCTGCTTGATCAATTCCGCAAAGTTGCAGGGTCGATGATCACTATCCAACTGCTCCTTCAATATGCCACTCCATGCAGTCTTGCAGGCACCCGTCGACCCCGGCATACAAAAAATCAGGGTGCCGTTCGCAAAGCCTGCCAATGCTCGCGACTGGACGGTGGATGTGCCAATTTCTTCATAGGAAAGCTGACGGAATAATTCTCCAAAACCATCAATGCTTGAATCGAGCAGTGGTCTTATCGCCTCCGGGGTGGAATCACGGGTTGTAAATCCAGTACCACCGGTGATTAATATCACTTCAGTCATATCGTCGGCTATCCAACTCGAGACACGAGCCCGCAATCGATAAATATCATCAATTTCAATTTGTCGATCAATTAGCTGATGCCTCGATTCTACAAGCGCATCGACGAGATACTGACCAGAAGTATCAGTGTCAATGCTACGTGTATCTGACACCGTCAACACGGCAATATTTAAAGCAGCGGACATAATCTTCTCCATAATTCTTTTTTGATTTTGCGACCAACGACATCATCAAGTATTACGTATTGTACAACCCCATACTATTGTTCAACCATCTACTGTACTCCGGACTTGCTATGGCTGTACAAGACTTATTACCCAAACTCGAAGTTTTCAATCCTTTGGAAGGCGACGATTACAAAATCATTCAAAAATACATGTTCAACCATGAATACGACGAGGGCAACTACGTCTTCAAAGAGCGTGATCACGGTGGTTACATGTTCTTTATCGCCGACGGCGAAGTAGAGATTATCAAACAACTTGATAACAACAGACACACTATCGCGACGCTCACGACAGGCAGATCTGTTGGCGAAATGTCGCTTATTGACCGCTCACTCCGATCTGCAACAGTTCGTGCCAAGACAAATCTCAAGCTCATTCTGCTTAAACGGGAAGACTTCACAAAATTAGACGAAGAGAATCCAGCGATAGCCAATAAAGTTCTTATGGGCGTCTGCTCACTGCTCAGCAAAAACCTCAGGGATACCAATAATCGATTTACGGAACAGTTACTCAGTATCTGCTGACCGCAGGGCACTTTCTATTCGATCGCAGGCTGTGGCCAGCACACTACGCGGGCAGCCAAAATTCAGACGCATAAAACCTGCACCACCATATTGTTCGCCGGCCGCTAGGCCAACGCCGGCTTCTTCGAAGAAAGCCAGCGGATCACTAACCTTTAGTGCGCTCACATCAATCCACGCCAGGTAGGTCGCCTCTACATCATTCATGCGGATGTACGGCATTTCATCAATTCGCTGCCGCAGGTAATCTCTGTTGCCCTGAAGATAAGCAAGAAGTTCCTCGCGCCACGCCGAACAATCTCGATAAGCAGCAAGCATTGCAGGATACGAAAAAAGACTGACGGCGCCAGTAATTCCTACGCTCGTAGCGATGAAGGCCTCTCGTAATGCTGGATTTTTGATAATAGCCACAGCACCACCGATACCCGTCAGATTATAGGTTTTGCCGGGTCCAATTAGTGTAATAAGGCTGTCTTCAATGGCTGGGGCTATCGTGGCAACGGGCAGGTGAGAGCGACCGTCAAATACCAGATCACAATGAATCTCATCACTACACAGTAATAGATTATGTTTGAGGCACAGCGCGACTATGCCCTGCAACTCATCACGCGTCAGGGACCTGCCGATTGGATTGGATGGATTGCACAACAATAGCATTCGGCTGTTGGCCGTAATTGACTCGGCCAGTTTTTTTATCGGATAGACATAACGGCCGTCTTGTTTCTCCACAGGTACGCGAATCAAATCTCGCCCGGCATCGCCAGGGGCAGATAATAATGGTGGATATGTAGGTGTTGCTGTAAGAATTGCCTCGCCGTCACTAACCAGGCTCCGGCAAGCGATGTTTAGACCTGGAACGATCCCTGGAATGAACACCAAATCCTGCTCACTGACTGACCACGAATAGCTTGATTGGAGATAAGCCAGAAATACCTCGACAAGTTCTTCTGGCAACTTCGTGTATCCATAGACCCCCAGCCGACAACGTTGCTCCAGCTGAGCGATGACCGGTTGTGGTGCCTTGAAATCCATATCTGCAATCCACATTGGGATCACATCACGATCCTTGTACTTTTCCCATTTAGTACTGGATGAATTTCGACGGTCTACAAATCGGTCAAATTCTGACACAGCTCACAATCTCCTGGTTTCAAAACCAACGGCTATCGCTATACTATCCTAAGACTCTCGACATTATTGGAGCAACGCCCATGGGCCTTTTTGAACAAAAGATAACTTTACCCTCCACTGACACCGCGCTACCCGGGCGTAATGAAGAAATGTCAGTGCCAGATCACCATTTCGTCAATGGCAATCAACTTAAGCCACCCTTCCCCGAAGGTCATCAACAGGCTTTCTTTGGCATGGGTTGCTTCTGGGGCGCCGAGCGATATTTTTGGCAGCGGCAAGGCGTCTACGTGACAGCTGTCGGCTACGCCGGTGGCATCACGCCTAACCCAAGTTACGAAGAAGTCTGCTCGGGCATGACAGGACATAACGAAGTGGTTCTTGTGGTGTTCGACCCTAAAATTATTCCCTTTTCCGACTTACTGTCGCTCTTTTGGGAAACGCATGACCCCACCCAGGGTATGCGCCAGGGCAACGATTTGGGGACGCAATACCGCTCCGGTATCTACACCACCTCCGATGAACAACTGCACGAAGCCGGGAAGAGCCTGGCTGTTTTTCAAGCAAACCTGAAACAACAGGGCTACGGCAATATCACGACAGAAATTTATGGCGCACCGGAATTCTACTACGCTGAAGACTACCATCAACAATATCTGGCGAAGGTGCCCAACGGTTATTGTGGTCTTGGCGGCACAGGCGTGTGTTACGAACCCGTCAGCAATTAAATCGTCAGGCTTTTCAACGCTTCTTTGTCAGCTTAAGGCCTGTTCGAAATCTGCGATCAGATCGTCCGAGTCCTCAATGCCTATAGAAAATCGCACCAGAGAGTCATCAATACCCATCGAGGCGCGTCGCTCCGGGCCCATTTCGTAGTAAATAGAATGTGCTACCGGTATTGCCAGCGAGCGGGTATCCCCAAGGTTGCTGGTACAGATCACCAGATCCAGTTTATTTATGAAATCAAAACAATCGAGCTCATTCAGCTCGACGCTAAATAGTGCACCAGGTGCTTTGAACAAGGACTTTGCCAGTTCAAACTGCGGATGATCACGCAAACCCGGGTAATAGACTTTCTTTATGCTCGGATGAGCTTGCAAATATTCACACAACACTTGTGCATTACTGGTAGCTCGGTCCATACGTAGTGCAAGCGTGTCGGAACCCACAGAAATATGGTGCGCCGCTTCCGGCCCAAGAGAGGCGCCAAAATCGCGTAAACCTTTTTTCTTGATCTGGGTGATCGCCCAGTTTGAAACGTCGCCCTTTTTATAGTTGTCGTATAAATTGTCGAATGCATTCCAGTCATAGTTGCCAAGCTCGGTGACAGCACCGCCCAGCGCATTTGCATGACCGCCGATATACTTGGTCAGACTGTTGATTGAAAGACTTGCACCGACTTCCTTAGGACTAAAAAGATACGGTGTAGTTATCGTGTTATCGACGAAGTAAACGAGATTATTGTTGCGGCACAGGTCTCCGATGCGCTTTAGGTCCGAAACCTGAGTTCGCGGGTTAGCAATCGTTTCAACAAATACTAATTTGGTATTGTCACGAATTTCGGCAGCGACAGCATCCACGGATGTCGCATCAACGAAGGAGATTTCGATGCCATGCGCGGCAAAGGAGTTAAACAGGCTGTTGGTATTCCCAAAAAGGAACGACGAGGATATAAAATGATCACCGCTTCTCAGTAAAGAAAATAGTGTCGTACCGATGGCAGCCATACCAGTTGCGAAAGCTGCGGTCCCTACACCCTGTTCCATAAGAGTAATTTTATCCTGTAGCGCAGTGACTGTCGGATTGACCTGTCGCCCATAGGAATAGCCGTCCTGTCGTCCCTGGAATACCGCTGCCAGATCATGCGCGTCGTCATAGGCAAAAGTCACCGCAGTATGTATCGGCTTATGTATCGAACCGTGTTCAACACCGCCTCGACGGTCAGCATGTAATATCTTCGACGTAAACCCCATGTCTCCTCCGCTGCCCAACTTATTGGGCAAAAAAAAACCTGTTTAGTGTCGACTAAAGCAGGTTCGGCCTCTCTTTAGCTGCACTTTTATCGCGCCCGCAAGCTGATCTCAAATCGGCGCAACATACATTGTAGAAAACCAGCAGTGATAATATCAAGTGCTGTACTCAACTCTAGGAAATATCACTTCGGATTCTGTACTACAAATATGCGGTTGCCACACCCCAATATCCGATAAACGAGCGACCTCAGGACTACCAATTAGCCCGCGAGCTTTCTGCATCAGAACCGGCACAAATGGTTCTCCGAGGATAGCAAGATCACGCAATACATGATGCAAACAGGCTAGATATTGCTGTAATGCTTCTCCCTCTGGTAATCGCCAGGGCTCTACATCCTGTATATCCTTGTTGACCAGATTTGCAATGCGCAAAAAACATTTCGATGCCTGAGTCAACGAAAACGACTCCATATCATGCAAATACTGTTCGCTGAGCACTGCAACTTCATCGAGCAGCCTGTTTTTAGGCTGCGCCTCAACAACGAACCCACCGGGATAGAAGCGCTGCATCAGGCCGGAATACCTTGCGTATAAATTTCCTATGGTATTCGCAAGATCTGTATTCACGACATCAATCAGAATATCACGACGAAAGTCCAGATCGTGGCCCAGGTTGACTGACTTCAGAAAGTAATGCAGCAGCCCATCAACCGTCACGCACTCCGTCAACTCAACAGGATCTAAAATCGTTGCCGGGTCTGACTTTGCAATTTTCCGACCCTCCACCGTCAACCAGCCATTAACCACTATTGAGTCGGGTATAGTTAATCCCGCTGACCATAAAATGGCGGGCCAGTACACCGCATGAAACGTAAGGATGTCTTTGCCTATGCAATGTATTGTATTCGGCCAGTATTCTGCGAACCGGTCACTATTAAGAGGACCCAGGGCCGACAGATATGTCGCCAACGCATCAATCCAAACGTACATGACATGCTGGTTGTCGCCAGGCACGGGAATTCCCCAGGTCGTTGAAGTTCTGGAAATCGACAAATCACGCAGTGTGTTTTCTGTCAGGAGCGCCAGCACCTCGTTTCGTCTGGCGATTGGCACAATGAAATTTTGATGACCCTTAATATGATCGATCAGTCGCTGCTGATACGCAGACAGCCTGAAAAAATAGGACTCTTCCGCAAATTTCTGGAGGGGCACACGATGAACCGGACAATTCTCACCGCTGGTAAAATACTCTTCACATTCCACACAGTAGAGACCTTCATAGTGGCCTTTGTAGATATCACCGTTCGCTGCCATCCGCTGCCACAAATCTACAGTGACACTCTGATGATGCGCTGCCGTAGTTCGTGTAAAAAGGTCAATAGGCAACGCTAATGATTGCCATAAACTCGCAAATTCATTGCTCCGGGCCTCAACAAATTTGAGGAGCGGTACATCAGCGCGTGTGGCAGCCTGCTCTATCTTTTGTCCATGCTCATCAGTACCGCTTGCAAGGATGACCTCATGGTCATCCATCTCGGCATAGCGCCGCAGGCAGGTCGCCACGAGCGTCGTGTAGGCATGACCAAGATGCGGCGAACCACTGGCATAGTAAATGGGTGTTGTGATGTGTCTTTTCATTAATCAACTCCGTTTAACGTTTTCTGGTGATACGGCCACCAGAAGTTGAGTTGATCTACTGGAAGGTTGCGTACCTTCCAGAATTACACGCAGAAAGGATCAGCCTAGGGAAAGCCCCATAGACATGATCATTGAGATGTAAACCAGAAATTGCCCGGTCATAGTTAGAACTCGTGCTATTTATAGTCGCGCATCATAGTTGTTAGAATCTGCATGTCAATCGAGGATTTCCCTATGTCATCACTGAATAACGATCTCATTAACTTTATCGCACAATCACCGACGCCATTTCATGCCGTTGCCAACATGTCGGCCATCTTGGACAACAATGGTTTTAGTGGTCTAAGAGAGCGTGATTCCTGGGATCTTGCGCCTGGCCGCTACTACGTGACGCACAACGAATCCTCTATCATCGCATTTGTTGTTGGGAACAAAGATCCCCTGGACACCGGTATCCGCATGGTCGGCGCACACACCGACAGTCCCTGTTTACGTGTTAAACCGAACCCGGTTACTCACAAACACTCCTATCTACAACTGGGCGTTGAGGTTTATGGCGGTGTCCTCTTAAACCCCTGGTACGACCGTGACCTTGGTCTGGCCGGACGGGTCACATATACCGACGGCAAGAAAATCCACAATTGTTTACTTCACTTCGAGCAGCCTATCGGGGTCATTCCGAGCCTTGCGATTCATTTGGATCGAGATGCAAACACCTCCCGAAGCATCAACCCACAAAAAGATATTCCCCCAATTCTGTTGCAAACGTCCGAGACGATGACAGTTGAAGAATTACTTTCAGATCAACTCAGCAAGGAACATGGCACATCCGGAAAAATTCTCGGTTACGAGTTGTCATTCTACGACACCAACCCGCCCGCTGTGATTGGACTTAAATCTGACTTTATTGCCAGCGCAAGGTTAGACAACCTACTCAGTTGTTTTCTAGGGCTACAGAGCTTGCTAACCGCTAACCCGGAAGCAACCAGTTTATTGGTGTGTAACGATCATGAAGAAGTCGGCAGTGTTTCTAGCGCAGGGGCACAGGGACCATTTTTAAGATCAGTGCTCGAACGCCTGGTTCCCGATACCCAAACCCGTCATCGAGTAATTGCCAATTCACTGCTGATTTCCGCCGATAATGCCCACGGCATTCATCCGAACTACGATGATCGCCATGATCAAAATCACGGACCCAAACTAAATTTCGGACCCGTCATTAAAGTAAATGCCAATCAGCGATACGCTACCAATAGCGAAACAGAAGCATATTTCGCGAATCTTTGTGAGCTAACCGATGTGCCCTACCAAAAATTCACTAACCGGTCTGACCTTGCCTGTGGCAGTACTATAGGCCCGATAACGGCTAAGGAAATTGGCGTCAGAACATTGGATGTCGGATTGCCAACCTTCGCCATGCATTCCATTAGAGAACTCGCAGGAACCAAAGATGCTGATTACCTACGCAAAGTCTTGAGCGCATTTTACGGGAGTGAAGATATCCCCGGATCTAAGCACTAATCCGGTAATTGCCCCTGCAGCATGTGAGGCTTAACCAGCAATCGTTCGAGCCCTTCAAACAGCAACTCAACCACAATGGCTAAACCTGCAGCCGGTATGGCGCCCTGCAGAATTAGATTGGTGTCATTGAGTGCAAGCCCCGTCACTATAGGCCCACCTAACCCACCGGCGCCGATAAACGCTGCCAGCGTAGCTGTGCCAATACTAATGATGGCCGCAGTTTTGATACCCGCTAGTATCGTTGGCAATGCCATAGGCAACAGCACGTGCCAGAGCTGCTCTGATCTGCGCAGCCCAATCGCCTCAGCGACTCGTTTCAAGAGCGGATCAATGCTCACCAACGCCGTAATGGTGTTACGCAGGATTGGTAATATTGAATACATAAACAACGCGATGACCGCAGGTAATTCACCAATCCCAAATATTGGAATCATTAATGCCAACAACGCTATAGAGGGAACAGTTTGTAGTAATCCCGCAAGATAAACGACACCCCTTGCAAGTGACCTGTTTCTAAAAACCAGAATGCCAAGGGGCAGACCGAACAAGCAACCGAAACCCAATGCTATGGCAGTCAGTTTTAGATGGGTGATGGTGTTATCAAGCATTGAGGAGCCCATTTGCTCCTCAAAGGGGACATCCGCAAGCCCCTCGTCACGGATAAAAGTACTTGCCACCTCGCCAAAACTCTTACCCTCAATTACCGTTCTGCTATTTAGCGCCCGTATCTTCTCATCATCAAGAATTCCAGCCAATCGACCCAGGCTGTCTTTGGCTGCTTCCGGTAACGATGAGCGTACAAACGGGACCGCAAGATACTGGGGGAAATAACCACGATCATCTTCAAGGACAGTGAGGCCGTAGCGTGCAAGGTCGCCATCGGTGGAGTAAGCATCGGTAATATCAATCTTGCCTTCATCGATAGCCTGATAAGCCAGACCGTGTTCTATACCCGTGGGCCTGCCAGACAGGTTGTATGTCCTGGCTAGACCCGGCCACCCATCTTCACGATTGAGAAACTCGAGACTAAACGCCATTAATAATTCTGGATGTTGACTAAGTTCTGAAACCCTCGATATTTTTCTGCGGTTTGCGAGCTCGTTCTTCAATGCGATCGCATAGGTATTGTTAAAACCAAAAGATGCGAGCACCGCCAAACCTCTATCTCTGACCTGGCTATTGAGTTCACTGACCTTCGGCGTTAAATCGTTAGTTCCAAGAATCGCCTGAGACAGCGTGCCGGTATACTCCGCATACAGGTCAATTTCACCATTCACGAGGGCTTCATAGCAAACCATCGTACCACCAAGACCAAACTTACGTTCCACCTCGAAGCCATCAGCTTCCAACAGTTGCGCCATAATTTCCGCAAGCAAATAACCTTCATTGAAGTTTTTACTACCCACAATGATCGGGGCAGACGAAACCGTGGCGCTGAAAAGCCCTAATACAAGTACCAGGCAGACACGACTAAACATTTTCGGAACCTATGAGAAGACTGACATAGTCATTGGCCGGCTCGCTTGTAATCTGTGCAAAGCTGCCCTGCTGGACGACCTGACCGTCTTTTAATATCACCAGATGCTCTGCCAGTCTTGCTGCCTCTGTCATGTCATGAGTGACAAGGAGAATCGACACATCCTGTAGCCGCAACATCTCTTCGTGTATTGACGCTCTGGTAATCGGGTCAAGCGCTGAGAAGGGTTCGTCAAGTAATAGTAACGGTGGCTCAAGCATCATCGCTCTACACAAACCAACACGTTGTTGCTGCCCCCCCGACAAACTATGGGGATATCTATCAGACAGTTCATCATCAAGCCCAAAGAAGGACAGCAGCGTGTTATAGCGATCAGTGATGCGCACCTTCGACCAGTCCGACATCATCGCAACCAGCGTTACGTTCTGCTTGATCGTTAAGTGCGGAAACAACCCTGCACCTTGCACTGCATAGCCCATGCCACGACGAACAATGGGTAGGTTCTGATAGTCCAGAGACCGGTCATCGATACGAACCTGTCCGCTATCGGGAAGCACAAGGCCATTGGCAATCTGCAAAAGTGTCGATTTTCCACTGCCACTTTCGCCAACAATAGCTGTAGTTTTCCCACTGGACAAAGCAAGAGACACGTCCTCGACAACACTTTCCTGGTTGTAGGATTTGTTGACGCTCTCAAACTCGATGGCGTATTCAGACAATCTAATCTTTCCTTAATGTCTCGTTATCAGTTCGAGCATATAGAACTGAACGGCGTCCTGCTATCCAAGGACATCAGCACTGATGTTCAACAGATACTGCCGCAGGTCGCCCAAACCTTTAACTTCCCCTTTTTCTAAATGCAGCGCCTCTATGCGGTCTAAGCTTTCTGTCAATGCAGCACCATCGGACCAGCGTTCTCGACAAAATTTTAACCATCGTTCACGTTCATCAACTGATAGTCCCTCTGGATAATTCCGAGCACGGAAACGAAACAGCATTTCCGGAAGGCGGTCATCTTTGAAGCGCTCGGCAAACGATGGTAAATCTTCTACTTCAGCTTCATGAATCTGCGCCATGATTGCAACGTCGCTCGACCCAAAGAAGCCCCCCTGGTACAACATACGATCAGGGTCTTCAGTGGACGGAAACTCACGGTTTGCAAAGGCATCATTTATTTTTTCTGTCAGACCAGCGGTCTTCTGTAGCAGACGCAATCGTTCTTCGCATAAAGACAAATCTATCCCTAAGCGGTCCGCCTGGGCCTGACCCAGCGTCGCGAGCGGTGCAATGGCGGGACATCGATTCGCATGTACCGTTTTTAGAGGGATTCTCGACTCGCCTTCGGCAAGATCTTGAGTGGTCGAGAAAACCAGCCGTGCGACCTCTTCAGCATTTGCATCAATTAACGGCACCGGATCAACTGTCAGATCGTAGCAAATCACACCATTACTGTTGGTTGGATGGCTACAGATAGGTAACACAATACCCAAACAGGATCTTTTCGCGCCGTACATTGACGACACATGCACTACTGCCTGCTTACCCAATGGATACAACTGTTGTAGCAATACCTTTTTTTGTCGTTGCCTGAACAAAAACTCATACAACTTAGGCTGAGCCTCTTTCACCCGCTTCGTCAACTCTATGGTTGCAATCACATCAGATACTGCGTCGTGGGCTTGACCATGTTCAATATCGTTGGCTTCGGTCAGAAGCTCCAAACGAAACGTCGGTAGACCACCTTCATCCAAAGGCCAATTGATACCATCAGGGCGCAATGCGAACGCCATACGCAAAAAATCGATGACATCCCAGCGGGAATTTCCATTACGCCATTCCCTTTCGTACGGGTCGCGGAAGTTTCGATAGCACATTTGTCTTAGGAATTCGTCATCAAAACGAATACTGTTATAGCCCGCGACGCAGGTCTCTGGCTCACTCACGTGGCGTAGTACTTCTTTACAAAAGTCAGTCTCACTTAGCCCCGTTACGCTCAACTCCAGCATGCTTAGGCCGGTGACAGCAATTGCATCAGGATTTGGTATGACGTCGTCACCTGGTGCAGAGAACACATTAACCGGCTCACCAATAATATTCAGTTCGAGGTCAGTTCGGACACCGGCAAACTGTAGCGGCCGATCCAATATCGCATCGACGCCGGTGGTTTCGAAATCGTACCAAAAGATTGAAGGAGGCATTCGCACTAGTATAGCGATTTTTAGATCATCCAGACATGCATGTGCCTGACGACCTGACTATAATCACACCTTTTACTCTGAGGTAGACATGGATCGGACGCATATTTTTCTTGCCCTCGGCCCGATCCTGGGCGCAATCGTTTTCTTCCTGCTGGCCCGTGCAGGCTGGGATGACAAGGCATGTTGGACGGCTGCCGTGGCAATTAACTGCGCTGTCTGGTGGGTACTAGAACCGATCCCCATACCCGTAACGTCACTAATCCCCTTCGCTGCTTTTCCACTGTTTGGTGTGTTGACACCAAAAGAAGTGGGTCAATCCTATGGCAGCCCTCTGATACTGCTACTACTGGGTGGGTTTATCCTCTCAACAGCCATGGCAAGCAGTGGTGCCCACAAGCGAGTTGCGCTGACCATGTTAAATCTGTTTGGGGGTTCCAGTAGCAGACGCCTGGTGTTTGGTTTTATGGCGGCCTCGGCAATTCTTAGTATGTGGATTTCAAACACAGCGACAACGCTCATGCTACTACCTGTAGCCCTCGCCGTCCTCGAAAAAGCAGAAGATAAGTCGCTTGCAGTGCCTCTTTTACTGGGCATCGCCTATGCCGCCAGTGTGGGGGGCATTGGTACACCTATTGGCACACCACCAAACCTGGTATTTCGCGAGATTTACCAGCAAACGACCGGCGTCGAGGTTCCATTCCTAACCTGGATGAGTTGGGGGATACCCGTT
>JAQWMV010000086.1 GCA_029246605.1 Pseudomonadales bacterium | reverse complement strand
GGTCCACTGGGCCGACTATGATAGAAAACCCAAGGTACACAAAACGATCAACAATCGCAGATTAGTTGAGCAAACGCTTAGCGCCAATGATGATGTCAAAGCGTTTGCACCTCGCGTATATTCTCCGGCGCTCGCTTATGCTGGAACAAAAACAACCCCGGTAACGGTTGTCGGTGTCGACCCAGTTCTCGAGCCGAAAGTTTCTCGCTTGAAAGAAAAAACAAAAATTGGTCAGTACTACAACAGCACACACACGCCAACAGCTATGATCGGTAAAGGTATTGCGAATTCACTGGCTATCGATGTTGGCGACGAAATCGTATTGATCTCACAGGGTGCTGATGGATCTATAGCCAACGATCTTTACCCCATCACTGCTATCGTAGGTAACAAGTCATCCACTGATAGTCGAGTCGTATACTTGCCACTGACCGTAGCTCAGGATTTTTTGAGCCTGGACGGGTCAGTACATGAATACGTATTGCTGGTTCGAGAGCCTAATACCAACGAGGCTGTAGCGAAAGCACTGGAATCCGCTCTACATCGAAAAATGCCAGAAATCACCGTGTCGCCCTGGCAGGTTGTTGACGAAACGTTTTATCGCACGATGCAATCTGACAAACGAGCGAACAGGTTTATGCTCGGTATTTTGATTTTTATTATTTCTATCGGCGTATTGAACACCGTCCTGATGTCGGTACTTGAGCGCACCAGAGAATTTGGTGTCATACGTGCGATTGGCAGCAGACCCTCGACTATCGCGAAGCTGATTTTCACAGAGACCATGATGCTAACCACCTTATGCCTTCTGGTCAGCATCATTTTGTTGATACCCATACTGGCATGGCTGGTGAACGTTGGCTTTTCTCTACCGGAACCCGTCGATTTTGGCGGCGTGACTTTTAGCGAAATAAGAGGCGGCGTGACACCTTTGGTACTCCTGGCACCGGTTGCATATATTTATTCGTTTACCGCGCTGGTCACGATTCTACCTGCGATTCGCGCCGCATGCGTTACACCCAAGATCGCGATGGGGAGTCATTAGCTGTGTTGTTCCTAAAATTGGCATGGCGCAATCTATTTCGCAATATCCGACGTACTCTTTTGACCGTGATGCTAATTTCCTGCTCACTGGCTGCATTGATTATTAGCGATGGCACGATAGCGGGACTTGTGGAAAAGATGGAGAACACCATTATCCGGACACTAACGGGTGAAGGCCAGATACATCACAAGGACTTCATGGATGATTTCGACAGCGACCTAATGATCAACAACCCCGATAGAGTCATCGATGGTATCAAAACCAAGACTGACGTGATGGACTATGCGCCTCGGATAATGATCGGTGGAATGATTGCCTCTAGCTATAATATGACCGGCGGACTGATCTATGGTGTTGACCCTGAACGGGAACTCAATGTCAGTCGTATCAAAGATGCGCTGATCGCAGGCGAGTATCTGTCCGGTGCGGATCGGCAGATTCTGATGGGGAAAAGGATGGCAGAACTCCTTGAGGTCACCCTTCATGATCGAATCGTACTGACCGTGGCGCAAGTAGGAACCGGAGAAACCAGCCAGGAACTGTTTCGCTTATCCGGTATATTGGAATTTGGCCCCCGGGAGATGGATGAAAGGTTTGCATTCATCAATCTTGCCACGGCTCAACGCTTGATAGCGAGCGAAGACGGCGTACATCAAATCGTTGTGCGTTTCCGCGATCCCGCATTGGCAAAGAATCGCGAGCATCCACTCTATAAATCACTGACCCACGGCGACATTGAGGCGATCAGCTGGCTCGACTTTAATCCCAGTATTACGTCGATAATACAGATATCAAACTTCGTTACGATCATTCTAGGGGGCGTCTTGTTTTTCATAGTCTCACTTGGTGTCATCAATTCTTTGTTCATGTCCATCTATGAGCGGATTCACGAGTTCGGTATCGCCAAGGCCATGGGCACCACACCCGGCAACATCATCCAACTGGTTATGCTGGAAGCACTAATCATTACAATCGTTAGCTGCCTGCTAGGCGGTACAATAGGTTATCTCAGCAGTTCCTGGTTTTCGGTCTACGGACTTCCTATCGGTGAATTCGAAGTATCGGGTATTGCGATCGATGGCAGCATCAAGACCAAGGTCCTGGCACAGCAATTCGTTCTGTTTCCAACATACATCGTACTAATAACCTTAGCTGCTGCGCTCTACCCTGCGCTGTTTGCCTCACGAATCGTACCGGCAGTGGCTTTGCACGGTCTCTATAAAGGTCTCTACAATGGAAAATGTGATTGAAACCCGCGACCTGTGTCGTTACTTCGGCGATGAAGATGTCCGTGTTAAGGCCCTCGATCATGTATCGGTTGAGATCACTCGTGGAGAATTCACCGCAATAATTGGACCTTCCGGGTCAGGTAAAACCACGCTGCTCCACCTTGTTGGTGGTCTGGACAATCCAACCGCAGGACAGGTTCTGCTATCCAGCACAAACATTGCTGATATGTCAAGTGCAGCGTTGTCCGATTTTAGGCGGGATCATATAGGATTTGTTTTTCAGGCCTACAACCTGATCCCCGTACTTTCTGCGAGCGAAAACATTGACTACATCATGTTGTTACAGGGCGTGGCTGCCACCGAGCGACAACATCGGGTTAAGGAAATGCTGGCACTCGTCGGACTCGAAGGTCTGGGAAATAGAAGACCCGGACATCTATCCGGTGGTCAACAGCAGCGGGTTGCGGTGGCCCGCGCGATGGCATCAAACCCCGACCTGATTCTGGCAGATGAACCCACCGCCAACCTGGATTCGGCGACAGGTATTGCACTCTTGGATATAATGCGCGACCTAAATAGAAACCACGGTATGACATTCGTTTTTTCCACTCACGATCAAAAAATAATGGATCGGGCACAACGTCTGATTCACCTCGAAGATGGACAGGTCGTCAGAGACAAATCTAAATAACAATGCTAAGACTCTCCTTTTTGCTTATCGCCAGTAGCTGTTGCTATGGCGATTTCTCCGGATATTTAAAATCCTTTGCGTTGGTGCAGGACAAGGTCCCTGTTTTCGAACCCAATAAAACCTATCAGTCGCAAAACAGCCTTCGTTTTATGTGGAGTGAAACCAGCCCCAAATTCGCTTGGGAGTTCCACTACGAAGTCAGCCCTGTTTTTAGATCTCGGTCATCAGGACTAGAAAACCAAACTCTGGCTATCGCTGATGAAGCATATAGACTCACCGATATCGACAATACGCTGACGGAAGATCACAAACAGCAAACCTACCAAAATCTTGACCGCCTCAACATACAACTACATTTTTCGCACGGCGATCTCACTATCGGCCGACAAGCGATTGCACTAGGTTCGGCGCGAATCATCAATCCCACTGACGTATTTATCCCTTTTAACGTGCAAACGTTTAATCAGGAATATCGAATCGGAATTGATGCCATCCGCTATCAGGCGCCTGTAGGAGAACTAGGAGAATTCGATATCGGGATGGTGATGGGGGACTCTGCGGACACCGCGGCATTATTCGTTCAGCTCAAGAGGAACGTCGCTGGCAATGACCTGCAATTTTCAGCGTCTCGATTTGCACGACAAAGCATGGCTGGCTTTGGTATCCAGTCCGCTTTAGGGAGTTTTGGTTTTTGGTTTGAGGCAGCAACAGTTCGGGGCGATGAAGACTACACCAACGCATCAGTCGGACTTGACTATGCTTTTGGAGATAACGTGTTTTCTCAGGTTGAGTACCATTACAACGGGGCCGGCTCAAAGACGCCAGCAAACTATCTTAGTAACCGACAAACAATCCCGTATCAACGAGGTGGAGTTTTCCTTCTCGGACAACACTACATTATTTCAGTCATTAGTTTCAGAACTTCAGCACTCTGGAGCATCGCATTACAGGGCGTTTTTAATGTAGACGATAGCTCTGCATTCACATCTATAAGCGCTGAGTACAACGCCACAGAGAATATCTATATGGACATCGGACTTTATCGATTCACCGGAGATTCAATAAGAATCTCACAGAGCGGTGCCATTGAACTCACCTCTGAGTATGGCACAAGCCCAAATCTAGCCTTCCTCAGTGTGCGCTATTACTTCTGAATGTGTTTCGCCTCAATCTCTTCCAGAAGAGATTTTGGCAGTAACATGGGTGGTAAAAAATTTTTGGGAACAGGCGAATCTTCGTAAACCACCCAATTCCGGGAAAATTATCCAGGCATTACTCCAACAATTTCCGGAACTTAGGGGAACAAAGTGCGATATGATCGAACGAATTACCAGACATCCCGTAGAGCGACCAGACTGAGCAGACATTGTTTTATCCAATTTTTGAATAATTCACTTTACGCATCCTTTATGAATCGGTATAAAAGCGCACCTGAAAAACACTCGGAGTAACTAAATGGTCATGTCCCTAGATTTCGGCAGCAAAGTCTTCAACAAAGACGTAATTTCCGTTGCTGATAGCAACGAATCTGTAGTCAAAGGGGGGCGGGATCTGTTTCCGCTCGTGCACCAGGTGTTTGCCGATATCAAACAAATTGGCTTGATTGGATGGGGATCACAGGGGCCAGCACAGGCGCAGAATCTACGGGATACCCTGGAAAACACAGGCACGACTGTCAAGGTAGGCTTACGCAAAGGCTCCGCCTCCGTTGACGAAGCCCGAGAAGCCGGATTTACGGAGGAAAATGGGACACTCGGCGATATGCTTGAGGTCGTTGCCGAGTCCGATATCGTACTACTACTGATTTCAGATGCAGCGCAAACGCAACTCTATCCAGAAATTTTCAAGCGTATGAAACCAGGAACTACACTGGGGTTGTCTCACGGGTTTCTCCTCGGCCATCTCACCAGCGCAAATGATGACTTTCCAGACAATATCAACGTCATCGCTGTATGCCCTAAAGGCATGGGACCATCGGTACGGCGTCTTTACGTTCAAGGTGCTGAAGTTAACGGTGCGGGTATAAACTCGAGCTTCGCCGTACACCAGGACGTTGATGGTAAAGCAACCGATTACGCGATCGCCTGGGCTGTCGCACTAGGTTCACCCTATTGCTTTCAAACCACGCTCGAATCTGAATACAAATCAGACATATTTGGTGAGCGCGGCATACTACTGGGTGGGGTACATGGCATCGTCGAAGCGCTGTATCAGCGTTACAAATCCGAAGGCATGTCGGACGCGCAGGCATTTGAGAATACCGCTGAATCTGTTACCGGACCTATTTCCCGGATCATCTCTAAAGATGGCATTCTCGCTGTCTATAACCAGCTCGAAGGGGATGACAAATCCAAGTTTGAAGCAGCCTATGTGGCGTCATACACCCCTGCCAAGGAAATCCTGCAGGAAATCTATGATGATGTTGCCTGCGGCAATGAAATTCGCAGCGTAGTCAATGCGTCTGATCGCTACGACCGTTTTCCAATGGGTCAGATAGATGGTACCGAAATGTGGGTTGTCGGCGAAGGGGTACGTGCTAAACGCGATGAAGACAAAATTCCGCTCAATCCGACAACCGCTGGCGTCTATTGCGCCACGATGATGGCCCAAATCGATGTTTTACTTGAAGCTGGTCATCCATATTCTGAAATCGTTAACGAGTCTGTCATCGAGTGTGTTGACTCGCTCAATCCCTATATGCATTACAAAGGGATTTCTCACATGATTGATAATTGTTCCAATACCGCTCGGTTAGGTGCAAGAAAGTGGGCACCCCGATTTGACTACATACTGAAACAGCAGGCATTCACAGCTCTTGATGGCAACCAACCCATGAATTGGGCATTGGTGGATGATTTCAAAGCACATCCCATCCACAACGTACTCAGCGTCGTCGGCGAAATGCGTCCATCGGTAGACATTTCTCTGGGCTAGAGACTGGTTTTATGGTCGGTACGGGCGCAAAATAAACGTCCGCTAGATTATGAACCTTAAATATGGCTCCAGCCCGACAGATCCACCAGCTTCTAGGTGAGTTCAAAATGCAACATGGCGCACTTTGGGACGCCTGCATCGCCTATGAAACCTGGGGCCAACTAAACTACCAGAAAGACAATGCTGTGCTGCTGTTTACTGGCCTATCTCCTTCAGCACATGCCGCATCATCAACCCTCGATCCTTCCTCTGGATGGTGGGAACAGATGCTGGGCAAGGGCAAACCCATTGATACGGATAAATACTTCGTAATCTGTGTCAACTCCCTGGGCAGCTGCTTCGGTTCTACGGGACCGGCAAGCATTAATCCACAAACCAATACCATTTATGGCCTGGATTTCCCAGTACTCACCATTGAAGATATCGCGATAGGTGGCCAGGCCGTGATTGAAAGCCTGGGTATCACACAGCTACATGCTGTCATCGGTGCCTCTATGGGTGGTATGACTGCGATCGCACATAGTATTTTATATCCGGATGTTGCGGAATCTCTGGTATCGATATCAGGAACCGCAAGGGCTCAGCCCTTTTCTATCGCTATCCGCTCGGTGCAGCGTGAAATGATACGCAGCGATCCCATTTGGAATAACGGTTCCTACGACTCGCCGCCATCCATGGGGTTGCGCTTAGCAAGAAAGCTCGGCATGTTGAGTTACCGTAGCGCCGCTGAATTCGAACAGCGGTTTGGTCGAGAACTGGTGCCAGAGGAAAGGCAGACCGGAGACACTTTTGGTATCGATTTCGAAGTAGAATCCTATCTCGATGCCCATGCCAATAAGTTTATTGGAACTTTCGATGCGAATAGCTATCTCTACCTATCACGTGCGATGGATCTATTCGATGTTGCCGATCACGGTGGCTCCGTAAGCCACGGGCTGGCACGAGTCGGCGCGCGAAAGGCGATGGTAATAGGGGTTGAAACAGATTTACTGTTCCCTATACAACAACAAAGAGAAATAGCCCAAGGACTGGATAACGGTGAACGAGAGGTAGAGTTTCATGCACTGCCTTCACTTCAGGGACACGATGCATTTCTGGTCGATATGGATCGATTTCGACCGCTGCTCTGCGATTTCTTCAACTGCGCGATGAATCAGCCTGGGCAGCTACACTCAATCTAGTACCGGATTAATAACCCTGTAAAACACCATATCGATCACGGTGAAATGCGCTATTGCCAAAGGTATGTTCGCAGACACGGGATCGTTTCATGAAAAATCCGATCTCATACTCGTCGGTCATACCAATACCGCCATG
>JAQWMV010000075.1 GCA_029246605.1 Pseudomonadales bacterium | reverse complement strand
TCAGGGAGTTCTCTACGGTTTTTGGCTACAGATTGTAGTAATCTATTGTGTTCAATTCAATCTGAGTAATCTGTTATTGACCGTTCCCTGTCAGGATCATCACGCCAGTAACTGACACTGTAATCGCTCAACCTGATCATTGGTGACGCCAATGTGTCGAACGTAGTCGGGCGCACCGCCATAGCTTTGTTTCAGGTGTTCGAGGACTTCCTGCATGACCACCGGCGGGCAGTATGCTGCCTCGTAGTCCTGCCAGTTATGGATATCCGATTCGGGAGGCTTCAACGTTGAATTTATGTTGTAGCGAGCGGTTAGCGCGTAATCGGCGGCAATAAGATCATCAGCAACACCGACAAGTCCCAGAAGCAACGCCGTGACGAGTCCGGTCCGGTCTTTACCACCCGAACAATGATATAACGCAACGCCAGCATCCTCATCCGAAAGCGATACCAGGATGTCGCGGATCAACGGCTGACTACTATCCAGCCAGGCACGATATCCCCGGTCTGCGCGTAGATGTGTCCGGTCTTGAACAGGTTCTTGCTCCAATTTTCTAAGAACCGCTGGGTCGAGAAAAGACCGGTGACGATAGTCGACCAATTCGGAACCGCTAAATACGTTCGGCGAAGACTCTAGTTCCATTGGCATTCTCAGGTCGACGATCCTGCGAACGCCATAGTCCAGTAACACTTGCATATCAGCTTCATGGAGTTGGTGTAGGCCATCTGATCTTAGGAACCGCTGCCATTTAGTGGTTTGTCCATCGCGGGTGGGGTAACCACCAATTTCCCGGATATTAAAGGCATGTTCCACCTTAATGTGTCTGTCAGGGTCTAGTAGATATTCTTCCATTGCATACCTCTCTTATCAATTAACAGACCGAGGTCCTTATTGATTTCCGGACGCCCTAAGTACTCGGCCATTGCAGCATATAGCACCATCTCGTCAGCGGTGCACTTCCGTTGGTCCTCTGTGCCGTATAGGGCAGCGGCCTGATTGCAGATAACTGTCCAGGGCATCCTGCAGTGAAAGCCGGGAGTCCTCAGTGCTTCTTCGACAACGCCGTCTCCGCCGCTGACTTTTCCGTCCTTGACCATGAGGTAATAGCCCGAATGCTTGCGGCCGTCTGCCATCAGGCGGGCAGGTGGATGTGTGTAATCCTCGGTCAACGCCCAGGTGATTGAAGTGGGTAAACTGGTGGCCTCAAGCATTTTGATGGAGCACTCGACAACGGCCTCACCCCAGGCTCTAGAGCCAAATTCATCAATCGGCTTTAGCGTGGACATATCTATCACTGGCATTGAGGTTCTCCGTCTGATGTTTCGCATATATTGTGGAGCATCATAAGATTCAGCGCCAGCAGCTGATCTTTATTTGATTACTCGATACAATTATTCTGACGCCGGGGAAACTTTGGTGGTGGTGCCATGAATCGGGTCAGGGATACTACAGGCCCCGAACCTTAAATTTTCGGCCTTTAATCTTACCGGCTGCCAATTGTTTAATCGCCTCGGTGGCAACCGTGGTCTCTACCGCAACATAGGCCGCGTAGTCACTGACAGTGATGTTACCGACTGCGCTACCCTTGATTCCGGCATCTCCGGTGAGTGCGCCGAGGATATCGCCGGGTCTGACCTTTTCTTTGCGACCAGCAGAGATACATAGCGTCACATAATCCGGAGTCGGCATTGTTGATTTGTTATTGAGTGATTCGATGGGTGTCACATCGTATTCACGATCTTGAAAGTTACCAATCGATTCGAGCTTGTGGCGTTCTCGATCAGCGAGCAGGCTGATCGCCAGCCCCTGTTTACCGGCGCGACCGGTGCGGCCGATGCGGTGCACATAACTTTCGGGATCCTTGGGTAGGTCATAATTAATGACTGCTGGCAGGTCATTGATATCGAGGCCTCGGGCGGCGACGTCAGTCGCTACCAGAATACGACAACTCTGCTGGCGAAACTGGATCAACACCTGATCCCGGTCCCGTTGTTCGAGATCGCCGTTAAGGGCGAGTGCGGGGATGTCGTTCCGATTGAGATGTGCACTGACCTCCCGGGTGGTGTCTTTGGTATGACAGAACACGATGGCACTTTCGGGTTGATAATGTCCGAGCAGGGTTTGAAGGCTATTGAGTTTCCTACTGCGTTTCGTGAGATAGAACAATTGCTGGAGTTGTGTTTCTTCGTGCAATGATGGTGCGCTGATTTTTTCAGGATCTTTTTGAAAACGTCCGCTCAGTGTTTCAATGTGCTCGGGATAGGTGGCAGAGAACAGCAGGGTTTGTCGGCTTTTTGGCGTCTCTTTGATAATGCTTTCGATATCGTCAAAAAAGCCCATATCCAACATGCGGTCAGCTTCGTCCAGCACCAGTGTGCTGATCTGCCCAAGGTTGAGGGTCTTTTTCCGAAGATGATCTTTGATACGTCCCGGTGTGCCGACAATGATGTGTGCACCGTGTTCAAGAGAACCTATTTGCGGACCTATGGACTGGCCGCCGCAGAGGATGACAATTTTGATGTTTTGTTGATGCCGGATCAAGCGACGAATTTCTGTGGCAACCTGAGTCGCGAGTTCTCGGGTAGGGCATAGAACGAGCGCCTGCGCCCCAAAATGTCTGGGATTTAGCTTGGCCAATAGAGGTAATGAAAAAGTCGCGGTCTTACCGCTGCCAGTTTTTGCCTGGGCGATGACATCTTTGCCCAGCAAAGCGGTCGGCAGGACCATGGCCTGAATGGTTGTCATTTCCTCATAGCCGAGGCTAGTCAGATTGTCGATTTGAGCATCCCCGAGACCAAGGCCCGAAAAATTCGTCAATGTAGTCGCCCGCATGTCATATTGATGCGCTCTTATACAGGACTTGGCTGTCTTGTGATACCTGGAAAGGTTACTGTTATTCTTTCAGCCTCAGTGCAATTCAAGGATTCGGGTTTTGGCTATACCTTCAACCAGCAGGCACGCGCTGGTTTTTCTCTTTCTTACGTCCTTAATGGATTCGATCGGCTTCGGCATTATTTTACCGGTGCTACCGGATCTCATCATGGATATCTCCGGCGAAGGACTATCTGAAGCGGCCCAGTACGGCGGCTGGCTGATGTTCATGTACGCAGTGATGCAGTTTCTGTTTGCGCCGTTGATTGGTAATTTATCAGACCGATTCGGCAGGCGACCTGTACTGCTTTTTTCCATGCTGGTGATGGGGGTCAATTATCTGGTGATGGCTATGGCGAGCACTTTGGCCTTGTTGTTTGTGGGGCGGATTATTTCGGGAATCGGTGCCTCGACGATGAGCACCTGCAATGCCTACATTGCTGACACGACACCAGTAGAAAAACGGGCACAAGACTTTGGCTTGATGGGTGCAGCATTCGGTATGGGATTCGTGATTGGCCCTGTCGTGGGTGGTCTGTTGGGTGAGTATGGACCCCGGGTGCCGTTTTATGCTGCGGCAATATTGTCTTTTACTAACATGGTCTTTGGGTTTTTTGTCCTGGGTGAATCCTTAACGAAAGAGAATCGTCGCCCATTTCAAATTGTGCGGGCGAATCCTGTCGGCACGCTGTTGCAATTGCGACATTTCCCTGTCGTGATCGGGATCGTACTGGTCATGTTTCTTTACCAGTTAGGACATCATGTGCTGCCATCAACCTGGAGCTTTTACACGATGGAGCGATTCGATTGGACGCCTCGCGAGATCGGTTACTCACTGGGGTTTATCGGGGTATTAATGGTACTGGTGCAGGGGTTCCTGATTCGCTGGGTACTACCGCGTACGGGTCTTCGTGTGGCTGGCATTGTCGGGCTATCATTTACAATCATTGCCTTTGTCGGCTATGCCTTCGCGTCGCTGCCGTGGATGATTTATGCCGCCATGATTCCGGGCTCTCTGGGTGCGCTTGCGGGTCCTGCCATGCAGGGAATCGCCTCCGCGCAGGTTGATGGCACGCAGCAGGGTGAACTCCAGGGTGGCTTGTCCAGCACAATGAGTCTGACGTCTATTTTGAGTCCGCCGGTCATGACGCAGTTGTTTGCTTATTTTTCCGGTGCGAGTGCGCCGATCTATTTCCCGGGTGCACCTTATCTGTTGGCGGCAGTGTTGACGGTTGCCGGTCTGTTGCTGTTTATTAGAGTGTCGAGGACAAGCTTATGACGATAAAAAGTCTCTCAACATCCAAAACGCGGCTGCTTGAATGCATGAGAACGCTGAACGCGGAGCTCATCCTGGCTGGGCTTAAGGATAAGCCGGAACTGTTGACCTATCGCGATGACAAGGGCAGAAATTGGTTGCATCTTTGTGCCGGCGTTAATGACAGTTACAAACAAGGGGTAGAACCTGCAGATGCCATAGCTCTGGCCAAAGGCTTAATGGACAGGGGCCTCGATGTGCATGAGCCAGCATTTACGGAGGGCTCATGGCAGGCGATGCCGCTCTGGTTTGCCGCATCCCGTGGCCGTAATATCGAATTGGTCCGATTTCTTCTTGGCGCTGCAGAGCATTGTATATGGGGGCTGCGTTTGAAGAAGACATCGAGATGTTACGGCTGTTGGTTGATGTCGGGGCATCTCTTGAGGCCATTGCAGAAAATGAACCGCCTCTTTTAGGGGCGGTGAAAACTAGTAAGGTTGAGTCGGCGAAGTTCCTGTTAGAGGCAGGTGCTGATCCCGACTTCAACGATATCCATGGCATGACTGCGCTGCACTATATGTTGAGGAAAGACAGCGACAGCCGACATTTTGACATGTTTGTTGATCATGGTGCCCATGGTGATATCGCTAACCAAGATGGAAAAACCGCGAGAGAGATTCTACTTCGTAAGCGGGGACCCGTGTTCCATCGTAT
>JAQWMV010000058.1 GCA_029246605.1 Pseudomonadales bacterium | reverse complement strand
GAGCAGCGGCTGGCGAAAAAATATCCTTACTTCTTCTGATTCTTGATCAGAATAGTGCTGAGGACAGTTTGCTTCGGTAGGCCCGGGCAATTGGATCCTACGCACCCATGACCTTGGAGATATCCAGCATGGCCAATCTCGCAGCCTCTCATCGAAAGTTGCATCTTCTTTGACAACTGCTAACAGTATTTCAAGGGGTCGTTCGTAGTCATCTTTTGCCCCCAGAGCCTTGCCTAGTGCAATCGCGGCATTCAGGTTAGAGGAATCGGCCTCTACGGATTTTTGTAATGCTTCTATATCAACATCTCCGGCTTGTTGCAGTTGGATTTCTGCGAGCAGTGCCGCTTTTTCGTCATGTCCCCTCGAGGGTATAGGTGAAAGTACTGCGAGTGCTTCATCGAAGCGCAGATTAGCCGCCAGTACCCGGGCCAGCGTAAATCGTGCGCCTTCATGTCGGGGGTCGGTTTCGATCGCTGTGTTTAACAAGCGTTCTGCCTCTACAAGATCTCCCGTTGCGATGAGGGCCTGCGATTCCGATACTAACTGGTCCACTACGCCCGGCAGGATGCCATCTATGAATTCCTCTATTGCGGGAGCCAGTTGGGCCCCAAGAAATTGGAAAGCTACCTTACCGTCACGAAACGCCACTACCAGCGGAATGCTGCGTACCCCTAGCTGGGCAGCGACTTTGGGTTTTCCATCGATGTTAATTTTAACGAGTACAAAGTCGGTGGATCGCTGCGCCGCAATGCCTTAAAGTATCGGCGCCAGTTGTCGACACGGACCGCACAAGGGCGCCCACAGGTCAACGACAACTGGAATTTCCTTTGACCGTTCAAGTACGGCTTGCTCAAACTCAGCGTCTGTCACATCTTTGGCAATTTCGCTCATGGTTCCTCTCAGTTTAATAGTAAGGAGACTGGTTTCTCCTACGTCTTTATATAGTAGCGCATCGTGATTAATTCAAGACCTGAGGCACCTGTGGTAGAGAAGCTATTTTTCCTCTACTCTTAACAAATTCAAATAGAAGAACAATAGATATATGGCATCACTCGCTGGGAAGAAAGGACTGATCATTGGTATCGCCAACGACCAAAGCATAGCTTATGGTTGTGCGCAGGCTTGCAAAGAGCACGGCGCTGAACTCGCCGTGACTTACCTCAACGATAAGGCGCTTGAGCATGTTAAACCACTCGCGGACGAGTTGGGTGTTGCAGACAAACTGTGCCTGCCGTTTGATGTGACGGTCGATGGGCAGTTGGAAGCCGTTTTTAACACTGTCACTGAGGAATGGGGCGAACTGGATTTTGTGATGCATGCTATGGCATCAGCGACCAAGGAGATGACCACTTCTCGTTTGGTTGACTGCAAACTTGATGACTTCAACTTCGCCATGCAGGTTTCGTGTCATTCCTTTCTGTCGGTTGCGAAATATAGTGAGCCGCTACTGAAAAAATCCCAGGGTTCGCTCATTACCATGACCTATCTCGGCGGCCAGCGGGTGATGGGTAACTATCACTTCATGGGGCCGATGAAGGCTGCGCTTGAATCCTGTGTTCGCTATGTGGCCGATGAGTTCGGTCCGGACAATATCCGCGTCCATGCGATCTCGGCCAGTGCAATACAGACCCGGGCCGCAGGGGGTATCCAGAATTTCGATAATTTGCTCAAAACCACTGAAGAAAAAGCGCCACTGAAAAGGCTGTGCACGCCGCGGGAAGTCGGGGAGCTGATGGCTTTTCTAGCCGGCCCCCATTCTCAAGGCATGACAGGTGCCATCCAATATGTAGATGCCGGCTATCACATCATGGGTTAGACCTGTCAGGCCACCATCGCCAGTAACACAAACACAATTAGGCCAAGCCCGCTGACTGCCAAGGTCGGCACGCGCAACCCTGCGGACGACAAACCAAGCCAGAGACTGCTCAACACAATAGACAATAAACCGACCGCTAATACCTTCTGAAAGGTCTTGAACATCAGCGGACCATGCCCCTTATGTAGTTCGATCATGTGTTTTTGTAAATCAGGCTCAATCCGGGTCACCTTGAGTGGTGAAGTGTTGATTTCATAGTTTGTGCGGGACGTGGGTCGGGTCACCAGGGTGCCACCACTTTGTTTCAAATACTCAAAATCGAAATCTGGATCGAGTTCAGCTAACAATTGGCGAAGATCAACCTCAAGGGTCTCAGATGCCGGGTCAATATTCTGTTCCGCAGTCGTTTCGACCGGTGTTTTCTCTACGGTACCTTTTATGCCGATTAGGTATAGACCACCGGACGTTGCCACCATGATAAGTATTGGTGCCAGAAAAGCAGCAGTATAGAGATGTAGATCAATCCATAGACGTCTCAAAAGAATTTCACTTAGAAGTTAAAACGAACGCCAATTGTAGCTGTTCTATCTTTATTGGATCGAGCCCCATAGGGATGACGTCCCATAATGTTTTTGTCTTCAAGCAAATTCTCGATTTTCGCGAAGACACCTGTACTTTCGTTAACGTCATAGTGTGCCGACACATCGATGGTGAATGAACTGTCGGTCTTTTCAAAGGCATTACAGGAAGCCCTGATACATACTTCATCAACATAGGTCGCACTCAGATTTGTAGACCAGCTATTGCCCTGCAAACCAACATTGAGATTGAACTGGCTGTCGGGAATATACGGAATAGGATCTCCTTTACTCACACTGCCAAAATAATCCGTGTCTG
The DNA here is from genome assembly GCA_029246605.1 of Pseudomonadales bacterium. GTDB lineage: Bacteria > Pseudomonadota > Gammaproteobacteria > Pseudomonadales > Azotimanducaceae > UBA7455. The sequence continues at coordinate 119 of JAQWMV010000058.1, read as the reverse complement.
CAATGTCCGTGTCAAACTCACTGTTGATATAGGTGTAGTTGAAAGACAGCGGTACCATCAAGTTAACGGACTCATAGAGATTATCTGCAATAGCGAACTCAACTCCAAACACTGAAGCT
>JAQWMV010000041.1 GCA_029246605.1 Pseudomonadales bacterium | reverse complement strand
TAACGGTAGTCTTTGTCCTCGAACTCAGGTTTTAGCTTACCGTCCTCAACCCAAGGGCAGTTTTTAGAGGGACAAAACTGGCGGCCTTTTAAGAAGTAAGGTCCAGAGCGCATGCTTCTACATACCACCTCTCCCATCATCACCCCAATAAGATTATTTTTAACGAACTGGAAAGTGATGCCCCAGCAGGAAAGATATTGATAGAGAAGAGTAAATTGTCGAAGATAGCCGCGGCGAGGTCATTCGCCATTTTTTTTGGATAGGAAGATATTAAATGGTAGTGGGCGAAGAAGTAATCTGGAAGAATCCGAAACTGCTGCGCAATTGTCCTATCAAGCTGGTTAAAACTATAAGCTTATTCCTATCTCTTTGTTTGTCTCAGACAGCCGCAGGGGATGCCGAGTCCCTTGCGTTCCGCCATGGTGTTTCACAAATACCCAACTATGATCTGAAATACGCGCCAGATTTCGCCCACTTCGAATACGTCAACCTTGATGCGCCTAAGGGCGGCACTCTGGTGCTTCCTTATACTTGGCGATATTCCTCTGTGTCTCCGATGACCAAACCGGTGGGATATGACTTTTCCTACGACAAGCTAATCGTACGCGCTGCGGACGAAGTATCGGGTTACTACTGTAGTCTTGCCGAGTCCGTCGCCGTCAGTGGTGATGGACGAAAGATCGTATTTCGGCTGCGGCCTGAAGCCCGTTGGCATGATGGTCTACCTATTACCGCCGACGACATAAAGTTTTCACTCGATTCATTTCGTGTACAAATCGACGGGGGATGGAAGGGGTTGCTTGGATGGATTATCAGCGTTGAAGCACTCGGTCCATTCACAGTGGCGATCTCTACTGCATCTGACGCGGCGAAGCAGATTCCTCTCCTGGCGGGTGTACCAATAGTCCCGGCACACTACTGGCGCGAGCGCGATCTAACAGATGCAACAATGGATCCAGGTATACAAAGCGGTCCATACCGACTGGCGGCGGCGATCCCGGGCCGATACTTTGCTTACACGAGAGTTCCTGATTATTGGGGGCGAGACTTACCTGTCAATCTAGGCAGGTTTAATTTCGACACGATTCGCTGGGACTACTATCTGGACGCCACGGTCGCGCGTGAAGCACTGCGAGCCGGCTTATTTGACGTTTGGACCGAAAATGATCTACGTCACTGGTTATCTTCTTACAAGATTCCGGCGTTGGAGCAGGGTTTACTCATCAAAGGCAAGTTGGCTGCGGGTATTCTCAGTGGCGCAGGACTTCGTCTCTCGCTCAATACGCGACGGCAACCATTTGCTGATCCATTGGTGCGCGAAGCCCTTGCATATGCTTTTGATTTTGAGTGGCAAAACCGAGCGTTTCATAGCGAAGAACACCGGAGGGCTAACAGTTACTTTGCTGACTCAATATATGCGGCTAAAGAGTTGCCCGGCAAGGCAGAGATGGCGCTACTGGAACGTTACCGGGGCCATGTACCTGACCGTGCCTTCGACAAGGTTTTTTCTTTTCATCGCTCCGATGGCATAGGTATCGATCGTGAAGGCCTGTCGATTGCCCAGCGATTACTCACCAGAGCAGGTTTCCGAATAGTGGATAAGCTGCTGGTTAACAAGCAGGGTGAGCCGTTCGAAATACAGTTGTTGATTAGTCAGGAAAGCCACAATCGCATACTGCTGCCATACGTGCGATCGCTTGCGTCGCTAGGTATTCAGGCGAGTATTCGGATGATGGATGGTACCAGCTATGATCACTTTCGCAGGCAGGGGGACTACGATGCAATTCTTGTCCCCGGATGGATTGAGAATCCCCCTTCCTGGCAATTGAGACCTAATTTTCATTCCGAGTCAGAGCGCATTTGGAACAGTGCCGGGATAGACAACCCGGCTGTTGATGCGCTAGTTGAGCGGGCTCTGAACGCCGCAGATTTTGACGGCTACGTGGCGTCCATTCGTGCCCTCGATCGCGTTTTAATGTGGAATTATTATCAGTACCCGCTGGAAGCAAGAGGCGATACGCGTATTGTCTACTGGAACAAATTTGGACGACCCGAACTGCCCGATGGTGTTTTGCTGGCACCGTTCCCCGACGGTTGGTGGTACGACGATGCTAAAGCAGCACGTATCGCGTCACCTTAGGACTTGTTCACCCTGGCTGCGGGTAACCCCCGCCTCTCAATTAGTCTTACTATAGTATAACTTCCTGATGGTCTATCCGGGCGATTTCGCTAGCAAAGGAGCGACGTATGAGAACTAAATAGATCTCAATTCGGCAATCAGGCGGGTCGAATATGGCTAGTTTTCGCCTCTCGCATCACACAGGATCACCTAGGTTAATCACATCGCTACGGATGCGTTGAACTTCTTCAGCTACTAGTTCAATGGAAGCCGCGTCGGCGTTTTCAATTACCTGCTCAACGGTGCGCGCACCACATAGAACATGGGTAGAGCCAGGTTGCGCAGCAGTCCAGGCGATCGTCAATTGTCCAATCGAGCAGTCGTGTTTCTCAGTTAATTCCGCCCAACCGGTAAACATATCTTGCAGGCGTTGCCGGTTTTCCATTGTGAACCAGGGCAACCCCGATTTGCCGGCGTTTCTACGCCAATCGTTTTCCGCGTATATCCGGTCGAGTCCCGCCTTACCCGTCAGCAGCCCCGCTTCGAGTGACATATAGGTTAGGGTCGCAATGTTGTGATCGGCGCAGTAGGGCAGGATGTCTTCTTCACTTTCTCGCGTTAGCATGCTGTAACGAAACTGATCACTGGATAAGTCGCCGGCCTTGTCATGTTGCTCTAGCTGGTCGAGGGATACATTGGATACGCCGATGGCGCGGATTTTTCCCTGATCTTTCAGGTCCATGAGACAACCCATGGTCTCGCAGATGGGTGTGTCCTCGGGGGGCATGGCGGGCTTATGGCACTGCATAAGGTCGATGTAGTCGACGCCTAGACGTTTGATACTGTTCTCTACTTCGATCTTGATGGTGTCAGGACGCAGGCTGACAGTCACTTCTTTGCCGTCTTTTACACCGTTGGGTGAGCCCCGTTCGTCTTCCCACCAGACGCCACATTTCGTGGCGATAATGACCTGATCGCGCCGGTCTCTGATGGCCGCGCCAACTATCTGTTCACTGTGAC
>JAQWMV010000033.1 GCA_029246605.1 Pseudomonadales bacterium | reverse complement strand
TTTATCATATTGATCTAGCGCTCCATTGAAACTGTGTTTTTACCGACGCTAAACCGTACGATGGCCGCCTTGGTATGTTAAATAAGGCAATGATATCGACTCAGATATAGAAAAGTACGTCGATATGGCGGTTCAGATGGGCATGGGCTACGGTCCGAAATTAGTTCTGGCAATACTAGTCCTGATTATCGGGTTATGGATTATCAATAGTGTCGGTAGAAGAGTATCGAAGTCATTTGAGAAAGGCGGTGTAGACCAGACCCTTTCCAGCTTCCTCTTTAGTTTGGTCAGTGTTGGCCTGAAAGCCCTGTTGTTTATCAGTGTCGCGGCGATGGTTGGCATTGAGACGACTTCCTTTATCGCGGTATTAGGTGCGGCAGGTCTTGCAGTTGGTCTTGCATTACAGGGCTCATTGGCTAATTTTGGGGGGTGGCGTACTGATACTGCTGTTTAAGCCATACAGAGTCGGTGGCTTTATTGAAGTAGCAGGTCACATGGGTGTCGTGAAAGTATAGAAATCTTTAATACGGTTCTAACTACGGGTGATAATAAAACTATTATATTGCCCAATGGCGCGATCACTAATTTTTCTACGCAAGCCACGAGGCGTGTCGATATTGTGTTCGGCATTGGCTATGACGATGACTTAAGAGTTGCCAAACGAGTGCTAACCGAGTTGATTGAAGCTGATGAGGGAATCCTGAAGGATCCAGAACCTATGATAGTGATTTCTTCACCAGGGGATTCTGCGGTCAATATTACGACAAGATCGTGGGTCAATTCGGGAGATTATTGGGGCGTCTATTTCGATCTATTGGAAAATGCGAAGTTGGCATTGGATGCAAACAACATCAGCATTCCTTATCCACAAACAGACGTGCATTTACACTCAACAAGCTAAGGGTTTAGCCCCCTTGCAATCGTGGCAGTAAAAATACCTCAGCATCTTGGGGTATTTTTTTGCGCCAATTGTCTCGGTAGATTTCACCATTGATGGATACGGCGATCCCGGTGTCCATGTGTTCTTCCATGCGTGGGTATCGCTCGAGTACCTTAGTGAGCAATTCACGAATATCTTCAGCAACGATATCGATCGAGTCGATACCACCTGCTGCAGATCTAAGTGAACCTGTAAGACTGACTTTCATTGCTAAATACGGTTCTCGCCGCAGCCAGGGTGACTGCGGCGAGGGATGTTGCTAACCGTTTGCTTCCTCAATTGCCTTGAGGATACGAGGTGGTGACATAGGCGTGTGGTCCATACGTACACCTGCTGCATTAGAAAGCGCATTACCAATCGCTGCCAGTGGTGGCACGATAGATGTTTCACCAACACCGCGTATGCCGTAGGGATGGTTTGGATTAGGAATTTCCAAAATCTCTGTATCGATAAACGGCAGGTCAGAGCAGACAGGAATACGATAATCCAGGAATCCTGAATTCTGTAGCCGGCCGTCGTCGCCGTAAATATACTCTTCGTTAAGAGCCCAACCGATACCCTGAGCGGCACCACCCTGGAATTGTCCTTCGACATAGTCCGGATGGATTGCTTTTCCAGCATCCTGAATCACGGTGTATCTAATCACTTTAGTTCCACCAGTTTCCGGGTCAACTTCGATATCACAGATGTGACTGGCGAAGGAGACGCCGGCACCGTCAGCAACAACTTCGTTGTGACCGGCAATTGGGCCTCCGGTAGAAGCTGCGCGTTTCGCGATATCAGCGAGTGACAAAGCGGGTAAATTGCCGTGTTCACTACCAACTGCACTGGCTTCGCCTTCTGCCCATTCAACAGCTTCTACGGGAATATCCCACATCATAGCAGCACGCTTGCGCAATTCTTCGATTGCGTCACGAGCGGCGAAAATAGTTGCCATACCTGATGAGAATGTTCCACGACTGCCTTCCGTCGTGTCGTTATGCCCTAGCGATGACGTATCAGCGACGTTAGCTTTTACCTGCTCGTAGGGTATACCGAGTTCCTCAGCAGCAATCAGTGACATGGAAGCGCGTGCGCCACCAACATCAACAGTACCCAGGGCCAGGTTAACTGTACCATCCGAACCAATATTTAGATCGACACAGGTTTGGCCGCCAAAGTTAAACCAGAAACCACACGCCATACCACGTCCCTGGTTTTTACCCAGTTTCGCTTTCATGTGTGGGTGGTTCTTAGCCGCTTCAAGGGTTGGTCCGATGCCTATGGGTCCATAGGTTGGGCCGTAAGAGGCACGGGTACCTTCTTTTGCTGCATTCTTAATTCTGAATTCGACCGGATTCATACCAATTTCTGCCGCAACCAGATCCATGGTGCTTTCCACGCCAAAGGCGGCCATTGGTGCTGATGGTGCACGATAAGCTGCCGTTTTAGGTCGGTTACACAGTACATCGTAGCCAATGGAATGAACATTTTTCAGGTCGTAGCAGGCCCATGAGGTCATTGCACCCAGCATTGCCCAAGTAGCAGGGAAGGCGCCATTTTGGTATCGCAGCACTGATGAGGCTGCAGTAATCGTACCGTCTTTCCTGGCACCAATTTTAATATCCATCGAGGTTGAACAGGTCGGTCCGGTTGCCCTGAAGACTTCGTCTCGAGTCATAACGATCTTAACGGGTCGGTTAGCCTTTCGGGACAAGGCCAGCGCAATGGGTTCTACCCAGACGTGGGTCTTGCCGCCAAAACCGCCACCGATTTCTGATGACGTGACTTTGAGTTTAGCAATATCCATACCCAGGAGTGCAGCGCAGGCTGTGCGGTAGGTGTAGTGGCCCTGGGTCGTAACCCATAACTCGCCGCTACCGTCCGGCCCTACCGTTGCGAGGCAGGCATGTGGCTCAATGTAACCCTGGTGGGTTTGCTCTGTCTTATAGCTCTTCTCGATAATGACGTCTGCTGCTTTGAAGCCAGCATCAATATCACCATGCCCGAACTCGGAAACTTTAGAGATGTTTGAGGGTTTCTTGGGTTTAGGGTCAACACCACTGGTGAATATATTATCTTTGATGATGGGTGCTCCAGGCTTCATCGCCTCGTCTACATCGGTGACGTGTGGCAGGATCTCGTAACTGACCTTAATCAGCTTCAGGGCCTTTTTTGCAGTCTGCTGATCAATGGCAGCGACTGCCGCCACCGCGTGACCATCGTATAACGCGCGGTCGCGGGCCATACAATTTTCGAGAACGTCAAGTTGTGCGCCGTTCGTCAAGTCGGGCAGATCGGCGCTGGTGATAACTGCTTTAACGCCTGACAATTTCTCTGCTCTTGATGTGTCAATTTTTGTAATACGGGCATGAGCGTGAGGGGACCGTAAAAAAAGTCCTACCAGTTGTCCTGGTGCAGATAAATCAGCACCATATTTTGCTCTTCCGGTGACTTTATCCATGCCATCTGGTCGATTGACGCGGGTACCCACTACTTTGAAATTTTGATTTGTAAAACTTGTGTCGTGTGCCATATAGATGGTTCCTATAGCTAGATTTTGGTTACTTTTTCTTCCGCATTTGTTTCGCTGCAGCTTGTACCGCCCGAACGATTTTGTCATATCCGGTGCAGCGACAAAGGTTGCCGGCTAATGCGTAGCGTATTTCTTCCTCAGAAGGACTGGCGTTATCATCCAGCAGTGCTTTAGCTGCAACCAGAAACCCTGGTGTACAGATGCCACATTGCAGTGCCGCGTGTTCAATAAACTGCTCCTGCAGTGGATGCAGTGTATTGTCGTCAGAAAGGCCTTCAACCGTATCAATTTTTCGGCCGTTTGCTTCTACACCAAGGACCAGACAAGAACATACCAGTTGGCCGTCAAGGGTTATGCTGCAAGAACCACAGTCGCCGGTACCGCAACCTTCTTTAACACCGGTTAGTCCAACCCGGTCACGTAGGGAATCCAGCAATACCTCATCGGTAGGGCAGGCAAATTGAACGGGATCTCCGTTGACAGTTGTATCTACAAGTACACCAGACATCAGGCACCTCCTGCACGTTTAAAAGCGATTTCTGCGGCCCGTCTGCCAAGGACGCCCGCAACTTTAGTTCTGTATTCGATGGTGCCGCGCTTGTCATCGATTGGATTACAAGCTGCGGAACATGCCGCTGCGAGGTTAGCCAGCGCATCGGCATCGAGTTTCGTACCGATAATGGCTTTCGCCGCATCGGGGACCAATACGGCCGTCGGTGCAACAGCACCCACACATACCCGTGCTGTTTTAACAACGCCTTTTTGCAGAGTCAGATTGACACCGGCACTCACAACCGCGATATCCATTTCGGTACGCGGAATGAAGCGCAGATATGCGTCGCCAGAATTTCTGGGTCGCTTGGGCAAGGTGATTGCCTCAATTACCTCGTCTTTAGCCAATGAGGTCTTACCGGGCCCTGTGGCAATGTTTTCAACGGCTACCGTACGGCGTTTGGTTTTTCCGACGACGACTGCTTTTGCACCAGCGGCAATCATTGCCGGCACACTATCCGCAGCGGGTGAAGCGTTACACAGATTACCGACCATGGTGCAGCGGCCTTGAATCTGATCAGATCCGATTAGGTTGGTCGCTTCGACGACCCCGGGCCAGGCTTTGGTAATGGCCTTGTTTTTAACCAGCTTCGCGCCGGAAACAGCAGCCCCAATCTTAGTGCCGGTTGCAGAATGCTTAACCGCGTTCATTGCAGGAATATGCTTAATGTCGACGATGAGGTCTGGTTCACTTATGCCCATTTTCATTCGGACTAAAAGGTCGGTGCCACCAGCCAGGACGGCAGCTTTGCCTTTCTCCTTAGCCAGAAGCGTGACGGCCTCTTTGGTCGTTGTTGGTGCTTCATATCTCATTGTTATATTTCACTCCGTAGTTTGCGCTTGAGAATGTAACTTGTATCTCGTGCTTAGACGTGCAGAACGGTAGGATGCCTCATTATCGCCTTGCGGGATACCCCTTTTGTAAGGAAATTTGTGATTGTTTTTGACGACCGCAAATTTGCATTGAATTCCAAAGATTTTAAAACATGGTGGTATGATACTTGCCCATGAATCAACCATATGAATTCCTTGGGAAGAAAATTTCCGGGCCCTTTACGATTCCCTCCGGAATCGTCGCGACAGCAACTCCCATTATTCATTACCTGTTTGAGCATGTACCGCAAATTGGTGTAATGACAACTAAAAGTATCGGCCCGGTACCCCGTCTCGGTAACCGGGAACCAATCATGACCCAGTATGCACCCGGGTGTTTTATGAATGCTGTCGGTCTGACCAATCCGGGTGCCGATGAAGCAGCTAAACAACTTGCCGCGCTGTACTTGCCCGAGGATCGTTTTTTGTTGACGTCGATCTTTGGTGGCAGTGTTGAAGAGATCGTCGCAGTTGCCCGGCAACTGGCTCCCTACTCAGACGGTCTCGAGCTGAATCTGTCATGTCCGCACGCCAAAGGTTATGGTATGGATATGGGGCAGGATGCAGCCCTGGTTAAGGAGATCGTCACCGCTGTAAAAGCAGCAGTGAGTATTCCCGTCGTCCCAAAGCTAACCCCTAATGTGCCGAATATCGGAGAAATAGCCCTCGCCGCGGCAGAGGGTGGTGCGGATGCGATTTGTGCAATCAACACGGTAGGTCCGGCCTATTTCACACAACTAGGTCACCCGGTATTGACCAATACCGTTGGCGGTGTGTCTGGTAAAGGTGTGCTACCAATGGCACTTAAGTGTGTAAAAGATATTCGCGATTCGGTAGACCTGCCCATTATTGGCTGTGGCGGTGTGAGCAATGCCGATGATGCCAGGGCTTTTATACAGGAGGGGGCCAGCATAGTTGGCGTAGGGTCTGTCCTAACAGGGCTCGATTCAGCGGCCATTGCTTCCTATTTTGACCGTCTGGAAAAGGATCTCAAGGACCAGGAGAATGTCAGTGAATCCCTGGTTCGCTATGATGTACCCATGGGCTTCACGCCTTTCAAGTTGCTGAGTAACGAACGTGTCACGGACGATATCTCTATTTTGACCTTCGACGGGCAACTAGATGTGAAAGCCGGTGAGTTCGTTTTCACCTGGATACCTGGCGTGGGAGAGAAACCCTTTTCCGCTTTGACTGACGACCCATTTTCGCTGGCCGTTATTAATGTGGGTGTGTTTACCAGCGAGTTACTGAAGCTTGAACCGGGTGCTGAGGTGATGGTCCGAGGAACCTATGGTGTTGCCGTTGATCCAGGTCCGAACGCTAATGTTATTGCCGTAGCAGGGGGTACCGGCCTTGCGGCTGTCTATCAAATCGCCCGAGATTTTGGTAATGCCAGTATTTTCATGGGTGCGCGTAGCAAGGACAGATTATATTTCGCAGAAGAATGTCAATTAATCGCAGATGTGCATATTGCCACTGACGATGGTAGTGCAGGGTACCATGGTGTGGTGACCGAAATGCTGCGTGAATCTTTGCAATCCATGTCAGAAAGTGAGATTGCCGCAACGACATTCTATAACTGCGGGCCTGCACCCATGGTGCAGGCCGCGGAACGGGTAGAACGTGAATTTGTGTCTAGCGATAGAATATTTAGCGCGATTGACTATCTCACGAAATGTGGCGTCGGTATCTGTGGGGCCTGCCATTGCCCGGATGGTCGCAGGATTTGTGTGGATGGTCCCTTCATTTCGGCCCAGGGGGACTAATCGTTCCACCCGCGCTTTCATTCAGCCACAAAAAAAGGCAGACCTCTCGGTCTGCCTTTTTGGTAGATCTATCGAAGTGCTTACACAGCGACGATATTTTCCGCCTGCGGTCCTTTTTGACCTTGTGTGACGGTAAATTCTACTTTCTGGCCTTCGTTTAGCGTTTTGAAGCCATCGCCAGAGATTGCGCTGAAGTGAGCAAACACGTCAGGGCCATTTTCCTGCTCGATGAAGCCAAAACCCTTTGCTTCGTTAAACCACTTAACCGTACCTTGTACAGTAGCCATATTGTTATCCTGTATTAATTAAAAAAAGTGCCCGAGGGCGTTTGTTAGCGGAAGAACAGACTTTGTACTTAGAACTTCAGAATGTGACAACGAAACGGAGGTTTAAATATTAGGTATTCTTTCAAGCTCCGCCAAGTGTATAGCCTCGAAGATGATTGTCAACAGGCAATTTTAAGTGCTTACACCCGCATTCCGCCTGCTTTGTAGGCGAATATCGATCTGCAGTGTCCGGTTCCGGTGAGGATTTCACACGTATCGTTGCTTTTATCCGCCAATGCACGTTATATCGCTTGATTGTCTGATTAGGTTGAGTCGGACACAGATGTGGTTGAAACTGGGATTTAAAGCTTGGACCGAGCAACAATAGAGCATACACAAACGCTCGCCGACACCTTGCCATTTTATGGTGAAGGCGACGCCATTCCTGCGCATCGTGATCTACAGGCTAAAGATGATACCAGCGGCGTAGGTTCTGTCTTGATGCTGATGTTGCGCTGTTGGCCTTATATGGCACCGCAGATATTGGGCCGCTGGTGGGTGCCGGGAGCCGGCATCGAGCAACGGGTCGCCGAGTTGATTAGCGGCCGCGGTTATAGCTTTGCCTATATGCCACCGCTAGTCACTGCACTGGCATTGGCTGGCCCCTATTTTGAGCTAGTACCAGTCCATCTTGAGTACCCTTTTAACGTTTTCTATGGGCTTGTTGCTTTGATGGTTATCTGTACCTGGCCGTTACCATTTCTATCTGGTAGGGTGCAAATTGTCTCTTTGGTTGTGCTGTTGCTGACGTCGCTGCTAGCTAATCTAGTGGCGGTTGTCCTAGTCGAAGGATCGGCAGTCAGCGTGTATAGCGGGCTGGTGACGGCAGCGTGTCTGGTCGGTTGGATGGTGCAGATTCGTTTTGATGCCTCCGGTTTTCACTGTCGTATCCGCGTCGCCTCGCATGTCATGTACTACTATGCCCTTACGATGGTGCGCGGCATGGTATACATATTGCTGGGGCTGGTGTTGGCGGAGGTGGTCAATCAGTCCGTGCTGCAAAACGAGCCTTTGATGCCCGGTGTCGCAGACATGATTGGGTATCCCGACATGTCTAACGAAGTCACAGATTCCCTAACGCAGGCTCAACGGATGGATCTGCGCTGGGCACCTATCAAGTTCGAGTTAGTCGTGTTTTTGGTGTTGTGGCCACTGAATATTGTACTAATGTATTACGTCACCTGGATCTTCCAGCGGATTAATCATGCGCTGCGTTTAGCATTGGTGGAGCGATGGCATCGCTTGTCATTACGACATCATTCAGAACATCGGGTTGGCGATTCGATCTGGCGTATCAATACAGATTCAAAAGAGATTACCGGCGTATTGCAGGCCCTCGCTGAACTCAGTCAGACCACCGTTTACGCCATAACAGGTTTAGCGTTGTTAACAATACTTTCTCCCTTGATCGGCTTTATTGCACTGAGTGTTGCCGTTCCTTCATTGATGGTCTCCTGGTGGGCAATGCGTCGGTTTCGCACCCGGTCGCTGGTGACTCGCATTGCCAACGCTGACCTGACTTCCCGGGTCCAGGAGTCGTTTCGCTCGATTCGCCTTAGTAAGGCGTATCAAGCAGGAGAACGCACCCAACAGCATTTCGAAGCGGATTCGGTGATCGCATTTAATGCCGAGTATCGCTACACCAGACTGTGGTGGCGAGTGATCGCGGTCACGGAATCATACGGCTCGATATTCACCTTTGCCGGTGTCTTTTTGATGGCGCTCTGGGTCAATTCAGGCGACCCCACCTACGCGACTGAGCTGATCGCGCTGGCTGGACTTTCCTTTGTGGTCTGGAATCTTTCTGCCTTCCAGTGGGCCCGCGAGAAGCATGAAGAAACCGTCGGCGCAATGAAGGGGTTTATGTACGTCTGGGCCGATGCCCAGCGTGTCGCGATGGGCTTAAAAAGGGTATTTGAAATTCTGGATATGGACCCGGAGGTGACAGACAGCGAGGATGCCTTGCCCTTTACTGGATTCACCCGGGAGATTCGATTTGACGATGTCACATTTGCCTATTCGGCAGACAGGCCTGTGCTCAACGGTGCCAGCCTGACCGCGACCCCCGGGACCATTACTGCCATTGTGGGTCCTACAGGGGCAGGCAAATCCACGCTGATGAGCATGCTATTGAGATTGTTTGATCCGGAGTCGGGGGCGGTTTTTATCGATGGTCACGACCTGCGTGAATTTGAGGTGGACTCGCTGCGTAAACATATTGCCATCGCACTTCAGGAGAATGTGCTTTTTGGCATGTCGGTGCGCGACAACATTCGCTACGCCGTGCCTGATGCCGATGAAAGCAACATCCTTACGGCGGTTCGAATCGCGTGTCTAGAAGAGTCGGTCGCAGCGTTGCCGGAAGGTCTTGATACGATGCTGGGTGACCGGGGCGGTCGATTGTCTACCGGTCAGCGACAGAGACTGTCGATCGCACGGGCGGTTGTTCGTCAAACGCCTATTATGGTGCTGGACGAGCCGACAGCGGCCCTTGATGCGGATACGGAACATCGTGTGCTCGACAATTTAGCGGGCTGGGTGAAAGATCCGAAGGAAACCAGCCGCGCAATTTTTCTGATCACACATCGCATATCCACTATCCGCAGAGCAGATAACATTGTGTACCTTGAAGGCGGTCGTGTCATAGAGAGTGGCGATCACGACACACTGATGAATATCGAAAATGGGCGATACCGTGCCTTTGTGGTGGCAGAGTCGAAATTGTCGGAGGCCAGTGATGTCTGACGGTTTTGTCGACGAAAAATCAGGATCATTCTCACTCAACAAACTGCGTGAAGACGAACAGGCCCTGGATGAAAATGCCAGCCTGATCGATACTACAACAGATGTCGACTACAAAGAAACGTTCAATATTATCCGGCGCTCTGTCGTATTTATCAGGTTCTATTGGCGCCGCTATGTTGCCCATCTGTCCATGGAATACACTGGCATTGTGGTTGGCATTGCGGTCGCACCCTGGGCAGGCAAGGTGTTGATAGACAACGTGGTACTTGGGCAACCGCTTGCAGAAAATGGTGAAGGTTATCCGCCGTTTCTGTTACCGGTCCTGGATTTTTTGCAGGGATCTTCCGCGGGAACCATTATGTACTGGTTGGCTGCCTGGACTATTGGTGGTGTTGTGATCATGTGGATCTGGACCTACGTGCACACTTTAATCGAAACCCGCTTGAGTGACGCTATGCTGCATATGGTACGGAGTCGGCTGTTCGAAAGTCTGCGCTCCTTACCCATAACCCAACTGGACGATCAACCGATTGGTGATTCTGTGGCACGTACTATGGAAGATGCAAGTTCAATCTCAGAGATTATTCGGCGAGTGGTAGAGACGCCAGGTTATGCGGTTGTTGCCTTTACCACAGCGCTGTTAACGTTACTGAGCGCATACCCTGATTCACCATTCGTTGTCTTATTTGCGGTGGGTGCACTCCCCGTGTATTTGGCAGCAACGACACCTTTTTCACGCATGTTGCGCAGACGTGCCCAGGCCCAGGTGGCAGCACATGCTGTTTTTGTCAGCGCCACAGAAGAAGGTATGGATAACATCCAGGCGGTGCAGAGCCTGGGTGCTAACGAAATAGAAAAAGCGCGGTTTTCCCTGGCCAGCGCAGATCAATTCCGTCGTATTCGGTATCTTGTGTTCGCCAATGGCCTTGTCATGGGTTTTGGTGATATAGCGGCCAAGTTTTTCTCCTGGGCCTTTATGTTCTATATGTTGGGAAAAGTGATTGTGGGGGATATGACGCCAGGTGACTACGCGGTAGTGTTCGGTTACTTCTTGGCCATGAGCGGTCCAGCTAACATCCTGGTAGAACTCTGGATTGAATTGCAGGGTCCGGTCGCCAGAGCGCGACGGGTTTTCTCGATGATGGATCTACAGCCGGAAGAAGAAGTAGGGTCCGCCGTGTTACCGCCGGTCGTTAAGCGTGTGGAATTAAAGGATGTCGGTTTTACCTATCCGGATGGGCGTCGCGCGCTGGAAGCCGTCAACTTAAAAATCGCAGTCGGCGAAATGGTGGCTTTGGCAGGACCAACAGGCGCGGGTAAAACCACGTTGGCGCATCTGATTCCACGCTACCATCTGGCTACCGAAGGCCAGGTGCTTATTGATGGGTGCGATATCAACGATGTCACCATTGATAGCCTGCGCGATCAGATAACCTATGTGTTTCAGGAAACAGAGACGTTGGCGGAATCGATAGCCGATAATATTCGTTTCGGGAAACCAGAAGCCACTCAGGATGAGATCGAACGCGTCACAAAGGTTGTCGGTATCCATGACTTTATCATTGCCTTGCCCGAGGGCTATGAAACCCAGCTTGGTACCACCAGCAGCAAACTATCCGTAGGTCAAAAGCAGCGAATCTCTATTGCCCGTGGTTTGATTCGAGAAACACCGATTATGATTCTGGATGAACCCACGTCGGCGCTTGATCCAGAAACTGAAACCTACCTGGTTGCAGCACTGCGTGAGGCCGCTAAGAGTAGACTCGTCATTGTCATTGCGCATCGACTTTCGACCATTACCCATGCCGACCAGATTATCTTCCTTGAGGATGGTCACGTATATGAGCAAGGCAATCACGAATCGCTGATGGCGATACCAGAAGGCCACTATCGACATTTTGTCGAACTACAGACTGCCTAGCGATGGATCGACTGACTATCAGCCGTCTGTTTACTTATGAGGAATTTTTTGCCAAAGTCAGGCCCGTTCAACTTGTGATGAATAAAGGGGTTAGGCGTTGACTTCGTCAATAGCATCCACGACGGAAAAGTACGCCAAGGCTTCCTACGGGCGGGCGTTTTATCAATTTGGGCATACCATTTTGTTGTATGCAGTAGCCATTGGGCTTGCCTTTGCATCCCTGTCTGCTCATTACAGTATTACACTTGCGATCAGCGTCTTTGCCGCTGGCATGTACCTGCGTCTGTTTATGATTGGCCATGATTGTGGCCATGGCTCCTATCTGCCTTTTCGATGGCAGAATGACCTATTAGGCAATTTCATTGGCGTTATCACCAATACGCCGCTCAAGTATTGGGCAAAGCAGCACGCTAAGCATCATCAGACTACCGGTAATCTAGACCGTCGTGGCGAGGGTGATGTCATCACCATGACGGTGGACGAATATAGGCAGGCAGATGCAATAACCCGTTTTCGTTATCGCGTCTATCGCAATCCCTGGTTTCTGTTCTTTATTGCAGCCCCGGTGCATTTCGTCTTACTACAGCGCGTGCCGCTGGGGCCACAGATGTCGACCCGTGCTGGCTGGGTCAGTGTGATGGGCACCAATATCGGTATCGTGCTTTATTACGGTAGCCTAATAACGATCTTCGGACTTGAAGATTTTCTATGGGTTTACGTACCGGTTGTGTGGTTGTCCTCACTCGGCGCGGTCTGGCTGTTTTACGTTCAGCACCAGTTTGATGATGCCTATTGGGTCCGTGAGGATGACTGGACCTATCAGGAAGCAACCATGCAGAGCAGTTCGTTCTACGATCTGCCACGATGGCTGCATTTTGCCACGGGCAACATTGGTTATCATCACATTCACCATCAAAATCCGCGTATACCCAACTACAAATTGCTGACAAGTCTCGATAACAATCCCGCTTTACAGAAAGCGCGACGGCTAGGTTTCTTTGAGAGTCTGGGGACC
>JAQWMV010000007.1 GCA_029246605.1 Pseudomonadales bacterium | reverse complement strand
CAGGTGTTACTACCTCGGTAGCACAGGCTGAGAATAGGGTACAAACAGCAAAGAGTAATATGAATCTCATCGGTTCGTTACTGTCCGGGTTCTGCCAGCGTGACTTCGTAGTGCATGATTTCATCGTCCCGTAATGTCGTCACTTTGACGATATCACCTGGCTTATGTTGTTCCAGCAATGATAGTAGCGTGTCCTCGTTAATCACAGGCTCGTTGTCGACTGCAATGATGACGTCCCCCAGATAGTAGTTTCGCCGGTTATCTTCTCTGATGCCCACCATGCCCGCTTTGTCAGCGGGTAGCCCTTTTTGAACCTTACGAATGGCGACGCCCTTGATACGTCTTTGCTGGGCGAAGCTATCTGGAACAACCTCAATACCGAGGATGGGCCGAAACAGACGCCCGTGGGCAACCAATTGTGGGACGATTTTCTTGACTGTGTTTATGGGGATTGCAAAGCCAATACCGGCGCTTGCGCCACTTGGGCTGATTATGGATGTGTTGACACCGACCAGTCGACTATTAGAGTCGAGTAATGGTCCACCAGAGTTTCCCGGGTTAATCGCAGCATCGGTCTGTATCACGTTTTTGATCGTGCGATTGTCCAGCGACTTGATTTCTCTACCAAGGGCGCTGATCACGCCTACTGTCAGTGTGGTATCGAGCTCGAAAGGATTTCCAATAGCCAGTACTTTTCTGCCGACGACCAGATCCGATGAATCTCCCAGGGTGATTGGTTTCAGGTCAGGTGCGTCGATCCTGAGTAACGCGATATCTTTCTCAGGCGCAAAGCCGACAAGTTCGGCATCATAGGATTCACCGGACTGCAGGGTAATAATGACTTTATTAGCACCATGGATGACGTGGTAATTGGTCACGATTAGCCCTGAGTCATTCCAAACAAAACCAGTGCCGGAACCGCGTGGAATCTCCATGACATTAAATGAGAATCGTTGACGAACGACCTGTTGATTTGCAACGTGTACTACTGATGGACTGACTCTGCTGAAGATCTCAATGTTATTGATCTCATCTCGGGTTAGACCAAGAGCAGGGATATCGCTCGGGATTTGGTTAGGAACAGGTGGTGTAGCAGCATCACTATCACGGTTGGTTACCAGCAACAAAGTGCCGATAAAAATACCCAAGAGAATAACAAACGCCCATTTCCACATAGCTAATCCGTCAAAAAGTTTAAGACCTGTTTGATTAGAGCGTGAGCAACGCAATCAGTTCAAGCCTTTTAACGGGTATTTGGTACCACTCTTCGGACGACATTGCTTGTTTCTACGTATTGGGTAACGGCGGATATATCGTCAGGCGATAGGCTGCCCACCATCTGTTTCAGTCGTAGGTTGTCCCGTATGTACTGGTATCTGGCGCTGGCGTAATGAAACTGGGCTTGATTCAGCTGTTGCTGAGCCTGCAGCACTTCAACGATGTTTCTGGTGCCGACTTCATAACCTGTCCTTGTAGCATCGAGTGCGCTTTGGCTGGATTCAATGCTGCGCTGTCGGGCACGGACCCGTGCCACGTCGGTATTGATCGCGGTAAACAGGTTGCGGGTATTTTCAACGATGGTTCTTTGTTGGAAGTCGTAATTGCTCTGCGCGGCATCATGGGAGTAAGCGGCTTGTTTTGCACCGGAACGAACATTACCACCCTGGTAAATAGGAATGTTAATGTTGACGCTATAGCTGCGATTGTCTGTCTTAGAACCAAGAAAGTTTCGCCCCTTACTCACACTGTGGTTCCATGCAGCGGAAGCAGTAACTGTAGGAAAGTGGCCGGCCCTGGCGATTTTGACGTCTTTTTCCGAAGCCTTGAGTCCTTCACGTTCCGCGACCAGCGAGTAATTTTGTTGCAATGCCTTTTCTACCCAGGCTTCCACGTTGTTAGGCTTTGGATACTCAATCGGCATCTCGGCGACAAAGCCAGACACTTCGCTAATAGGTTGACCGGTGATTCTAAGTAGTGATTCAAAACTGGTGTTTTGCGAACCTTCCTGTTCGATGACAGCGACGATGGCATCATCGAAAGCAGCCTTTGCCTCAAGTACATCAGTAATCGCCACAAGACCGACATCAAAGCGCTGTTGAACCTGTTCCAGTTGGCGTTGCACGGAATCGCGTTGTGCCTGTGCGGAGGTGAGCGCGGCCTGTGCTTCGAGTACAGCAAGATAACTTTCGGCGACACGGACGATTAGTGTTTGCTGCGCATCTGCAAACGTCGCAACGAACTGGGCGTGTTGGTTCCGCGATTTTTTAAATCGATACCAACTATCCAGTTGAAAAAGTGGCTGTTGCAGAGAGGCATTCCAGGAATGTGAACCGGAGGGTTCTGACGGCAGCGGCGTGCCCAGTATCCAGCGATTGCCGACGGATGAACCCCCACTCAAGTTTATGCGTGGTAGCAAACCGGCGCGACCTGTAACCAGGATTTCACTATTGGATTTAAATGTTGCTTCGGCAGCAGCGAGTTCAGGATCGTTATTTACGGCAAGTTCAAATATCTCTTGCAAGGTGGCAGCCTGAACCTGTGTCGCGATCAAACTACCAATCAGTAACTGTAGACACTTACTTCTTATCGTGTGAGTCATATTGCTAGCCATAGAGTTTGTCTTAGTGTTTGTCATAGTGATACCTCAACACCCATCATTATTCGTTCAAGAACGGCTGTGTAGCATACTGGTAGCGGGTTAGTGCTGTCTATGTGATTACGGTAATCCATACATAAGCCTTACGTTTGCCTTTCCGCAGTTAGATACGTTCCGCTAAGCCGATGTTGTCGTAGGCGGTTTGAAATCAAGCAGTTTTTCTTCCAGCCACTTAGCGACAGCAAGACATCTATCCTCTCGAAAGGGTGCAGCCAGTATCTGGATGCCAATCGGAAGCCCTGACCGGTCCTGGCCTGCACGTATTACCACACCGGGCCATCCCGTTAGATTATAGGCGCTGGTATATGTGTAAGCGGCCAAATCCTCTGATTCGTCCAGTTTGAGTGCTGTATGGGCATTGACAGGGGAGATCAGGATATCGAAATCGTCAAAAAAACCCAGCATAGTACTGCGATAGTTATCCCAGAGATTGATCACCTGGGCGAATTCCTGAGGTGAAAGTGGCTGGGGCGGGCTTTCCAGCGATTGCTGTAGCCGTGGTGAAGGCGTTTCTGTGCGGCAATTTTCAAGCAATGCCTGGACCATTTCACCGTTGTCTGCGCTAAATACCCTGGAAAAAACAAAACCAGCCATTTCAAGGCCTGTGGGTCGCGCTTCTGTGGCAGGTCCAGTTGCGTCGGATAGCAGCTCAACGATGCTGTCAATAGTGTCGATTATGGCTTTATCAGGTGTGCATATCCCATTATCTGTATGGAATGCGACGCGCAAATTTTGAATATCACTACAGGTAGACTGTGATGCAGGAATACAGTGCGGATCGAGTTGGTCGGGTCCGCCTATGATGCCAAGAACGAGGGACAGATCATCGACATATCTAGCCATGGGCCCGGGTTGTGATAAGGGGGCGAGAAGGCCGTAACTCGGTAGCGCGTTACCGGTACAGGGAACCCTGCCGGTAGTGGGTTTGATTCCCGCAATGCCGCAAAAGTGGCTGGGAAGCCGAATACTACCGCCCGTGTCGGTGCCGATATCAAGGGGGGTGGCACCAGCAGCAATTAATGCAGCGGCACCACCACTACTGCCTCCTGGTGTTCTGGATAGATCAAAGGGATTGTTTGTTGCGCCGTACACCAGATTGCTGGTTTGAAACGAAAGGGTGAATTCTGGTGTATTGGTTTTACCGATGAGGATCGCGCCCTCGTCGCGCAATCTGGCGACTACAGTGGCATCCCTGCCAGGTCGGTAATCTTTACGACCCAGAGTTCCCCAGGTTGTTATGGCATCTTTTGTGTCCAGGGAGTCTTTGATGGTGATGGGGATACCATGCAGCTTGCCGACTGCTTCCTGATTTTGAAGCGCCTTATCTGCGCGGTCTGCCAGTTTCATGGCCTGTTCGGCAGTCGAGTAAACCAGGGCATTCAACTGGGGGTTTACCTTTTCAACACGATCCAGAAAGCC
>JAQWMV010000279.1 GCA_029246605.1 Pseudomonadales bacterium | reverse complement strand
TCACTTAAATCATCACCTCTGATAGAGCGCATTAACTCATCGTAAGTATTAGTATCATCAATTTCATTTTTGGCTCTTTCGCCTTCTTCTAACATGGCCATAGCTTCTGCTTCTCCGCCTTCGCCACCAAAACCATCCATGATACCAACGTTCTCTGTATTAACTTGTTCTTCTACTATTTCACCTTGAGGAGGTGAACCTTCTGCTCTTGCAGATGGAACAGTAAGTTCTACAAGTTTTCTAAGAAACATCAGTTAATTTATCCCTAATTACCCAAAGAAAACCTGCGCATCCTAAATCAATAACAACCCATATTTCTTTTGAAAGATAGACAGGAATAATGGGGTTGAATAGAACAGCAAGCGCGATGAATATCCAAGGAAGAGTCTCTACTTCTTTCTTAAAGAAAATAACTGCTGCCCAGGCCATGAAAAGACAAACTATGATTCTTATTAGGGTATAAAACCCGTAAGGCAATGGTGTCGCTGCCAGCACTAGGAGAACAATAACGAAATAAATTGGCAGTTTAGGCATCTCAATTATCTTTTAGTTGGCTTACTTCTATAGTAGTTTACAACAGTAAATTAGAAGGATAAAAAAGTGGGATATCTCTTAGTCATGACACTTCTGGGTTTAATTCCAGCGTTGATAGCTAACAATAAGGGCAGAAGCTTTTTTGGATGGTATGTCTATGGGGTTTTATTATTCATCATTGCATTAGTTCACGCTCTTATAATTAAAGAAAAAAAGAAATGTGAATTCTGTGCTGAGCTGATTAAAGCAGAAGCAAAAGTCTGCCGTTATTGCAGCAAAGAGTGCTCTAATTCTTTCAGTAAAGAACCCTGGCATTAGTCAAACTAATTTTCTTCACGATCGTTGGTTTTTACCAGCCTTATAGACTCAATGCTAAGCAGGTGTTTATTAACTACCTTACTTACCTCCTGCAGTCCCCCTAAAACTGCTTCCTGAGTCATGGCATCTTGTGCATAGGTATCTGAAATAACGGCTTCTTTATTAACCCAACCAGCAATATAACGATATCTTTCAGGTGCATTGTGTGAAATGGCATTAGCTTTATAGGAATGCCTGAAACTGTAACAACTATATTTCTTCTTATCTCTTTCACGATATTTACCTAGAGACAAAACAATCCGCTTTGATATCGTTGAGTCCTTAGCAGAAGCGAACTCTCTGCCCATTGCATACTCACTTCCATCAGCCAATTCTTCAAATGCTCGTCTCAACCAACTTACACCTACTGTGACTGGAACAGTTCGTTTTCTATCTTTTGTCTTAGTTTTACCCGTTATGACGATATATGGGATATTGGTGTTAAGCCTTACATTTTCAGTCTTTAGCCTTTGCAACTCAGAGTTAATTATCCCTCCTTGCAGGGCCAACAACATCAACACGCCTCTGTTTGTCTGATATTTTCCACTAACTATATCTGTAACTATCTCTATCTGGTCGGTCTGACTAAATGTTGGACGAACTTTTTTGTTGTGTTTCTTAATGATGGGCTTGTGAAACTTCAAATTAAGTCTATCGACCTTGATTACCTTGCTTAATACAGCAGAAATTACAATCCAATCCCTTTCTATACTAGCTGGGCTAACCACTTTTGCACGATCTGCAATCATCTTATCCACGGCTTCATAGATCGTATCTGAATCCTCTATCAAACAATCGCCATCAATATAGGACAGTAGTCTTTCCCAGCTAGCGTAAACTCTTCTGCCCTCCCTATTGTTCTTGTCGTAACGCCCCTCCTCTCTATTCTGGTTATAAATATCCCAACACTCAGAGAGCAGGGTCTTAGGTTTAACCTTTCCCACATTAGAAATGGCTAACTCCCAAGCTTTATGGGCAACCTTCTCCTGATAGGTTGCAGGATTAGTAATCTCAAAATCATCAAAGGATGTGCCAGTGTTGTAGTCGTACTCCTGCTGTTTTGAATATCTGTCTTCAAGCACAGTAAAAGCAGTTGGATGAGCATCCCAAGGCGCAGCCACATATGTATCAAAAACTTCTTTAAGCACCCCAGCTTCTAACTTGTGAAATCTGAGGTACTTAAGGGCTTCACGTTTAATCTTCTCTTCTTCGACTTCAGCCGAGAAAGTATTCCTACTTGTATTCAGGATAGATTCAAAGTTGGAATTGACTTCTGACCAAGCCAATGTGATTTCAGCATCAGATGCACGAACAGAACATGGAAGTTGCTTGTGATAAAACTTTTTTCGGTATAGATGGATGATATCTGTAGGGATTCTTCTGCGATAGAGGAATTTGTCCTTACGCTTCTGGAGATATTTAAGCCTAAAACCTATTTGTGTCACCTATTTGTGTCACTGAATGGGCTAATTTTAGCAGAAAATTATTGATAAAGTCTAATTATTTCAGATACTTAGGGTTTTTATTCTAGTAAATATTGGTGGAGCTAGGCAGGATCGAACTGCCGACCTCGTGACTGCCAGTCACGCGCTCTCCCAGCTGAGCTATAGCCCCAAATAAGGGAACGGAATCGTAGCGGATAAAGCCCCTATCTTCAAGGTAGGGACGGACATCTACTGCGAAAGCCTTATTCACGTTTTCGTGTACGGCGAAAGCCGTGAACCTGGCGCCGGCGGCTCCACGGGCGAACCGACGAAACACGGGGCAAGCGCCATCCATTTCTCCGCAGGTTCGCCTACCACTGCCAGATTTACATCCGCTATGTTGCGCCCCTGAGTAACCACATGGCAAAACTTAACAGCGGAACCGGAGACATAGTTGTCACTCTACGGGTCGCCAAATTCCCAGGCGTCCTTGGATGGCGCGTCGAGATTGACGTAAGGCGCAGGCCCAGGAGGTTCCATCTTGCGATTGGCAAAGGTCCAGCCATAGGTGCGAACGCCGATAACGGCAATGTTTTTCAAGCGATCGGTATTCACCCTAGATATTTTCAATAGATCGTAAATGTCCTGACCATGAGCCCAGGCTTCCATCCGTCTCGCGGTCGTAAACATCTTAACGCCCATATCGGGACCGACCCAGGGCACTCTGCGCTTCGGGTCACTCTCGCCCAGGGATTGACACATGTCGTGGAAATAGTTCCACCAGGTGGCCAGTAGTTCTGCACCTTCCATTGTGTGATTCATCATTTCGCGCAGAACTTTGGGTTTCGATTTGGATTCAACGAAACGTTCTTAATCGGTCAATGACAACACCGCAGCCTTGTCGGCACCATGCAGGTGCTGGACCACCTGATTAATCGTCCAGTTCTTAAATGGTGTGTGTCTTTCCCAGTCTTTCGGCGAGAGAGTGTCGAGCAGCTTCTTGAGTTCTTCAACCTCTGCTAACAAATCCGCAGCTTGTTGCATCATGCCCTGCTGCGCCTCAGTGTCTGGTACTCTTTTTCCAGTTTCTTGTTCTGCTTCTTTGAGACGCCACCCAGCACATCGATGCCATGTTTTATTCTGGCGCGAGTCATATCGGGGCCGATGATCACCATTGAATCAAACAATGGCGGCGAAACGGGCTTACCTGAAAGCACAATAAACATGGGCGCGAGTACATCACGAATCTTCAAGTCAAGATTCTCCGCTAATTGTTCAAACAAGGCCTGCAACGGCTCTTTTTGCCACAAGGTCACAGCTTCCAGGTCCCAAAGTGCAAATTGCAGTATTTTTTTCGTCTCATCGGCGGACTGATTCTTGATTTCCAAATCAGTCTCTGTGATATCGGGGAGACCTGCCGCAAAAAAAGCGATCATGTCAGACACTTCCGAAAAAATATCAACACGCTCTTTAATCAGGGGAATGATTTTCTTTAGATTTTCCCGGTTATAGGCCCACTCACTGATTCGGTCCGCGAAGCCATCGTCATCCAAATCTTCCCGAAGCCATCTACCATTCAGCCATTTGAGCTTATCGACATCAAAAACCGGGGCACCCAGTGAAATTCTCGAAACATCAAACTGCTCAATCATGGCGGGAAGAGAAAACTTCTCCTCACCATCAGGCATACTCCATCCCAACATACCCAGGTAGTTCAATACCGCTTCTGGCAAAAAACCCATCCGCTGGTAAAAACGAATGCTGGTGGGGTTCTTGCGTTTACTCAACTTACTCTTATCGGGATTACGCAGTAGCGGCATGTGGATCAATTCCGGCATATCCCAGCCGAAATAATCATAGAGCAGCATGTGCTTCGGTGCCGAGTTGATCCACTCTTCTCCGCGGATGATATGCGTGATTTCCATGAGATGATCGACGACGACCACCGCCAGGTGATAGGTCGGATTGCCGTCGGACTTAAGGAGAACCTGCATGTCGACTTGCGAGAACTCAATAGGGACTTCACCACGAAGGCCATCTTTAACAACGCAGGTTCCGTCATTAGGCACTTTCATTCGAACCACGTGTTCTTCACCGGCTGCGAGCTTTTCGTCTACGGCTTCTTTGCTCAACGATATACAAAGCCCATCGTAGCGTGTCGTTTCTTTATTTTGCATCTGGGTGGCACGCATTTCCGACAGGCGCTCCTGAGTACAAAAACAATGGAATGCATGCCCCTTATCCAGAAGTTCATCGACATGGGATTTGTAAATATTAAGGCGCTCACTCTGACGATAGGGTCCGTATGGTCCTGGTTTGTCCGGACCTTCGTCCCAATCAAGACCCAGCCATCGCAATGAATCGAGAATACTCTGTTCGGATTCTGGTGTGCTGCGCGCTGCATCTGTGTCTTCGATACGCAGTACAAACTGGCCTTTCGCCTGCCTTGCGAAACATAGGCTAAATAGCGCCATATACGCCGTGCCGACGTGGGGGTCACCTGTGGGTGATGGAGCAACTCGAGTACGGATTGTCATGTGGGGAATTGTAGCCTTTATTTGTCAGCGCCGCCGGATGTTACACTATCACCCTGCAAAGATTAATCGCGAAAATAATGCCTGATCACAAACTCTGTGTTGCGCCCATGATGGGCTGCACCGACCGACATTGTCGTTATCTATTTCGTCTGTTGTCGCCAAACGCCATGTTATATAGCGAGATGGTCGTCACCGGCGCGCTGGTGTACGGCGATGCGCCCGCATTTCTGCAACATGCCGATGATGAACCCTGCAGTTTTCAACTCGGCGGATCAGACCCAGAGCAACTGGCTGCAGCAGCGAAACTTATAGAACAAGCAGGCTATCAGGAAGTTAATCTCAATTGCGGTTGCCCCAGTGACCGGGTTCAGGTGGGCGGTATTGGCGCCTGTCTTATGGCTGACCCTGAACTAGTGACACAATGCTACGAGGCCATGAGCGATGCTGTCAGCATCCCTGTGACCATCAAATCGCGAATCGGTATCGATGACCACAATGATTACGCATTCTTCGCAGGCTTTATATCTCCGTTATACGCGGCGGGATGCCGCACGTTTATTGTCCACGCCCGCAACGCAATTCTGCAGGGTCTATCGCCGAAGGAAAACCGGGAAATTCCGCCGCTGAAGTATGAGTACGTCTATCGGGCGATGGAAGAATTCTCGGAGGCCAACTTTGTGTTGAACGGTGGGCTGAAGACCGTTGACGATATCGCGGCCTATCACACCCAAGTCAATGGACTGATGCTGGGTCGCGCCGTTTATGCCAATCCCTTTCTTTTGGCAAAAATCGATCAGCAATTGTTCTCTTCGACACTTCCTAACGAGTTGGAAGTACTATCAACATACCGGGAATACATGATGACCCAGATCTCCAAAGGTGAAGCCTTCAAACATATGGCCAAACACCTACTCGGTTATTTCACGGGCTATCGTGGGGCCAGGCATTTCCGCCGCCACCTAAGCAGCTACATGTTTCAGGAGGATGCTGGCATATCAGTGCTAGACGATGCGCTTTCTGAATCAAAAGTCACGAATAACTTTATGAACCAGGCCGAATCATGATCAACCGATTAACGCAATTCTTCACGTCACAATTTCTAGAAGAAAAAAGTAAAGATCAGGGCCATGGCCTTGAATTCGCAACCGCAGCGCTGCTCATTGAGATATCACGAAGCGATCATGAGCGAAACGACAGTGAAAAGGAATCCATCCTGGCAATACTAACGTCTCTGTTTGAATTTACCGAAGAGGAACTTAGCAACCTGATTATTTTGGCAGAAGAAGCTATCGAAGATGCCCACGACCTGCACCAGTTTACGCAGGTGATTAATGAACACTATGATTATGCAGCACGAAAACACGTGGTCGAACTATTGTGGCAGGTGGCTTATGCCGATGGCCGCATCGACAAGTTTGAAGAACATATTATTCGCCGAATTGCTGGCCTGGTGCACGTCGATAACAAGGACTTTATTCATGCGAAAATTACCGCACGGGAAAGAGTAGCAACTTAGCTGGCTACCTAGCTGGCGATTGAGTGTGACGTACCGAAGGCGCGTTCTTCTTCCAGTGCTGTCACAAGATCCTGGAACTCACTGCGATTTTTCTCATTAAGGCCCATCAACACACGGTGTGCTTCGATGACCTGATCGCGAAGGTTAGCTTCAGAAACGCATTCTTCCGGCATTTCCAGCAAGGCTGCTTCCGTCGTGAAGGACGACGTGACGATAACAAAGACCTCATCAAAACCTACGGTCATCAGCAACCGGGTAATATCTTCGTTGGTAGACACAACGGTGGGCATTTTGCCAAAAGCATCCTGGGTACGAAGAGAAATCTTAGCCAGCATACCAAGGGAGGTACTATCGATGGCTTCAGTTTGGGTTAAATCAATAATGACAGCCTTGAACGACGTGCACTTGCCAATATTGTCCAGAAATGTGCTGATCGTCGGTCCTAGGGTTACTCGAACGTCACCAACAAATTTTAGGACGAACACACCATCTTTTTCAGCAAACAGTATTTTTCCCATAATTTCTATCCTGCTCCAGCTACAGTTAATACAGCGATATCATCTTTCTTCGCCTGAACCATGTTTAAATGATCCGCTAGAGCACCAACACTCCTCGTCCCGCATTTTACCAGGGAAAGCAGGTACTCTTCCTTATCTCTAAGGGTCTCTTGGGGCATGATTTCGAACACTCCGTCGGAAAACATGACCAAAGTATAAGTTTTGGGTAATTTCACCCGGTGCGTTTCGTATCTTGCATCACGAAACAGTCCCAATGGACGCCCACCAATTTCCAGATAATCAGTACTTGTCTGACCACTTAGAATAGATGCAGGGAAATGTGCAGCGTTGCTGTACTCCAGTTCGCTCTCCGTCGCATCGATCACACCCAGAAACATCGTGACATGGTGTTCCAAATCACAACGCAAAAGTTCATCGCTCATCCAAGAAAGTATCTCGCCGGTTGATGTAAGACCCAATTCGACAAATTGTTCTTCCAGTCGTCGAGACAGACTTCTCAGCAATACGGTCACGAATCCACTGGACGCACCATGACCAGACACATCAGCGAGATAGAACAAGATTCTGTTATCGGGTATGGGAAAATAATCGATGAAGTCACCGCTCATGATAAGTGACGGAAAGATTTTGTGATCAAAACGCACCCCACCGATACAGGAAGGAGCGTATGGCATCAGGTTACTTTGTACCCTAAACCCTGCCTGCTGATCATGGATTAAAAGATTCAGCTTCTCTTCCATGTTGTCGGCAACCAGGGCCTCGCGATTAACACGCCGATCAACTCCGGCGTAACGAAGATTCCGTTTAATCACGTGGAGCAATAGATCCTCTGCGCCAAACAGCGCAAAATCCGTCGCACCTTGTTCCATACACGGGACCACAGATGAGAGTTCATCTGCATTTAAAAGCAGGACAATGGGTAACTGTAACCGGATGGCGCGAATTTCTTTGATAAACCCAAGCAGCCCATTCTCAGGATTGCTGTCACTGATCAGTACGAGGTCTGGGTTGGTGTGGCGAATATGAGAGAGACTATCAGCCTCGACGGCAACTTGGTGTAAGTTATAGCCATCGTCCTTCAATCGTTGCAGGACATACTCATCAATGCGATTGTCTGTATTGACGACGAGTATGTCATTGCCACCGACTATCATGCTGCAGTGCTGCAGTTTCTAGTCCGTCGGTTCACAGTCTCCACTCTCGGCAGGAAATTGCGAGGACTTTACCCCCAAAATCTATTGTTTACAAGTATTTAGGAGCGTTTCCTAGAAAAACTTTTAGAAATCGTCCGCAAATGAGTCATCGACCTCGCCATCAAGGATCAGATAGTCACGATGCTGGAAATAAGCTTCACGAAAAAACACGTATCGGTCACCAAAAACCAGTTTGTCTGCTGCCAATAGACCTGCGCGATCGTGTACTACCCTTACGCCATAGCCGATGTTTCGATGGTTTACTGGATGTACGTAACACAAAGGATTAAGCCGCCCATCCAAGATCCGACCGACGCCATCTCTAACTGAACTTGGCCCCACAAAAGGGAGCACCACGTAAGGTCCTGCGGGTATACCCCAGCGAGCAAACGTCTGACCAAAATCCTCGTTGTGGTCCTCCAAATCCATTTCAGTCGCAGGGTCTAAGATTCCCGCGAGACCCACGGTACTATTGATCAGAATTCGGCCCAGATCGCTCAGGAAGTGCCCTACCTTACCCTGCAACAGGTTATTCACCGCATCGTTAACGTCACCCAAATTGCCCAAGACATTGCCAACACCCTGCTGCACAACCGAAGGCACGGCGCGCTTATATCCCACTGCCACCCTGCGCAGCACACTCGCATCAAGGGCCTCATTTACCTGATGGGTCAGGCTGCCACGGGTCCCGCGGCGCGTCCTGTGCACAAACGCTACCTGAGGCTAACAATATGACGATCAGTAGTCGTGTCATTTTTCCTGCAATACCTTCTGCCACTGTTTCTCCAACCGTTTTGGTGATACCGGAATACTGGTACCCACAGACTGCGCAAACAGAGAAATCCGATATTCCTCAAGCATCCAGCGATAGTGCTGCGCCGATTCAGCAAGAGGATTACCGCAGGACTGCCATCTGGCCATCAAAGTGTTGATCTCTTGTGTTGCCTGTTCGTCACGTAGCAAATTACCCTGAAGTCTGTCTAGACGATGAACTATTGCCTTCATATATCGCGGATATTGTTGTAGCCATCGCAGCGGAAGATCCTTAAGGAATCCCGGCTGCAACAATAGCTGTAGCTGCTGATTTATGTCGTTACGAACGAATTCATGTTGCGCCGACGACATAGATTCAATAGTAGTATCAATCTCATGTGCTTGTTTCAGTAGTTGACCGAGTAACCTCGCGACGTCATTGGCAACAGAGACGAGTTGCTTCTTATTTTGTAAACGAGACCTGAAATCATCCTCAGTCTTTAAAGTCGGCAGACCATCGATAAATGTATAGTGAAAAATCGCACCTATCAGATCCTCTAACAATGCATCACGACTACCACGGGTCACATAGTAAAGCGCAAACTTCTCAAACCCAGTAATGTTTCGACGCAGATATTTCACCTGTTCTGACAGTTGTAGCAAGAACAACCTTAGCAAGCCAAACCTGGTTTGCTGAACAGCATCAGTTGCAGAGTCCAGTACTTCCAAACACACCGACTGATCCTTGTCGATCAGGGCGGGATAACCCTTCAAAGCCACCCCGCCGTGCTCAATCTCAACTTGTTCCGGTAACTCACCAAATGTCCAATCTGTCAGTCCCTCCTGTTCCAGATCGAGGCGAGCGCGCGACCGAAAACTTTCATCTGCCTGAGCTTCAAACCTCGATCGCAACTCCGTGAGGTTGCGCCCGCTACCCAACGTTTGGCCATCGCTACCCAAAATACGAATATTCATGTTGAGATGTTTTTCGAGATTGGCTTCGTTGAAATCACCTGGTGTGACTTTGTTACCCGTCATCTGAAACAACCGTTCTGCAAGTGTCTCCGCAAGTGTCCGACCATCGAACTCGAGTTGTTCTACCACACGCTCTGCATACTCGGGGGCAGGCACAAACTTCTTTCGTAGCGCTTTTGGTAATGATTTGATAAGCGCCAGACATTTTTCCCGCAACAACCCTGGGATCACCCAGTCCAACTTAGCCTTCGATACCTGGCTTAGCATCGCCACCGGCACATTGATGCTGACGCCATCATCTTCATCCTGGGGATCAAACTGATAATCTATGGGCAACTCGGTGTCAGCGACTTCCATGGCGTTCGGGTAGAGTCTCTCAGAGAGCTCTACCTTTTTCTTCATCAATTGCTCCCGGTCCAGGCGCAAAATATGTTTATCGGCCTTCAGAAAAATTCTAAGTAAATTTTCAGTACAGACTTCGGCAGGCAAACGCGCGTTGTAAAATGCATATAGCGCATAATTGTCCACAAGAATATCGCGTGTACGAGATTTTGATTCCAGTTTCTCAATATCTTCTATCAATGCCTTGTTGTGCTGGTAAAAACTCATATCCGTCCTCAACTGTTGCTCTACAAGCCCGGTCTGGATGAAAATCTCCCTGGCTTGCACAGGATCAGCTGTAGCGAAATCAATCCGACGTTTTTTAACAATTACAACGCCATAAATCAGGACTTCTTCAAAGGCCATCACCTGCCCGCGTTTTGGATCGAAACCGGGATCAAAGAAATTTCGTGTCACTAAATGTTGCGCGAGCGGCTCAACCCATTCGTTGTCAATGCGGGCGACATTTCTGGCATAGAGTCGTGTAGTTTCCACCAGTTCACCGGACACTATCCATTTGGGCTTACTTTTGAACTGTGATGACCCAGGAAAAATATAGTGCGTACGATTACGCGCACCCTTGTATTCGTTTTCGCCTGACTTTTCGCCGATATTCCCAAGCAGACCACTCAAGAGCGCCTGATGAATACTTGGGTACTGGGCAGCCGATTTGTTCTCCCGGAGACTCAATTCCTTACACAACAAATGGAGCTGCCGGTGTACGTCCCGCCATTCGCGCATCCGTGTAAATGACAGGAAATTATCACGACAGTATTTTCGCAGTTGCTTTTGGGTCAAAGCCTGACGCTTACTCTCGTAACTACGCCACAAGTTTACTAAAGCAAGGAAATCCGATTGCTCGTCCAGGTAGCGTCGATGTGCCTCATCGGCTGCCTGCTGGCGTTCATGGGGCC
This sequence comes from Pseudomonadales bacterium, assembly GCA_029246605.1. Lineage (GTDB taxonomy): Bacteria > Pseudomonadota > Gammaproteobacteria > Pseudomonadales > Azotimanducaceae > UBA7455. Next base: position 10,371 of record JAQWMV010000279.1, on the reverse strand, counting down.
TGTCCCTTGGATCTTGCACGGTCAGCGCACTCGTGATCAGCAGCACCTCCGACAAACAATCAAAGCGCCCTGCTTGCAACAGCATTCTTGCAAAGCGTAAATCAACCGGAAACTTAGCAATCTCTCGACCTAACTTGGTAATATGTCGCTGCTGGTCAACCGCCTGTAATTCAAATAGCAATTGAAAGCCGTCATTGATCTGACGTTGCTCTGGCGGTTCCACAAAAGGGAATTTTTCCATATCGCCCAGACGCAGCACCAGCATCTGGAGAATCACCGATGCAAGATTGGTGCGCATAATCTCCGGTTGCGTAAACTCCGGCCTCGACAGGAAGTCTTCTTCCGAATACAGACGAAAACATACGCCTGAGGACACTCGACCACAGCGACCTTTACGCTGCTGCGCACTTGCCTGAGACACTGGCTCGATGGGCAATTGCTGGATTTTGGATCGATAGCTGTAACGGGATATACGTGCCATGCCAGGGTCGATGACATAACGAATACCCGGTACCGTCAAGGAAGTCTCAGCGACGTTGGTAGCGAGTATGACCCGTGTCTGACTATGAGGCCTAAATACTCGATCCTGTTCCGCCACACTTAATCGGGAATACAGAGGTAGAACATCTAGTGTAAGAAGATCAGACTTTCTTATCTCTGCTGCAAGCTCTCTAATCTCTCGTTCCCCTGGTAGAAACACCAGTATGTCACCCCGTTGCTTCAGACTCTCGATTTCATGCAACGTGTCTAGCACGCCACTGATCATCTGCTCATCTGAGTCGGTCGACTTGGTGACTTCGTGTGGCCGATACAAAACGTCAACAGGAAAGGTTCTGCCGGAAACCTCGATGATAGGTGCATTATCAAAATGTGCAGAAAATCGTTCCACATCAATTGTTGCTGACGTCACGATCACTTTAAGGTCCGGTCGCTTCGGAAGAATTCGCTTGAGATAGCCCAACAAGAAATCAATGTTCAGACTACGTTCGTGCGCTTCGTCGATAATTATTGCGTCATATTTTTCCAGGAATCGATCGCCCGCTGTTTCTGCTAAAAGAATGCCATCGGTCATGATCTTGACGTGAGTCCGATCCGAGGTGTAATCCGTAAACCGAAACTGATACCCGACCTGTTCACCCACCTTCACATCAAGTTCTTCAGCGATTCTTTGCGAAACCGTCCTCGCGGCTACTCGTCTCGGCTGTGTGTGACCGATCATCCCAAAAACACCAAGACCTAACTCCAGGCATATTTTCGGTATCTGAGTGGTTTTTCCGGAGCCTGTTTCTCCCGCGATAATAACGACCTGATTGTTTCGTATTGCCTGCGTTATGTCATCGACTCGAGCACTGATTGGCAAACCTTCAGGATAATTAACCGACGGAACTGAAGATTTTCGCGCAGTCGCCAGCGCGGAAGATTTCTCGATACGACCTTCTAGACGCTCGATATGCTTGCCTCGAAGATCTCGACGCAGCTTGTAGCGATCACGAATCATACACAGCGGGATCCGCGTCTCAAGTTCTTGAACTGACGATTTCACCACGTGGTCTTTACCCCGGCTAGCGCCGGAAGATTATTTTGTGAGGTAGTTCATACCATCTTCAATACCACGAATGGTAAGGGGGTACATCTGATCTTCCACCAGCTTTTTGGCGAGCGCAACAGACGTTGAGTATTCCCAGGTATCAAGCGGCGTAGGATTGATCCAAATGACCTTGGAGTAAGTGTCCATCACTCGTTGCATCCATATTGCACCAGCTTCCTCATTCCAGTGCTCAACGCTGCCACCGGAGTGTGTAATTTCATAAGGTGCCATGGTCGCATCACCCACGAAGATAATTTTATAGTCATGGGTGTATTTGTGCAGGATATCGAAAGTTTCCATCCGCTCGTTCATGCGACGGTTATGTTCTTTCCACACGCCGTCATAAATAAAGTTGTGGAAGTAGTAGGTCTCTAAATGCTTAAACTCGCTGCGTGCCGCTGAGAACAGCTCTTCACACACTTTGACATGCGCATCCATGGATCCACCGTTGTCCAGGAACAACAATACCTTAACCGTATTGCGGCGTTCCGGGCGCATGACTATATCCAGCAAGCCGCCATTCTTAGCGGTCTTATCAATGGTATTGGCGATATCGAACTCATCTTCGGCCCCTGTTCTGGCGAGTTTACGGAGACGCCGCAGAGAAATTTTCATACCGCGGGTACCAAGCTCAACGTTATCATCGTACGCCTTATAGTCGCGTTTTTTCCAGGCGCTCTCACCTCGCCTTTTCTTCCCCTGACGCTTGTCACCCTGCCCTTTGCCACGCTCTCCCTTGCCTTCTTTGTCTTCGTCACTCCCCTTGCGAGCAGCTTCTTCGACCTCTCGCTTGAACGCCTCGATCAGTTTCTCGAGCCCGCCCAGTGATTTAATCTTTTCCAGCTCTTCTGCTGTGAGAGATTTTTCAAATTCATGCCTTAGGAATTCATCCGGGATCATGGCTGCAATCATGCCCGCCAAGTCTTCAAGACCTTTAAAATAAGCGCCGAATGCGCGATCAAACTTATCGTAGTGGCGTTCATCTTTAACCAGTGCCATACGGCTCAGGTAATAGAACTCGTCCATATCCGCATATACCAACCGAGCCTTCAGGACATCCAGAAGGTGTAAAAGCTCAGTTATCGAAACGGGAACTCGGGCTTTTTTGAGAGCAAGAAAAAAATTAATCAGCATTCAGGAAAATTCCTCAACTGGTTTAGTATTACTAACCGCCCTGGCGACGATTCATAAATGCTAAGCGCTCCAGCAGTTGTACGTCCTGCTCATTCTTAACAAGCGCACCGTAAAGTGGCGGTATCGCCTTGGACGTATCTCTATTGGTCAGAATCTCATCGGGAATATCATCCGCCATCAGCAATTTTAACCAGTCGATGAGCTCGGATGTTGATGGTTTCTTTTTCAGACCTGGCACTTTGCGTACATCGAAGAAAACTTCCATGGCTTCCTTGACCAGGTCGCCTTTAATGTCCGGGTGATGCACATCAACAATTTCCTGCATGGTCTCTCTGTCAGGAAACTGAATGTAATGGAAGAAGCATCGACGTAAGAATGCGTCTGGCAGTTCTTTTTCGTTGTTACTGGTAATAATTACAATCGGACGGTTAATGGCCTTGACCGTTTCACCGGTCTCGTAGACATGGAACTGCATTTTATCTAACTCCAACAACAGATCGTTTGGAAATTCAATATCCGCCTTGTCAATTTCATCAATCAACAGAACAACTTTTTCTTCTGTATTGAAGGCTTCCCACATTTTGCCTTTCTCAATATAATTGTTGATGTCGTGCACACGATCATCACCCAATTGAGAATCCCGCAAACGAGAAACGGCATCATACTCGTAGAGCCCCTGCTGCGCTTTTGTCGTTGACTTGATGTGCCAGGAAATGAGTTCTAATCCCAGCGAGGATGCGATTTCTTCCGCCAACATGGTTTTCCCTGTACCGGGTTCACCTTTGATCAGCAGCGGACGCTCAAGGGTAACAGCAGCGTTAACTGCCATTTGGAGCTCTTCAGTGGCGATGTATGTCTGTGTACTTTCGAATTTCATATCAGCTTCAACTTCGGACAAAGGTCAGGAATATAACGACTCGCACGGTATTTTGCCAGCTTTTACGAGTCCTCAGCCTTCTGGACTCGCCGTTTAAATAGCAACGCTCTAATAGTCAAGACTACCAACATCGCAAAGCTGGAAAACAACAAAGCTACACCACCTTTTATTCCTGCCGTCGCTCCTTCCAGGAGCAAATCCATAAGCAACACGACCACTGCCGGCGCTAAGAACTCATGGGCATCACCGGCATACCAGGGCGTAAAAATAACCACCACAAACACGCCTCGTAGCAAATCCCGCCAACCACCGTGTCGGATATAAGATGTCAATTGCCACCAAATGAATCCACAGGCAATACCAGTAGCAATGTAAACCAGCCAGCCAAGTAAATGCTCTGTTTCAATCATGGTCTAGAGTTCCACCCATCTAATGATTTTTTCCTCCAGCTCCTCGGGATGGACAAATGTCTCGGGGATGACTTTCCCGCGCACTGAAATGTCGGCCTCGTGAACAGAATCTGGACTTCCCGACACTAACGGATGCCACCATTGAAGATTTTTGCCTTCATCTACAAGACGATAGGCACAGGTTGTAGGCAACCAAGTTGGGATGGAATCTGCAGTCAAATGAATGCAAGTCGGCACAAGAGTATTTCGATTGGAATAGTCACTGCACTGGCACCGTTCATTGTCCAGGTACTGACAAACAACAGAGGTATAGTGCACTTGCCCGTCGTCAATATCCTCTAACTTTATCAAACAACATCGCGCGCAACCGTCGCACAGGGATTCCCACTCTTCAGGTGACATTTCAGATAACGTCTTTTCCTGCCAGAAATTTACCATTCGTTTTCAACCGGGGGCATCTGAAGATGGAAGCCTTCCGTTTTAATATTTTCAAGAACTCGTTTCGGATCATCTCTTGCCAGAAGTCGCTCTTCGTGAAGATCAAAGGTCAATGCCACCTCTGGCAGCTTAAATTTTTCCAGCAATGGATCCGGTACGCGGCTTAAACCATCTTCCTCAGCAACGTAAAGGAACAAATCTTTCTGTCCTATCGTTTTATATACGACAATCTTCATGAATGGGTAGCCAACACATCAAGTAACACGTCACCCACCACCTCTTTACGCCAGCCCTGCAGCCCAGGCGGCAATACTGATGATTTCATCAGAGCCTCCAGATGCCGTCGTTTAACAAGCAACTCGGGGCTTATACTTGACTCCAATGCATAGGACTCCACGGCTTCTTTAAGCTTTTTCAGCAGGCTGTTATCGATGGGTGTTCTATCTTTCGTTATCAGTGCTGGACACTCATCTTCATCCTGCCCCCTGGCTCTATTCGCAATAGCTATAATGTCATTACCGTACTTTCTAACCTGCCCGTGAGACATCTTGGCTTCTGCTTGTAGTGCATCCTTCTCAAAGAGATCGTTCTTGGCAATCGCAAAGAGGGCTTTTTGATCAACGACACGGTTTCTTGGCACGTCCTTTTTACGTGCCAGATTCTCTCGCCATGCGCAAAGTTGCTTGAGTACATTGAGTTGGTGTCGATCAAAACGAGAAATGCCTTTGATTTTCAAATAGAACTCGTCAGGATCTACCATCGTCGGAATGTCGGTACCCATTGCTTCACAATCTTCAACAACCCAGTGTGCGCGATCAAGCTGCTGCAACTGTGTTTTTTGGTGGTTATAAACCTCAAACAAATAAATAACATCAAGCGCCGCATACTCCATTTGGCTTGTCGTCAATGGTCTTTGCAACCAGTCAGAACGGGTCTCTTCTTTAGGTACGGTAATCTCCATATAGTGTTCCACGAGCCTTTGATAGCTCATCGAGAAACCTGTACCAAGGGCAGCAGCAGCAATTTGAGTGTCAAACATCGGCGCAGGGTTAATCTCAATACAGCGTTGGAACACTTCTATATCTTCAGAACAGGCGTGAAATAGTTTCAATGTGTCAGGTGATGACATCAGACCTTTGAGCGGCGACAAATCAGTGACAGCAAGCGGGTCAATCAGATAACACTGGTTGCCATCATAGATTTGTATCAATCCTACGATTGGATAATAGGTATCGAAACGGGCGAATTCCGTGTCAACGGCAATGACAGATGCACGGCTGCACACCTCCACAACCTGTTGCAGCTGCGCTGCCTGTTCAATGTATTGATATGTCATGTTAGAGAGGTTTTCTTCCTGAAAGCGCGAGCGTGAGTGTCTTGCCATCCACAAATTCTAATTCGCCACCGATGGGTATGCCACGGGCAATCCGAGTGACCGGCGTACTACCTGGCTTTAACGTTTCCGATATGTAGTGCGCCGTTGCCTCAGCCTCAACACTACCACCAAGCGCAAGGATCACCTCTTTGACGTCAGTGCTACAACGCAATGGCAATTGATCAATACCCAAATCATCCGGACCAATGCCATCGATCGGTGAGAGGTTACCCATGAGAACAAAATAACAACCCCGGTAACTGGCAGACTGCTCTATCGCTAGAACATCCGCTGGTGATTCAACAACGCAGAGCAGGCTTTGATCACGTTGTGTATTGCTGCAGATGTCACAAATTTCTGATTCCGTCAAATTTCGGCAACGCCGGCATTGACCCACCTTGGACATCGCTTCCAGTATTGTTTCACCCAGGCGTTTTCCACCCTCACGATTACGCTCCAGTAAATGTAACACCATGCGCTGCGCAGTCTTCGGACCAACCCCGGGCAATACCCGAAATGCCTCGACGAGCTGATCAATAATGGAATCCTGCATTGGACGAACCTGTTTGAAAACGAGTTTTGTGATTATCAGGTAAAGGGAAACTTAAACCCTGGCGGTAATGGTATTCCCGATGTCAGTTCTGATATACGGTCTTTTTGACTATTTTCGACCTTACGAACTGCATCGTTAACAGCAGCTGCTATAAGGTCCTCGATGATCTCTTTACCTTCATCCATCAAAGAATCATCAATATGAACCGATTTGACATCATGTCGCCCTGTCATTGTGATTTTAACCAGACCTGCACCAGACTCGCCAATAACCTCAGCAGCGGCGATCTCTTCCTGCATTTTATGCATTTTTTGCTGCATTTCCTGCGCCTGCTTCATCATGTCACCCAGCCCTTTCATCGTCATGGCTGATCTCCGGACTGGATGGGTGTAATACTTCCCTGATCTAGCTTGCCGTTAAAATTCTCGATCAAGGTTTGTACAACCGAATCCTTATTCATTAAATCTTCTGCCTGTGCCTGGATTTCATCACGCTGGCGTGCAGCCAGCTGCGCCGGTGTCTCATCCTCGATGAGTCCAATTTCAATCTCTACTCTTATCTCGCGACCAATTAGCCCCGCCAGTGCTTTAGCAATCCTTTCTTCATGGGTTTTATTCCACAGGCTGGCGTGTTGCTCATTTAGCCGCAGCCTAATGCTCTCGGTGCTATTTTCCGCAAGAGAACAGTTTGACGCTAGCGTCTGTGTAACACCTGCGAGCGCCAATCTAGATAGAATTTCAGCCCATTGCATACCCGAGAGGTCCACAGAATCTACTGCCTCCGAATGGGTCTCTAACACCTTTTCAGATACTTCTGGTGGCTCTTGTATTGGTGGTTTTACAGCTGGAGACTCTTCCTCGACATCGACTGAGACTGCTTTTTTTTCTGGCTGATCGACTATGGCTGTTTTGTTCACAACCACCTCCGGTTGGGCCGATTGCTCTACCGTCTTATCTTTAGGTGTCTGCGATGCTTTACCCATGGAGACACCCTCAGCACCCGGTTTTGCATCACGCAGCGCCGATAAAATAGCTGCGATCGGACTTTCTCCATTACCTTCACCGGATGAACCTTCCGAACTGCCGACTTCTAGGGGGGTAAAAGCGATCATCCTGAGCAATGTCATCTCAAACCCGGTACGATCATCAGGAGCATATGACAGATCCCGCTGGCCATTCACACCGATCTGATAAAGCAATTGCACATCCTCTTTGCTGGCCATTGTTGCCGTTGCCAGTACTAACTCTTTATCACCATGGCTGTTGTCAATCGCATCCGGGGCTAGCTGCGCGATTGATACTCTATGTAGTACGGCAAGCAAGTCATCAAGCAACGCTGAAAAGTCAGGCGCGAATGCCGCCATCGCGTTGACCTGCGCCAGCGCCTCCTGCGTATTTTTTGCGACGATCGCATCCAGAATGCCATAGACGTCCTGCTGATCAATAGAACCCAGCATTGATTTCACACTCTGCTCGGTCACCGCGTTGTCACCGTAGGAAATTGCCTGGTCAGTCAGACTCAAAGCGTCCCGCATGCTGCCGTCCGCCGCCCGAGCCAGTAGCCAGAGAGCGTTCTGTTCGAATTCGATGCTTTCTTTTGGCAATACCTGGGCCAAATAATTCACCACCTGCTCTGGACTCATATTTTTCAAATTGAACTGCAGACATCGCGACAGCACTGTAATCGGTAATTTTTTGGGGTCCGTGGTCGCGAACAGAAACTTGACATGTTCCGGCGGTTCTTCGAGGGTTTTCAACATGGCGTTGAAGCTGTTCTTGGACAACATATGAACTTCGTCAATCAGATACACCTTGAAGCGGCTAACCGTCGGCATGTACTGAACGTTTTCCAATAACTCACGCATATCATCCACACCGGTACGGGAGGCTGCATCGACTTCGATAAGGTCAACGCTACGACCTTCTGCGATCTCCCGACAACTACCACATTCACCACAGGGGGTCGCTGTAATACCCACCTCGCAGTTCAGACATTTCGCCAAAATTCTGGCAATAGTTGTTTTTCCAACCCCGCGAGTGCCCGCAAAAAGATAGGCCTGGTGTAACTTATTTCGGTCAAGCGAATTGATTAACGCCTGTAAGACGTGCTCTTGACCCTCCAACTCATGGAATGAAGCTGGTCGATATTTACGTGCTAGAACTTGATAACTCATACAGGGATTGTATTAGGTACTCAGATTGAAGTCGACGTGAGCAAACCCTCTTTCTCAAGTAAGATGCCGATTCCATAGACGTGGTTGGGGTAATACGAATTGATATGCTTCGGACATCGCGGGGCCAGTGGCTATGAGCCAGAAAATACGCTGCGCTCGTTCAAACGGGCTATCGATTTCGGCTGCCCCTGGATTGAACTCGATGTCTATCTCGTCGATGACCACATCGTCGTGATCCACGATGAAGACCTGTCTCGCACTACCAATGGAACGGGTCGCGTCTCCACTAGTAATTTCAGCTACCTGCGCTCACTCGACGCCGGTAAAGGTGAGCAAATTCCGACCCTGGAAGAAGTTTTTACCCTAGTAGATCATCAGTGCGGTATCAACATTGAGTTAAAGGGACCCGGCACAGCGGCGGCCGTTGGTAAATTCCTGGCCTCGACTCGCTACCCGAAAGATGAAATCCTGATATCTTCTTTCGATCACCATGAAGTCGCACTTATGGACCCTGATTGGAATCGTGCTGCTCTTTTCGAACAAGCATCTTCTGAGTATGTTGACCGTGCCCTGGCACTGCATGCCGTATCTATTAATCTTGACCGCCATCTTGTGACTGAAGCCGTCGTTGTAAAAGCACATCGCGCCGGACTTAAGGTTTACGTCTTTACTGTGAATGCTAAGGCCGACCTACAACACATGGACGCGCTGGCCGTTGACGGCGTCTTCAGTGACTTTCCAGACCGCGTACTCGCTATGCAGGATAAACACTGATGCAGATATCCGTGCGACCGGCAAAGAAATCTGAGCGAGATAAAATAGATATACTGCTGCAATACTATCTACACGATTTTTCTGAGTTCGAGGCGGTGGAAATAGATCCCAACGGACGATACACCTATCCTTATCTCGACATGTACTGGCAAGACCCTCGGCGATCACCGTTTTTGATTTATATTCAGGACAACATCGCAGGATTTGCCCTGGTGCAACAGGAGGTTGACCCGGCCAATGGCAGGACTAGAATGGATTTGTCGGAGTTTTTCGTTCTACGCGTGTTTCGGAACCAGGGCATTGGCAATAAAGCTGCCACGATACTCTGGGAGAAATTCCCCGGGGCATGGCAGGTACGTGTCCTAAAATCCAACAAACCTGGCTATCCATTCTGGCAACATGCCATCTCACGACACACCATTGGTCAATACAAAGAACAGGTCACGAAGGAAGGCTTCACATTTATCTTTGATAGCACTAGCTAGCTACCGTTCGCGCTGATACAGAATAGTTAGCGGCCAGCTCGTCAATCTGTTTACCCAGATCATATTTTTGATCAGTGACGATTTTCTCAAGCACAATGATTCTTTCACGGGAATCCACAAGGTCCTGTTCAAGTGTTGCGAGATCGGATTCCAGTGCTTCGAAACGCTTTGGGCTCCCTGGGTGGCCACGGATTATCTTTACCGACGCAGTAGCAACCACTGTCACAACAGCTATGATGGTGACTGAAAGCCAAAAAACATTACCGATGCCCATAGTCCTCTCCTTTACTCTGATGTTTGTTGGGACGTCTGCGAGTCAACTTCCCTGAGCCTGTAATCTGTTTTATGAGTTCTGGATATCCCGCGTAACTCACGTTACCGCTAACACTGATGGCCACGTGTGGATTGTCGCTCACAGAAAAGTCAGCTGATCCGCTTCCCGATACCAACACTTCTGCGAAATCACTAACCAGACGTTCTGCTTTGTACGTGCCTGCGCCGGAAATATTGACACTTTGAACGCCGGAGCCAGCCAGATCTACAGAAAACCTATCAGCAGTGAAA
>JAQWMV010000275.1 GCA_029246605.1 Pseudomonadales bacterium | reverse complement strand
CCATATCCGGTTTCGGCCATGGCGGATCTGAATCTCACCGGCCGGCCTATGCACCAGTGATTCATGCTGAAGGCGGCCTTATTGAGCGACATACATTCCGTACCGACGCCCCATTATCTGATCTCCCGGTTTCTCTCGCTGACACGAATGCCGCTCTTCATGGATTGGTCGGTCTGCTAGCGGCGCTGCATATGCGATCAAGTACGGGTAAAGGCCAGCACATTGATATTGCGATGATGGACGCAACCGTTGCGACAGACGATCAGTTGAACTTCGAGCTTGAAGATTCACACGCCACGAGTCCATTGCCCAACGATGTTTGGCAGACCGGGATTGGGCCAATTCTACTGTCTACCGACTTTCGTTATTTTTGGCGTTGTATTTCGGAAAATTTTGGTGTGCAGGATAACTCGAATGAGTCGACAGGTATGGGTGAAAAGATTGCCACACGTCGTGAAGCTACCGCTGCTTTTATGATGACACTCGATTCCCGTGAGAAAATTGTCGAGATCATGGATGCTTTTGGCATACCCTGGGGTGACGTTCGTCAAGGGGCGAAGCTACAGGATCAGACTACGGTAAAAGAACGTAACGCCCTTATAGAGGTTGACGATCGTGCAGGTGGAACAAGGGTGGTTTCACAATCCCCGTATCGGTTTTCCTCAGCGACAAGTGGGTTCAGGGGTCCGGCACCACATCAGGGTGAACATAACCTTGAAGTACTCAAAGACTGGATCGGCGCCAGCCAGGATCATGTTGATACCTTACGCGAACATGGGGTGTTGCTCACAGACGAACAACAAGGTTACTAAGAGAGCGTTGGACTATTCATCTGTCGCTCCCTAACGGTGGATACGATTCGTCTACTAACCTGCTAAGATTGAAGCACTTTAACCAACAATTGCGAGGACAAGCCTATGAATAAACAACATGCCATGGGACACCTAGACTGATCTCCACCAATCAATAACGTCGATCGTGGCATCAGTCCACGTGTCTCCACCTAATCGCATGCCATTGACCTGTACAATGTCTTAGTGGAGCAACTTTCATGAACGAGCAATCAACACAACGCCAACCAGCCAGCATCGAAGATTTGGGCTGGCGAACATTTTTTAGTACCCAACTCACGCCCCAGGAACAACACGAAAACTGCCCTGCCCGAGTCATGGCAGTATATCGCGATGCGCTCGTTGTGCACGATGGGAGCGACGAGCGACGTGTCCATCTGGGTCGCCGCTGGACCAAAACAGCCAGTCAGGATAAACCTACCACGGGTGATTGGCTGTTACTCGATCCAGCAAGAGAGTGGATAAGTCGGTTACTTACGCGTGAAACCATGATTAAACGGGTATCTGCTGGTGTAAACGCAGGACAACAAACCCAGGAACAGGCGATCGCCGCGAACATAGATATTTTGTTTATCGTGACTTCCTGTAACAACGAGTTCAACGAATCCAGACTGGAACGATACCTAACCGTCGCGCAGAATGCTGATATTGAACCTGTCATTGTCATTTCCAAGTGCGACCTTGCTGATGCACCCGATGACTATGTTGCTCGAACCAAGGTCGTCACCGAGGCGCCCATTGTTCTGGTCAATGCACTTGATCCCACAATTGCCCCTGGCTTCAAGCCATGGCTGCTATCCGGCCAGACCATCGCCATGGTTGGATCATCTGGTGTTGGTAAATCGACATTGCTGAACACCCTCGCAGGTAACGATATCCAAGAGACTGGAGATATTCGTGAAGTGGATCAGCGTGGACGTCACACCACCACACACCGGTCTATTCATCTTCTGAATAATGGTGCGCTCATGCTGGACACACCAGGAATCCGGGAAATCACTTTTGCATTCGGCCAGGAGACCCTGAGCGATATGTTCGAAGACATTGAGGCACTTATTCCTCAGTGCAAGTTCACAAACTGTACCCACGAATCAGAGCCGGGCTGTGCGATAAAGGGCGCGATGGAAACAGGCGATCTCGAACTCAGACGTTTCGAGAACTATCAAAAAATGTCAGAAGAAGAATCTCACAACACGCAAAAAATGGATGAACAGCGTATCGAAAAGCGACGATTTAAAAACCGTAAATCCGGCGAGGGGCCTCGCGACGCAAAGAAGAAACGTAAAAAACGCATCTAGATGCTAACAATAGAACCAAGTGCATTTCATTGCTGGAAGGATCATGATGGCGATGGCCTGCACGTATCATCAAGGATGATTTCCATGACTGAACAACCATCAAAAATTACCGAAGAACAGTGCGACAATCCGCCGGCGAGTTACGATGATCTTAGCGTGCTGTTCCTTAACTGTACCTTAAGTCCACATGTTATGTCCCATACCGAAGGGCTGATGACCATTGCCAAGAACATCTTCGATGCAAACGGCGTCCGCACTAAAATGCTCCGTCCGGTTGACTACGACATCGCCGCTGGACTCGGCATGAACATGGCGGACACCCCCGAGTGGGAACGCGATGAATGGCTACAGATACATGCCAAGGTTGACGCCTGCGACATTCTTATTATTGGCACCTCTGTTTGGCTTGGTGAAAAGAGTAGCGTGTGCAATCGAGTGCTCGAACGTATGTATGGCTACACCCATGATTTTAACGATAAGGGACAATATCGTGACTACGGCAAGGTCGGCGCGACCCTGATCACGGGTAATGAAGATGGCGTGAAACACTGCGCTATGAATATTCTGTTCTCGCTCTCTCATATCGGCTACACCGTTCCACCGCAGGCCGATGCCGGATGGATGGGTGAAGCCGGGCCAGGGCCGTCCTACATGGATCCAGGGTCTGGTGGCCCTGAAAACGACTTTACCAACCGGAATACCACGTTT
>JAQWMV010000273.1 GCA_029246605.1 Pseudomonadales bacterium | reverse complement strand
CTACGTATGATATTGCTCTGAGATCGGGCGCCTGCGCGAGTGTCCAAATAAAGTCCGGTTCCATTGTCACTTGTGGCCAATCGAACACACCTCTGCCCTCGGTTGCCGAGTATACCTGGTTCACCGCAGCGAGAATTTCTGTCTCGTCGCTCTTATAGTCAGGCGCGTGCCTCGACCAAAGTCGGCTAAATAGCGGCATGTAATAATCGGGTGAAGCGGGATCGATTGCCGAAATGTCACACACGTGGTAGCCGTCATCAGGGGACTCGTCACTGCCGCCTCGCGCGTATTCCATGCGTGTGGCGAAACGCTTGCGCAGGTCGTAGCAGCTGATGACCAGAATCATATCTTCAGTGACGTCCCGGGCGGCGCGCTCAAGCAGTGCAGTTGAGATGAATTCGGTCAGCCCTGTTTTTGTAAGGTTTCTGCTAAGACGTTTGAGCGTCGCGTGCAGCTCAACGTCTTCACCCAGTGATCGTGCGATATCGGTGAGATGCAGGGACTGCGCACGGTGAATACCAACAATCATTTCCTGAACGAATCTCGCTGGCACCATACCAAGCCCCCGCGCGAATCAGTTTCTGAGTAGCATAGATTTGCCCCAACCTTGAGAAATGTGGTTCTATGGTGCCTCGAACATTCAACAATTGGGGCAGCAACATATGTTAGGTGGAGATTCAACACCGCAGGAAGATGTACCAGAAGGCAAGGTCGAGCAACGCATCTGGCAAACCAGTAGCATTTATCCCAACACCACACGGGATTATTGGGTCTACGTCCCTGCTCAATATGACGCCAGCGAGCCCGCATGCGTGATGGTTTTTCAGGATGGTGAAGCGTACGTCCATGCTGAAGGCCAGGTACGGGCGACGATCGTGTTGGATAATCTGATTCACAAAGGAGAAATGCCGGTCACCATCGGTATCTTTGTTTCTCCGGGGATGATTGGTGAAGAGAGTAACCGCGCCGTAGAGTACGTTGATCGTGGCGAAGTCTACGCACGCTTCCTGATGGAAGAGATCATTCCCGATGTGAGTAAAGACTATAGTCTGGTTGATGACAGAGCTGGCTGGTCGATCTGCGGCATGAGCGACGGTGGCCTTTGTTCATTCGCGGTGGCATGGCAAAGAAACGATGTGTTCAGCAAATCGATCTGCCACATTGCAAGTTTTGCACGATATGTTGAAGGAGGCGACTTTGCCCATCTCGTTAGACAAACTCGCAACAACCCAAAACCGTTACGAGTGTTTCTCGCAGATGGCGAAAACGACCTAAACCTGGACGAGGGCAATTGGACTCTTGGCAACCTTAACCTGGCATCAGCGCTACAGTTCGCAAAGTACGACTATCGACTCGAAATGGGTCCAGGCGGGCATGATCTTGCCCATGCGGGTGAACTATTCCCGGAAACGCTGCGCTGGATCTGGCGCGACTACCCAGGCGTCAAAACATTACCCTCTGCCCATGACGAAGTATTAGGTCAATGGAATATGGTGACGAACCTCTTTGGACACAAGTTGAACAGTGTGCTGTCAATTACTCTCGATGACGATGCACTTTGCGCAACGCTACAGGATGAAAAAGACGGTGAACTCGAAGTCACTAACATCACCTTCGATGCTGGTACGTTAACCTACCAATATATACCTCCAACCTCCCAGACCAACTGGGGCAAAGGCACGACCGGCTCTATGATTGGCTTACTAAGGGTCAAGGATGGAACGATGACTGGTAGCTTGAGCGGCCTGTCGGATGGAGAAACTTCCTATGACTACGCATTGACCGGCGAACGGTTCTTAGCAATCTCCTAGGCACGCTGTAGCTCTACAAACCGACGGTAGCGCCCCGACTCTATCGCCATGAGCTGCTCATGGCTGCCCTGCTCACGGACCTCTCCCTCTTCAAGAAAGACAATACGGTCAGACTGAGTAATCGTAGAAAGACGATGGGCAATGATAATAACCAGGCGATTTTTTGCCACTTCCTGAAGTGCGGAGATCAAATAGCTCTCTGTTTCAGGATCAAGGGCCGAGGTCGGTTCATCAAGAATCAAAATAGGCGTATCACGGATAAGTCCTCGCGCGATCGATATACGCTGTTTCTGACCCACCGATAGCTTACTGTTCGTGGTACCCAAGTGAGTATCGTAGCCCTCTGGTAACTCGCAAATAAAGTCATGAATACCAACTACTTTGGCGACTCGCTCAGTCTCCGCCATCGTCGCATCTGGCTTACCCAACCGAATGTTATAGGCAATGGATTCTGCCAGGGTTTCACTTTCCTGGAATACATAGGTGATCTGACTACGCAAACTATCGATAGAAACGTCACTAACATCATGCCCATCAATGAGCATACGTCCTTCAATGGACTGATGATAGCGAGGAATTAAATAGGCAAGTGTTGTCTTGCCAGCACCGGTCGGACCGGCTATCGCAACAATTTCACCAACATTCGCATCAAAGGTGATATTGCGAAGTGCACGACGCCCATCCGGGTATACGAAGCCGACGCCCTGAAATGACACTCCCTGGCTCACCGCCGGCAGAACCTTGGTGCCAACTTCCTGCTCTTTCTCCATATCCAGCATCGCAAACACTCTGCGAGCCTGCGCCGCTGGCCTCTGCAGGCCGATCCACAACCACGCCAGTACATTGGCGGGTTCACTCATCGACCGAAAATACCCCAGTACGACTACATAATCGCCTGGCGTCATTTCTCCCCCGATAATCTTACCTAATATGTACAACAAAAAGGCCCAGTAGAGAAATTGAGATGTGGTTTCACCTAGTTTTGTAATTAGCTGTTCGGCGAGAACCAGGTATCGCGCTCGCCTGAATGAATTTGCGCTGGTGAGGGCAAAACGCTCCTTCTCGATTTCATTTGCTCCCAGGCTTTGCACTGCCTGGATATTGTCCATACCTTCTTCCGTTGTACTCACAAAAACTGTGCCCGCAGCGGCATTGGCCTGTGCGCGTCGACGTATCATGCGGGCAAATGGAACAGTGACCAATACGAATACCGGCATTGCGCCAACGGCAAAAAAAACAATCAGAGGAGAATCCGGGTATGCACTCGTCACTGTCAAGACTGCCACGATAAATGTAACGAAAGACCACCCAGAATACTGAACAACGCTACGCACCACTTCGGGTACAGCGTTTACATCGTTCATGGTTCGAAAAACTGAATCTCCGATAGGCTGATCATCTAACCTGGTCATCGGCAATAATCGCATTCCCTCAAACAAGCGGGCGCGCACCATATGCTTCTGGGCGTGTTCCAAACGGGCTACAACCAAGTCATGAAAATAGTACCAGGCGATACGCACGCCAATGCCTATAGCCGTCCACAACGCCAACCAGTATAATATGGTGCTAGCCGACGAGCCTGCTAAAAATTCTATGAAAGGTAGTAGAAACCCCGGGTATCCCTTACCGTCCTCTGCGAGCGGCTGACCCAATACAACATGATCCACCAGCACTTTCCCTAGCCATGGGGCAACCGCCACTGTCACTGCGGTGCCGATCCACCCCATTAAGAGCACAACCACCCATCGTTGCCAAAAATAGCGAATAAGAAGCAGGCATCGCCAAATCAGATGAAAAGTATCCCGGTAGTCGATATCGGTCTGCGTATCGACCAGGCTCGCCTTTTCGTCTAACGCCTGCTCATCTTCTCGCAGTTTATCGAAAGAGAACGGCGCCTTGTCTTCCGATGAGAAATTATCAGACATCAACAGACTCTCCAGACTCCGCCCTTACAAAAGCTCGATATCGTCCACTTTCGATAAGCATCAAGGCCTCATGATTACCGCTTTCCGCTACGCGACTGTCTTCCAGATATACGATATTGTCTGCTCGACGAATCGTGGATATGCGGTGGGTAATCAGAAAAATCGCCCGACGAGCAGCACCTGGGTAGTTCACCCATTCGTTCAGATTTCTTAGCACTCGATGTTCCATATCAGCATCCAGCGCCGCCGTAGGTTCATCCAATACTAGAATAGGTGTCTCACGAACAATTGCTCGTGCTATCGACAATCGCTGTTTCTGTCCTGTCGACAAGCGTCCGCCCCGGTCACCCAGCATGGTATCCAGACCTTGAGGAAGTGTAGCCACAGTTTCTTCAAGACACGCAATTCTTATAGCTTCATTAACTCGGTCATCATCCGCATCCGGCACGGCATAACGAATGTTTTCTCGGATGGTCATGCCGAAGAGGACATTTTCCTGTAGAGCGATGGCGATGTTCTGACGCAGCGAACCTACTGAAAACTCACGTAAATCACGCCCATCGATGGAGATAGCGCCTCGGTCTGGATCAAACAGCCGAAGCAATAGATTCATTAAGGTCGATTTACCCGAACCCGTCGGTCCTACAATGGCGGTGATAGTTCCTGGCACTACCGTGAGGTCAACGCCATCCAGAATTGGCCTATCGGCCGAATAGGCAAATGCCACATCCTCAAAACGTATCTCTCGTTCAAAGGCCTGAAATTCTAAGGCATCCTCGCGATCAGTTACTTCGGGCTCCATGTCGAGAATATCAAATACTCGCTTTAGACCCATCGCAACATGCTGCGCCCAGCCCCACATCTGCATCACGCCGCCCACTGTGTCTATGGTCTGTTCATAGCGTTCTCGTGTCCATTGAAATGCAGAGAGATTCCAAACCACAAAAGTCATACCGGCGAGCGCAAGCAATTCAGTTGCAAAGGTCGGCTCGCCTGCATTAACCCACAGCGCCATCGAAAAGATGCCCACGAAAATAATCAGTTGGGAATAGATGTCCTTTATGGTTCTCACCCGCACCTCTAACCTTTTATAGCGGTACTCAGCATTGAAGGCGATCATAGAGTCCTCTTCGAAGTGCTGCTGAGATCGAGCACCAGCTTCGTACGCCTTACTCAGTTTTATCGATCGAAAGTCCTCCTGAATTCTAGAGGTAAGATCCGCATTAGCCATGCGCTGCACCAAAGAACGAGTGCGAAAGCGTGGCATCGCCCATCGCGCCAGCAGTACCGTTGGCAAAATTACAAACGTCGCCAGCAATCCCAGTAATGGCGACAAGATCGAAATAAGCGCCAGTGTAGTAGCAATGTTAAAAATCATTACGACGACTTCCCCGAGAACCTTCAGAACATCCGTGACTGATTCAGAATCTGACTGGATACGCCAAATGGAATCACCGACTCGATGATCTGCATGGTGGCGAAGGGAGAGCCGGTGCCAGCGATCTACTAAGGCAAGGCGCAAATCGTGATTGATGCGCTGAAAGATCCAGATCACGTAATACAGGAGCCCAAGCCCCAGTGGCCAGAGCAGTAGGAACATGAAAAATTCAACTTTTATGGGTGCCCAGCGCAGTTCCATTCGTTGCGCCTGTGACAGTGTGGCGGTCACTTCATTCGACATCTCGGGGTAGCCAATCATTGCGGAGAGACCTGGCATCAGCGCTTCATTCTGTAGCAGGGACTGATTGATTATCTCCGCAAGCATCAATTCAAGCAGAAAAAACCCCATACCCATGATCATCGTCAGGCCATAGTAGTAAATAAGGTGGGTAGCCACTCGAAACCTGTATTTAAGCCCGCCTGAACCGATATGGAGTTGCACAAACCAGCCCGATAGACAGCTGACGGTGATGACTCCCATATAGATGCTATGGCTCGAACCTTCAATTAATACAACGGCGACCAGGTTGGCGAGGATAGTGGAAAATAACAGTACAACGAGCGAGATAAACTGCACCCTGCCGAAGAGGTGAGGCAATGGCCAGGTGCAAAGTACAACGATCCCTACCAGGATATAGAAAACATTAAACGGATATTCCAGGCTGGTTGGAACAAACCCATAATAAGGTCCTATCACGGCCAGCAGCGTAACCAATGGCGGCATATAGACAAAGCTGTAGCCACGGCCATTAATCAACTCGGCCATGCGTCCTTCAGTACCAACACCCGGCATCCACCAGCGACCCAGTATCTGCGGCAATATATAGGGCCAACTACGCATCAACAGTTGTACTACCGCGAGGAAACCACTGGCGTCGTCTTTCGCAGATAAATCGCGATGTGCGGGAATAGGGCCACCTTCACCGTAAAAAGGTACGGTATCAGCGAGCCTCTGAGATCGAATAATTGCTTCTCTATCCAAGTCCTAACCTTTCGACAATCACCAGATCAAACCATAGGCATAACTTGGCGAGAATTGTAGCGTTTACTGATCTAACATTTTCCATGAAATTAAATCAATACTCGATCAAGAATTCCTGACACGTTACTGACAGCGGTACCCCACAAATAGTTCGCAGTGACGTGTTATATCTTCGCTCGAGCGCCAGAGGGGTTGTAGCCGTACCCCGCGTAATATGGCAAAGTTGAGCGCTAGTAGTAGGAGTGAATCATGATTGAACAGACCGACCGATTAGCACTGGCCGTACCCAATGTGGATGAAGCGGCCACGGGCTTCAACACTATTTTTGACAGCATCATTATTGACGATGCAGTCGATACTGATGCCAACGCCAGACGCGTCACGCTGCAGTGGGGTCACGATCAACTAGAGCTATACCAACCCAAAGGTCCAGGACCTGTTGCTGATTTTGTCACAGGCGGTAAACGGGGGCTCTTCGCCGGTGGTTTCGCGCTCGCTGATCCCGCTGCAGTCGCCGCTCGAATAGAACAGGCCGGTATCAAGGTCACTCAACAGGGAGACCGGTTTGTGGTTTATCCCGAGGATCTTCGCGGTACCGGGGTGATCTTGAGTCCAATCGTTGAACGGGAAAGAGTGGGCCTGATGGACAAGATCTGGCAAATCACCTACACCGTGCCTGATCTTGAAGAAAGCATTGCCTTCTACAGCGATGTCTTGGGCGTCGAGGAAAAATTGACTAACCGCTATACCAGCAAGGTATGGGGCTACCACGGCGCTATAACCTGGTTTGACGCACGCAAGGGTGCAGGCCTCGATAGTCTTGAATACCTGGACCCTTTTGAGCACGAAAAAGCAGCCGGACGTTTTCTCGCGAAAACCGATGGCATCGGTGGCATCTATATGGCCTCGGTTCATAGCGATGATCTTCCTCAGATCAGGGAAAGGGTCATGTCTACAGGGGGTGGCTGGCAAGAGTCACCTAACGCCGTTTCCACAGGATTTATCCACCCACGACGTACCTTCGGTTTGCTGCTTGGCGTCATGTATTACCATGAGTTTGACGCCCGTCGACCAACCGCTGAAAACCCGGACGCCTGGAATCACTAAGGTTCCTAAGGAGAATAACTATGGAAAGCCATGACCCGGTCGATCTTAGCGAGGCCATAGAGACCTACGGCCTCGCCAGGCACATTACGGAGCTAGATGAAACCGGCCTCACCATTGTCCCGCAATCAACACTTGGACTTGACGACGAGTGGTTCGAACAACTTCGGGATTCGATATTGCGGGTGGCCAAAGCGCGCACCGGCGTCTCATTCGACCTCGCCAGTAATCCTTCGGCAAATTTTGAGGGTCGTGCTGGTGTCATTGGTCATCTAATTCTCTCGCATCTGATCTATGAAGATCAGTTATTCGAAAGAGTGCTGACTAACCCTATAAAGAAGGCTCTGATGACCCATATGCTTGGAACAGGGCATCGTCTCGCTGTCAGCGATGGCTGGATCAAATGGCAAACGCCCAACACCTGGGAGGAAGAATCCACGACCGGTTTCCACACGGATCAGAGTGTGGTTCCCCCACCCTGGAACTGGCGGTTACCTCACATCGCTAACATGAACTGGATCCTGACGGACTACACTAGGGAAAACGGCGCCCTGGCTTACGTCCCCGGTAGCCATCTTGAAGGACGACTACCGAGCCTAGGCGAAGCATTGCCACTGGCGGTACCCGTCGAAGCGCCGATGGGCTCTCTTGTCATGTTCAGTGGTTGTCTCTGGCATGGCGCCTATCGAAAAACTACACCCGGACTGCGTGTGGCGATGCTTGGGCAGCACTGTCGACCCTATATGCTCCCCTTCCAGGACTTCAAGGGCCGGATCAAAGATGAGATATTCGAGGCCAGTGAAGACCCGGATTATCTTCGCAGTCTCATGCGTGAAGATGAGGGCCAACTACGCGTTGATCCCGTATCAGTACCGGGAGTCAAATGAGCCGAGTGAATTCAAAAGGAAAACCTCTTGGGTATTGAAAACTTATCTGGATTAATCGCCGCAACCTTCACGCCAATGGCAAATGATGGGAGCCTTAAACTTGATGTCGTTCCAACGATGGTTAATCAGTTACTCAATGAGGGGGTTTCTGGCTTGTACGTATGTGGTGGTACCGGCGAAGGGGTGTCGTTGACCAACGCGGAACGCCAGCAAACAGCGGAAGCCTTTGTCAATGCTGCCAATGGCCGAATACCGGTGATATTACATGTTGGGCAAGACAGTCCGTTTGCAGCCCAGAAGTTGGCCAAACATGCCGCTGAGATTGGTGCAGATGGCATCTCTGCGATCACGCCCACCTATTTTAAGCCAGGTTCCCCCAGCACCTTGGTGGATAGCTTAAAAATCATCACAGACGGCGCACCTGATTTACCATTTATCTATTATCACTTTCCAACAAAAACAGGTTTGGACATAGACCTGGTGGATTTTCTAGAACAAGCCATCGTTAAATTGCCATCATTATTTGCGGTTAAATTTACTGACTCCAAATTGCACGATCTACAGGCCGCGCTGGCGTTGACCGACAACAAAATCAAAATCTTTTTTGGCATCGATGAGATGTTGTTAGGTGGGCTGGTAGCCGGTGCGTCAGGTGCCATTGGAAGCACTTATAACTTCGCTGCGCCACTCTACCTCAAACTCATTCAAGCCTGGCAGAATGATGACTTGGCTGAGGCACAGCGACTACAGGCATTATCGGTCCAGATGGTTCGGACCTTTGTGCAATTTGGCGGCATCGAAGGGCAAAAAGCGATGATGGCGATGGTTGGTCTGGACTGCGGTACTGCGCGTTTGCCTCTGAACAAATTAGCGCCCGAAGCGACTGAGGAATTGCAGAACAACCTCAAGGAAGTCGGCTTTTTTGATTGGGGAAGACCTTAGGAAGGTATCCTTGCCATTACCTGGCCAAGGTGTTGTCATCAGCTGATTGCAAAAGGAACTCAACATGCGAGTAATTGGAAAGATCGCTGGCGCAGGGATCGGATATTTCTTTGGTGGTCCCTTCGGCGCGTTAGCGGGTGTGGCCATTGGCCACCAGTTGTTAGACCGACAACCACGGCAACACCCTCTCCTTTGGATATCTCAATGTCACCGCCCGGGACTTCGCTAAATTCGGCCGCCTCTACCTCAACAAGGGCAACTGGAACGGCAAGCAAATCGCACCAGCGGAGTGGGCCGAGGAATCCGTCAGGTCCGACCAGGACTACCTGAAACTCGACGACCCGGACAGTGGCCTGGGCATTGGATATCAATACCAGTGGTGGGTGCCCGCGGGGACCGAAGGCGAGTTCACCACCATTGGGGGCTGGGGCCAATACATCTACGTGAATCCCAGCCACAACGTCATCATCGTCAAGAACAGCGCCGACCCGCTTTTTACCCAACGCACTCTCGAGACGATTGGCGTCTTCTGCGCAATTTGCCGACACCTAGCGGATCTACGTTGAATAGCTTTCCGATTCCCCGACCCTAGCCTTACTGGAATACTGGACACCCAGTATTCTGGCGATCGGCTGGAAGTCGACGGTGACAGCGGCACTGTGAAAGTGCTTGCCACCGGCATGACAGCATGCAGTTGCTTCTAGGGGGTATACCAGATCGGTGAGGAGTAGGCACGCTCCTCGATCACCGATGGCGGACTCGATGGCAGATCCTTGAGTCCATAGAAAGCGGCGTCGTATGTGTTCCAGCGAGGGGTTGGGATCTGTATGACACGGACATAGTAGAACGCTGCTTCCTTGCGGTTGAAGTCGGGGTCACGCCAGTTGACTGACAGTTCAGCTGTGCCGATGGCGTTGGTGTAGGACGCTGTCGCAAGGTCCACCGTTGAGCCAACGGAGGGGAGTTTTCCATCCTTGTCGATCTCACGCTCGCCGGACCAGGCGACATCGTAGACTTTTTCGTGAAGCTTGCCCCGCTTGTCGCGCCAACCCTTGATGACCTGTACCCGGTCGAGGTTGGCGTGTTCGGGGTCCTTAGCGGCACGGATCAGGAAGGTCGGTGCGTCGCGCCCTGGCGCCGCCGACAAATCGCTGCCCATGGGCACACCACCGGCGTATCCGATGGCTGCGAGTGTCGGGCTTTCGGCGTCATCATCCGTGTAGTCCCAACCGCCGAAGAATCTGACGGTAATTCGAGGCCCGGTGGACCCATACACTTCCTTGCGCTTCAGTGCAGTAAAAATAGCTTCACGCGTATTCTCGCGTGCCCAGACTGCGGCATATCCTGCAGAACCGAACATACCCATGGTATAGGCGCGAAATGGGCTGGGTTCATTCGTACCCATCTTGCCCCAGAAGTTGTCCTCATCGGCCGTGGCGAGGCCCGTGTGGGAATCAGTGCTCCCGATCATACCGAACTTGAACGGGTTGGTGCCGAGTTTTGCCTGGTGCGAAAGGCCCAACTTGAGAGCAGAGCGGGCATAGGACTGGTTCATGTAGTCGGTGGGGTCGGTCACGGGATTGGGGCCGACTCCCTGTGCGCCTTTCTTGGTAGGGGGCTTCTTGCCCGCCGCCTTGGCTGTCTTTTTGCTCGCGCCTTTTGCCGGCGTCTTGCCGGTTCCCTTTGCCGTCTTCTTACCTGCGCCCTTCGCGGTATTCTTGCTCGCTGCCTTCCCCACTTCTTGTGGAGCCGCTGGTACCTTGCCAAAGCTCTCGTAGTCGGCGAATTCGTCATCCGGGGAGATGAAAGGGTGAGTTTCGCTATCACCCTTAATCTGGGTGACCTCAAGGAGTGGTTCGATGGAGGCGCGCGTCCTGGCATACCCTGCATCGATCGGCTTGTTCTTGAACGTCAGCGGATTGAACATCTGCCCAACGCTCAGGTTACTGTTGTGGGGAATAGACATCACGTCGCTGCCCACGCGGGTCTGGTACTCTTCTAGATGTGCCCAGAGATCCTCCGGGTCGTAGCTATCATAATGGGAGAAAGGCATGGTTTGCCTCGTCTGCTCAGGGCCCCCGGCGAAAAGGACATTGCGGTGGAGCATCCCAAACGCGGCAGAACTGTATTCATAGCCAGCGAAGGTGGTGAAGTTTCCTGGATCGTTGTACTTCTCGGCGACGTCGATCACTTCATTCCAGATTTCACGCGCCATGGTTTTATCAATGGCATAGTCGCCTTTCCACGCACCCTTGGCAGCCATAAGCACGCCACCCGTCTTGTTAAATTCCTCCTGGTCAGCAGAACTCAAGACTTCCGGAAGGGACAGGCGAGCCTTGAGCATGTCTGCGAAATACTTACCATGGGGGCTTGCCATCAGCTTAGCGTCCCCTGCGACCAGTCGCGGTAATACGCCAATGTTCTCAGCGTGGTCTGCCACCATGAGGAAATCGAGGGGTCGCTGTAATCGGACGTCCTCGCCACCTGTCGCGCGAACCGTCTCGCCCCTGGCGAACCGGTAGGCCTCATCGGGTGTGACCGAGTTGCCCATGGAGTAAGCATCGCCAGACAGAAAAGTGTGCAAGTGGGTATCACCCCAATACACGTTGTCAGGAAACGTATCCCGGACGGCAGGCGAGTACGGTGCTGCAAGAGCCGCGAAAGATACGACCCCTGTGACGATGAGCGTGAGTCCGTGCTTGATCATGTAAAGGCCCCTCTGTTAATGCATTTATCTTACTGAACGCGTGATCTAACTTTTTCTAGTGGCAAAAATCGACACTCAAACCGGAGAATCAGGATTTACTGACAAGTTGCTTACACAAGCTGGATTAATTTATCGCGCCACTGGCATAGACAGCCGCATCTTCTTTAGCCAAAAAATGCAATGGGCATGCCTATCATGACCTCGCCATTTTTCCCCTTTATATTATCGTTTTCTAAAATATTAAGACGCTAAAAAAAGGAACAGAGCACCCATGATTCTGGAATTTATCAGCTGATGATCGCCCCGGGTTCATCGGCTCAAATTGAAATCTCGAGTTCGTTTGCCCCCAGTGCGGCTATCGAAAGGCAGGAAATCAGTGTGCAGATCAAAAGTCTGGAAATCTTCATGGAACGAGAATTCTTTGCGTAATCTCAGCTCTGATTAACTGTCTTTCCAATGATCTCACTGACTGGTCCTTTTTATTTGTGCAC
>JAQWMV010000271.1 GCA_029246605.1 Pseudomonadales bacterium | reverse complement strand
CGCTTTGTGATGATGCGCAAAGCCTGCACGCCTGTTCCTAGGGTCAATATCTCACGTAATTTGCAGCAAGCTGCAATTCCAAAGCGCTAATTCACCCGATTAGTCTGTCCAGTTTGAGAAAACCATGTTTCATGTTCTCCCTGGCAGATGCCTGTTATGCGATTCTCGAACAAACAGACAACGGAACCTCTGCAACCCCTGTGAGCAGGACCTACCCTGGCTAAAATCAAGCTGCAGGTTATGTGCGGTACCCGTTCACGATCACGTCAGCGTCTGTGGACGATGCCTCTCCGAGCCGCCTCCATTCGTGAGCAGCCATGCTGGTTTTGCCTATTCCTGGCCCATAGACCAACTGCTACATAATTTCAAAGATCACGCTGATTTACCCGCCAGGCGAGTGCTATCAGAACTGCACGTAAAATCTCTTGGCAACTCACTCGCCTACGACAAGCCGGACGTGATCGTCCCGGTCCCTCTTCATCGCCGCAAAGAACGTGAGCGTGGATTCAATCAGTCATTTGAGGTTGCCACTCAACTCGCCAAACTATGGCACGTTCCTATTGATCACAATTGCAAACGGTTAAAACTGACTTCGGACCAGAAGCTTTTGACTGTCAACCAACGCGGGCTGAGCGTTAAAGATGCATTTTTCACCACAGGCACTTACCAGGGTAAACACCTCATCATTGTCGACGATGTGATTAGACGGTACGATCACTATCTCGCGTTCTGCTAGATGCTGGAGCCGCATCAGTTAAAACTGTCTGTCTCGCAAGAACACCCGCAGAGCACTACGGCTGTGGTAAAGTCTCTGCAATCAAATTGCAGTGATTCAAATACTATGGAGTGGGAACTTATCAATCTTGACGCTGACTTTATTTCAGGCGTCACACCTCCGAGTAAAACCGAATTGTCCTTTCACATTGTAGTTTCCGAAGATGAGATCCTAACTATCGACGGCGTTCATCCCTGGCGACCACTGACTCAGGATGAATGGAAATGGCTGGGTCTTGAGTCACTCGCTGATCATTACCTCGGCAAAGTCAACGACATACCTATCTACAGTCATGAAGTTGACCCGGACAGTGACAATCCCGAGGGCTACGAATTCGAAACACTCTGGTCGTTCCTAAACCAGGTTGAACAACCCGTATTCTATCTGGTCGGACGTGCCAAACAGATCGTCGAGTGGCACCGTAACCACCATTATTGCGGCCAGTGCGGCAACGTCACAGAAAGCTCCAATTTCGACAGATCGCGAAAGTGTCCTTCCTGTAAGCAAATGTTTTACCCCAGGCTGTCACCTTCAATCATTGTCCTGGTGAATCGCGGTGAAGAACTTCTACTCGCAAAGCACGCGAAAACAAGGGGTAACTTTTACAGCACGCTTGCTGGATTTGTTGAGCCGGGAGAGTCCATCGAAGAAGCGGTTCATCGCGAAGTCATGGAAGAGGTGGGCGTCAGCATCAAGAACCTCAAGTATTTCTCTAGTCAGTCCTGGCCATTCCCGAACTCACTGATGCTTGGTTTCCATGCCGAATACGAAAGTGGGGAGTTTGTATTACAGAAGGAAGAGATCGCCGATGCACGATGGTTCCATTACACTGATCTGCCAAATCGGCCGGCACGGGTTTCAATTTCAGGCTGGCTGATCGAAGACTTTATTCGCAGGACATCCAGCAACACGTGAGCCATCCCTTCGCCTTACTGACACCTGACGCGGTCATGGATGCAATTGAGAGCCTCGGATTTCACTGCGATGCCAGAATCATTGAGCTTAATAGCTACGAAAACCGCGTCTATCAAGTGGGGCTCGACGATCAGGAGCCTGTTATCGCCAAGTTCTACAGGGCGAATCGATGGACCGATGAGCAAATTCTCGAAGAGCATGTATACACCGAAGATCTTCTGGAGAATGAAATCACCGCAGTACCGCCAATGAAAATCGAAGATAAAACGTTACATCTCTACAACGACTTTCGTTTTTCCCTGTATGAACGGCGTGGTGGCAGGGCACCAGAGCTAGACGACCCCAATAGTCTTGAGGTCCTCGGTCGCTATATCGGCAGAATTCATCGCGTAGGTGCAACTAAGCCTTTTGTCCATCGACCGACCATCTCAATTGACGAATATGGATTCGCATCTCAGGAATATTTATTGGCGAACAATTTTATCCCCGACGACCTGATTCCAGCCTACGATTCAGTAGCAACGGGATTATTAAACGACCTGCAGCCGATACTGGCCGAGCCCGTAACAAATATACGACTGCATGGCGATTGCCACATGGGTAACGTTCTATGGCGAGACAACACGCCACATTTCGTCGATTTTGATGACGCTCGTAATGGCCCTGAGATCCAGGATCTGTGGATGATGATATCCGGTGACACAGACTCCCAGAGCGAACAAATGCGTCACATCCTGACTGGTTATCTTGATTTCTCAGATTTTGAATTCAATCAATTGCGCCTGATTGAACCATTACGAACATTACGAATGATGTATCACGCGGCATGGATCGCACGTCGCTGGAATGATCCAGCTTTCCCACGCGCCTTTCCATTTTTTGATTCCGGTCGCTACTGGTCGGAACATATACTGGAACTCAGGGAACAGTGGTCAAAGCTCGTTGAACCGCCCCTGCAGGTCTATATCTAGTGTACTGTACCTATCCTAAAACGACCTAGCGCCAGAGGGCAGACGCGGCGTTACCTGGAGCGGCTTAAAAAGCCAGGGTGGTCCGACGATTCGGTGGCTTTTTGCAGCGACCCAGGGATGGCTTGAGCGAAAGCGCAAGGTAACACCGCGTCTGCCCTCTGGCCCACCCCAGCATACCCTACCCGCTTTTGTTGCGCACCGGATTGGCATACATGGCTAAGAAATGCGCACGCGCATGTTCTGGACATGCCAGCAGGCGCTGCGCGAATGCTGCACTTTCACCCGGTTCATCTGTTCCTTCTAATTTCGACAGTGCCCAATGATTGATGGGAAATAGTTCCAGGTTCTCTCGAATCTGACCATCAATCTCACTTGCCACTGCATCCGCCGTCGGAAAATCCGCTAGCAACGGTTTCCCGAGTCGCAGTACCACCCGCCCCTTATAGCCACCGAGGCCGCGCGCCAGGTTAGCCAGATCCTCGCCTTTCGGCTTTTGATAATCACCATCGGCTTCAATTGCGGCCATTTCAATAGCTTTGGGTACATCACAGGGATCATACTCATAGGAAATTGCCATAGGCACAATGTTGAGCTTTCGAATGACCTCAGAAAAGTCAGACTTACGATCCGCCAAAGCGAACATTTTAATGATAGCCGGGTCGGTCAGATCCATTCCGTCCTTCGCCCTACCTTCACTTTGTGCAATCCAGATGGATTGTCCCTCCGCGAGCGATTTGTGCATATACCGCGATGATTGCAACAACGCAGCATATATTTTCTTTACACCTTCCTCTGAACGTTTAATGAAAAAGCTCTTATTTAGCTTCATCAAATCTGTCGCAAAACCAATCTGAACCAAATTGTCACCCACCGCTATGCGCACGGTATCGAATCCAGAAACATACAAAGCATAGTCCAGTAACATCGAGTCGCCAGCAATATCCCGGTGATTGCTCACGAAGATATAGCCCTTGTCATGCGCAAGGTTTTCGATACCAGAATATTCAAAACCGTCGGTGGTCTCCGAGACAATCTTCCTGGCAAAGAGGTATACCGAATCCTGGAATTCTCTAATCGAGGACACACGACCAAAACGATTAGACAAGTAGCCCCTGACCAAAAGACAGGCAACAAAAGGAAACAGGCGATGTAAGTGCGGAAAACGCCAGCGGGCGATAAAATTTAGAAGACCAGAATCACGAATAAGCCGACTTAGTACACTAGAGACTTCTTCATCATAATAAGGTCGAATGTCATCAAACTCCTGCAACGGTTTTTAACTCCTTGATACTGATTACAATGCTATTGAACAACAGGAACAGACCGGCAATCATCATTAACGCTACCACTATTTTCCGTACCACCACATCGGAAAAAAATGACAGGTAGCGTCCGGTCACTTCCGTGACCACGACAACTATCGGAAAAGCTATGAGAGCTGTCAGTAGCACCTCTGTTGTGATCTGTCCCTCCAGAGAGATCATTATGGTACGGATTACCGTCGAAATCAGCAGCACGGCAAGCAGCGTCGCACGCGCGACACTCACCTCGATGGGTTGACGGTACAGAAAGTAGCCGAATGCAGATCCTCCCGCACTAAACAGGCCACCGAACACGCCGCCCAGCAGCCCAAAAGAAGCAGCCTGTGCCTGTGTCGACCGCTCGCGATAGGGCGGTGGCTTTCTGATCAACAATATACCTGCGGCAATAACCAGGGCCCCCAGCAACATGCATAAAATATCGTAATGATTCTTGCTGAGGTAAGCCAGTAGCGCGACGCCTGCCACCAACCCTGGCATAAGCCAAAAACACAGCCACCTAAAATAGTCTGTATCAACGTGTTTGTAGTTCTTACGCATAGCCACCATAGTATTGACCAGTGAAATCAGGCTGATAATCGCTGCTGATAACGCAATCGCCTGCAAATCAAGCAACGTTGCACCAACAATAATAACAACGCCCATCGCGAAGCCCGTTAGGGTCTGAATAAACGCGCCCAGAGTGACAAGCAAAAGAAACAATATAGTGTTAAATTCCAGCAACTGAGTTCTCTTTATATGAAAGTTATCAAGGGATCTGTGAATGTTGAGTCGGAAATAATATGAACCCGGAGGCAGGAGGCAATCGTTATACAGGTTCCATTATCATGAAGTATTTTGCAAATGAATGGGCCCAGTTCAGGGCCCCATGGATATTCTCTGATGCTTTGGATTAAGACACTACATGTGTTGTTCGTCATGGCTTGGATGGCCGGTATTTTCTACCTCCCACGCATCTTCGTGCACCATGTAGAGGGTAGTCAGGCTGGTGAAGATGTTCGCAGGCTAGCAGTCATGGCTAAGAAACTGGGCAAATTTTCGACCATTATGGCTGTGTTGGCATGCTTTTTTGGCATCTGGCTTTGGCTCGCCTTCGGCTTTTCCGGGCACTGGTTGATGGCTAAACTGGTATTTGTAGTCTTACTGATTGCCTACCACATACAATGCTGGCGCTACACACGAGCCCTGGAACAAGATGTTTTACACCATACGTCTTTGTTTTTTAGACTATTTAATGAGGTCGCTCTGCTCATTCTTATACCCATATTGATTCTAGTCATCGTGAAACCTTTCTAGCGGTACACGTGCCAAAAAAACAGCGACAGCAATCCCTATCTTTTCCGTATGATTTATTACACAACGACGGAGAAAACCCATGAGAACAAAAATTATCGCTATTGCCATCATCACTGCGATCGCGGCTCCAGCTATTGCCCAGCGTGGTGGACCCATAGATCGACTAGACACCGATGATGATGGTTTTATCAGCAGAGAAGAGTTCGAAATGCCGAATCATCGCAGAGCAAAGAGAGCGGATGCAGATGGTGATGGCGCCATCACATTGGCTGAGGTAGCAGAACAACAGGATAAAGCAGAGGCACGCACACAGGAAAGAGCTGCGACCGCAAGAGAAAAAGCTGCCGAACGTTTTACCAACATGGATGCCGATGGTGATGGCGCGGTAACACAGGAAGAGGCCGAAAATTTTGCGTTTTCAAAACTCGATAAAGATGACGACGGTTACCTCTCTCGCGAAGAAATGAGAAAGCAGATGCGTAAACATCTAGGCGCGCAAAAAGGTAAGGCCCGAAGAGATCGACGCCCTGAGCACTATTAGGCGTTATCCGCATTATCGTGAGAGACTTTCTAAAATTTTATCAATTCATATTTACTTCAAGATTTAGGTTAAGAATGCGACCCATGAAAATAAAGATTGGAGCACAAGGAGAGTATGGATATTACATAACTGACTCATATCCGAATATCATTAATTGCTTTAAGGGAGAACCCGATACATCATTTAATAAATAACC
>JAQWMV010000264.1 GCA_029246605.1 Pseudomonadales bacterium | reverse complement strand
CTATGTCAGATATCGCTACCGCGTCAAACCTTTCACCCTGCAACGCTAATTGATATAGCTAACGACCAACACAACCAAAGCACATTATCCCTAACCTGATTGGCTGCATTTAAGTAATCCTACTGTCGAGATTATATCTTCCCCAGTGGCAATAAATCGACATGATATCTTTGTTAGGGTTATGTCAAATTGAGTCAAAAATTGTCCAAAAAATAGGGGTATGACGAAAATTAGTGGATTAGCAGAAACATATAAAGCAATTTATAAGAAATCAAAGCCTAATGTGGACTGTGTTCCAATGGATTACTTGCAGTTGGTTTAATGCCTGACTGCAATGCGTCCGAAATACGCCATAATAAGGTAGCTGTAGTCACTGACCCTTCTGCCTCCAAAATACGATTAACCGCAATATTGAGCAATGCGTTATCAAAGTAATCTCTGAGATCATCAGGCAGGGAGTCATAGGACTCTTTCAACACCTCAGATAAAGCACACATAGCTTTTTCCGTATAGTAAACATCGACGTCATGAACTCTCCCTGAGTCTGAAGTACTAATTTGATTTTCTGACATTGTGGAATTGGATAACCTTTGACTTAAGTTAATACGAATGATTATCATTACACATATATTAAATGTCAAATAAGGTTTCGATATATGCAGGGGTGCTGTACTGAGGATAAAAAGGATGGGTCCTATAAACAACCCTCGAAAATCCAAACCAAGACTCTATCACTAGGAGGACAACTTTTTGTTTGGAGTGCCAGGCGCTGGTTGATTGCCGCTCAGGAAAAAGAACAGATAGAAGCGGCGTTAGCATACCCGTACCGCATTGCAAAGTGTCCTGGGGCTGCTAAATTACTTGATGAAATCATGAGTATTCTTGCAGTTTCTTCCTATAGGCCAGTTACTATTCGCTGTCTACATTGCCCTGTTCTAGATAACGACGAATGGCTACTAATTCAGACTTTAAGAAAACTGCAAACAAATGACGAAAAAGAAGCAGCAGGATTAGTAGACGAATTTATGCGAGGAGCATTAGCAACCACGTTCCTAAGAGCAGCAACTCTATACGCAAACAGTTTATCCAATGTCGACAAACCTATTACGCGAACGAACTTTCTGCGTGTTGTCGAAAATCAAAATTTTTAACTAATCCAAGAGATATTATTATGACAATACTTGTAGGACAAAAAGCCCCACTATTTGAAACTCAAGCTGTGATGCCAAACGGTGAGATAACAGATGCATTTCGTCTGGAAACACTAATCAAAGGTAAATACGGCGTGATTTTCTTTTACCCTATGGATTTCACCTTCGTCTGCCCGTCAGAAATACTTGCAATGGCAAGTCGTACGAAGCAACTGCACGAGATGGGATGCGAGGTTGTGGCGGTATCGGTCGATTCTCACTGGACGCACAATGCCTGGCGCGAAACGAAAGTTGAAGACGGAGGGATTGGCCACGTTCCTTTCGTACTAGCTGCAGATATGTCTCGAGAAATTTCGGAAGCATACGGAGTTCTGGCAAATGCCCCCGAATCCTACTATCCAAACGGTGTGTCAATGCGGGCTACCTTCGTTATTGACCAATCGGGAATCGTCCGTCACCAAGTCGTGAATGATGAACCTCTTGGTAGAAATATGGATGATGTCGTCCGTGTTCTTGATGCTCTCCAATTCTTCGAAGAAAATGGTCAAGTCTGTCCCGCGGGCTGGAATAAGGGTGATGATGGAATGGTAAATACTCCTGAAGGAGTTGCCCACTATCTCTCGAAAAATGCCGACCAGTTATAAAATAGGGAGACATTCTCTCCCTTTTCTTGAAGCACGGGAAAAACTAGAGTCGTGACACATCATAAACTAATTATTCTGGGGTCTGGTCGAAAACGGGCTGCCGGATAAATTCTTGTCCTTGCTGGATTGTTCTTGTATTTCTTTCCTCGCAGCACAATCGCTTGGTTATGGTGTTCAAGATAATCAACGATAGCCTTTGTTGGAGCGTGAAGCAGATCGTAAGACTTCAAGGTTTTGTCATGGGCGTAGGCTGCCTTATCAAGAGACACAACCAACCATTTGTTGGACATCGCTGCTTTACCAAGACTAAGCAGAATGTAAACGAAATGTCTTCGTAGGCTTGCTGCAGCAGTAGCGTGTCTGCCGCCTACAAGATTTTGATAATGTGCTGAAACAACGGTCTCAAAATCTAAGTTGTCTCCGGACGGCTGCAGAGGCTTTAAAGGGAAGTGGTGGTCATAATTATCAGGAGGGACAATAGAGTCTTCCATTGCCCTTTGAAGTGCTTCTAGCTCCAAGGCTAGCTTTGGGTTGTTTTCGGTCATGAGGTTAAACGTATCATAAACAGGAAGTTCTAGAGCAGTCGTCTGTATATACTGCCGACCCTTGTAGAGACTATAGAATAACTTGTGTGGTTTCTTTTTGTTTATTCTTTAGTCTTCGACAGGATGAGAACTTAAGGAGTATTCAAAAGAAAGTCTCAGTACTTCTTAAGTTTGTAGAGAAGGAAGACTCTGTATGTGGATGCTTGCTAACTGGCTAAGACGTCTTTTATTAGTGGCTTCTTTTGGTGACTAGGTTCTGGGATGATGTCTAGTTAGTGAAAACTTAAAGGAGACCAATCATGAATTTTATTGAAGCAATAGAGAGCGTTCTGATTAATAACTACTTTAATCTAGACGGAAAAGCCACCAGAAGTGAATGTTGGTGGTTTTACCTTTTCTATATTATCTTCTTTATGGTTGCTAGTTTTACACTTGGCATAGCGTTGTCGGTGGCTGGTTTGACAGAAACTGCCATCGACACAGCCTTCAATTATTTAACACTTGGACTTCTAGCCGCGTTATTTCTTCCTCTTTTAGGATTAACTGTAAGAAGATTTGCCGATGCTGGCAGAGGGAAAAGAGAAGCTATAGTAGTTTTTGTTCTTACATGCATTTCCGCACTAATAGCACCTATGGGAGATGAAGCAGGTGCGATTATACAAGTGCCTGAGTTCTTAATTATCCCAGTTTTGCTTGTCTTAAGTGTTACTTCTTTGTACAGCCTTTACATTCACCTTAAAAAATCAGTTTAAATAATTCGCTACACACTACAAAAACACTAGCTTTAACGTAC
>JAQWMV010000205.1 GCA_029246605.1 Pseudomonadales bacterium | reverse complement strand
GGCGCTAATCTAATGTCAGCAGCCAACATTGGCGGTTGGTCTGCTGACATTAGATTAGCGCCATTAGATTCTGCATTTGCCCTGAACGTATGTCTTAGACAATGACCTGTCAGTGACAAATTACCCGTTGCCTTTTTCAATATGACGTTAGTATCGTGGCTCCGACTACTGTCGGATATTGTTTTAAATCTGGCAATACAGTCAGGTAAACAATCCACAAGAAAAGAGGGCGCTAACACGATAGGAACAACCCTATTTCGTTGCTTGGTTTTGGTCTTCTGTCTTATTAAAAGGTAGGGAATTTCGGCATCTAAATGCAGGTCATCCGGTTCTGAGCGTGCAAGTTCTGATGTCATAATTCCACCCTGAAGCATGCAAATAGTTGCTGCTGATCGTAGCTGTGTAAGCTCATCTTGTTGTTCGAGGCCGAAGGCGAATAATTGCCTTTGTTCCTCCCGCGTCATGACGGCTTTGCTAGCTACCGGGTCTTTCCACGTTAGTGGTCTCACGATCTGCCACTCAAAACGATATTTTCTTGAAACCCATCTTAAGCAGGCAAGTATGCGGTTTAGCTCACGATCAATAGTTTGTCCTTTTACTCCTGATGTTTTTCTTTCAATAACATAGTTGTCTAGCCCCTGATGCAGGATGTTATTTGTGTTTGGTGCGATAATTTTGTCGCCGGTAATGGCTAAAAAGTTTTGCCATCGCCTTTCTTCGCGTCTACCTGTTCTAGTGCTGGGGTTGATTCCAGTATGGTCTCTATATTCCTCCCAAAGCGCACCTAATGTTTTGGGTTTGGCTTTTTCAGCACTGAGTAATTTATCGAAGGCGCGGTACACAGCAAGGTCTTCAAAAGTGAGTGACTCGCCTGTCGCTTCTTTAACGCGGACATTATCAATCTCTGGAAAAGCTCCCTCTGCGTAATCAAATTCGTTCATATATTCTTCGGGTCTGACGCCTGCCTCATCAAACAGTCTGTGGCGTCTTGTTTTCTCTTCTTCTGTTATTGGCGAGCCATCTTCATCAGCATCAAAGGGTATGGAATACTGGCCGGCTCGTAATCTTCGTGTCTTCAAGAGTGCAATTGCAGCTTTGTCTAACTCACTCTCGGCAAAAGCGGCAGGATCGCTTTCGGTCAGCATCTTTACATGCAGGTCGTATTGCTCGTTTGCATCCGCAATTGCACGATTGACTGCAGCTTCGTTAGCATCTTTTTTAAGACCCAATGGGTACGTGAATGTTTTCTTGTCAGCAATACGTTGTAATCTAGTCGGGTAGTCACGTTGATAACGCAGTAAATTCCCTTTGGTAATGCGGATATATTTAGGCATAGCGTGGGCCATTTCTGTAACCTTTTCTGTATATTAACCTCTTAAAAAAGAGAGAGTTATAATATATTCAATAGGTTACGTATATTGTGCGAGTCCACTTTCCGGCACCACTATCTTATTGATATTATTAGATATTTTATAAAAAGCTAATCTAAAAAAACCTTTTTCCTGTCTGGTGCAACCGTTCATCCTCATATCCCCGCGTTAAGCTGCCTTATTGAGCTGGGCCACTTACTGCATAACCTGTAGTCCTGAATGAGTTTTTGTATTGTCCCTGTTGAATATTTCCCTAGAGATAAAGAGGTCAGCAAGTGGATCCTAGGAGTTTTAGGGAGACTACTACAAAAACAATGATGATTATCATTAGTGTTTGATAATGATTCTTATTTAGGTTAGGGTTTACACCTCGTTTTTATACATTGCTTATCGAGGTTAGTTATGAACCTTTGCACCAAATTACCGCGATTAATTGGGGCTTTTATTCTTCTTCTTTTTGTCGCCGCTTGTGACATCAATGACAGCTCTAATGCATCGGGTCCAGTAGATACGGACCTGGACGGCGTTCCTGATACTCTGGATGCCTTCCCCAATGATTTTAACGAAAGTGCCGATACAGATGGAGATGGCGTTGGTGATCGAGGAGATGTATTTCCGAACGACGCAACTGAATCTGTAGATGGGGACCTCGATGGTACTGGTGATAATGCGGATAACTGCCCAGCTGTATCTAACCCCAATCAAGCAGATGCTGATGTCAATGGTGCGGGCGATGCCTGTGATGCGATTACAACAACTTACGCTTTTACCAATGATACATATGAGGCAGGCTCGGACTCAGTTTCATATACTGGGCAGACTGCCCGCCAGATGCTCATACTTGGACTCGTAGATAGCCTAGTTGCGCTTACAGAAAGACCTGGTGAATCCGTCGCCATTACAGACGAGCTAAATACCTTTGTTTATGGTGTGGGAACCGACTCCATACCACATGGACGAACTGCAAAGGGTGGCGAACCAGTTATACCGGGTCCAAACTACGGAGATATTAGTTCAGGAAAGAATCTGCACAAGAAAATTGCCGGTGGCACCCCTGCAGGCGAAGGCGAAACCAGTCGTCTAATCGGTGATGAATTTTTTGGATGGCAAGATGGCTTGGATGCAACACCTCTACCACTTGAACTGGTTGACTTATTTATCAGTCGAACAGCAGCGCAGGCGAGTGATGGCACAAGCCCAACTGTTGCTGTTGTAGGGAATCCTGCTGCACCAGTTAGCAATGTGGCTGTTGATGCGCATGGACGTGACTATCGACAGTTACTTCAAAAGTTTCTTTTAGGGGCAGTCAACTTTTCTCAAGGCACTAATGATTACTTCCAGGCCAACTTCGAAGAGCAAGTAGCTTTGCGTGAAGGTCCAACGAAGAATTACACCGAGGCAGAGCATAACTACGACGAAGCCTTTGGTTATTATGGTGCTGCAAGGGACATTATGGACTATACAGACCTGGAGGCACGTGCCAAGTCTGGTCGGGACGAATATAAGAGTGGTTATCATGATTCTAACAACGACGGCTCCATAGATCTTACATCAGAATATGTTCTCGGCCACGCCCAAAATTGCGCGAAGCGTGATGCAGGTTCTGCAAGCCGCGCTAACCCAACTGATCTAAGTTCTGAAGTAATGAACGCTATGCTTGCAGGCAGGACGATTATCGCGGCTGGATCAGCAGCAGGAAGTCTAACTGACGTCCAGTTGACTGCACTCAATGCACACATCGTCACAGCGTCGAAAGCCTGGGAAAAATGCATTGCCGCAACTGCAATCCATTATGTCAAGGATGTTCTAGAGGATATGGATGAATTTACTGTGGCTGAGGAATTCGCTGATGTAGGTAATTTCACGGACCTAGCAAAGCACTGGGGTGAGCTAAAAGGCTTCGCACTTAGCTTGCAATTCAGCCCCAACTCACCTTTTCGCGATGGTACCGTAGATGGCATTACGCTGGATGATTTGAAGGCATTACTCGCAAATATTGGTGATGCCCCTGTTCTAGCTGACGGATCACAAAATGGTGTTCCTGCAGCAGGCACGGCTCAAGCAGCTATTACTGCTTATAGATCCAAACTGGAATCAGTCCGTAATATCCTGACTACAGCATATGGATTTGACACAGAGGTTGCTCAAAACTGGTAACCTTGTCATTTAGCAAGGAAGCAAAGGGCGCGGGAATTGTGCCCTTTTTTTTTTAATAAACTAAACTTAAAGTCGATCTCAGAAGTATTAACGAGTGTATTATGGCTGCGAGAACTTTAGTCTTTAGAAGCAGCTCTGACAGCAGTATCTATTGAATCACCAAAATATTTATTCGAGGTTAACAATGATCAAGTTATTCACCATTATACTCGTTTCCTCACTCACCCTAGCAGGCTGCGGAGGTGGTGGCTCAGGCGGATCCGGAAGTAGTCAGGCACCTATAGCAACATCAGGGACAGGAAGCAGTGGTGATAACTCTAGTGCAAGTAATTCAAGCGGTGATGACTCAAGCGGTGATGACTCAAGCAGTGATGGCTCAAGCAGTGATGACTCAAGCAGTGACTCGAGCGACCCCAATTCAAGCGATACGATGCTTCTATTAAATAATCTCGCGACAAACATATTCATCCCAAATTATACAAGCGTTGTTACTAGCGCGGGGGAATTTTCTAGCGAAAGCGGGGCTCTTGAGACCTATTGCAGCAGCATCGGAACAGCTGATGAGGCCACTACGCTTGCTGTCGCTCAAACCACCTGGCGGTCTGTAATGGCAGATGTGCAAGCAACAGAACTACATGCCGTAGGGCCTGCAATAGCCAACGGAGAGAATCTTCGCAAGCGTATGTTGTCCTTTAGTGATGGTGCTCTAAGCACTTGTGGTATTGACGAGATCGCAGCTTTGGCTTCTGAACCGGATTTTAATATTAGTAGTAGAGCTAGCAATCAACTTGGAATGGGTGCAGCTGGCTACTTACTCTTCAATGAAGACCTAAATCACTCATGCTCTTCTCTCGTTCCTACTACTGCAAACTGGAATGCGCTGTCAGACAATGAAAGAAAAGCCGCAAGATGCCAGGCTGCAAAAGTCATCGTTACAGACGTAAAGAATGCGGCAGATGAAATCAAGAGTGCTTGGGATGCCAGCGGCGGGAACTTTGTTGCAGAATATTCTGCAGAAGGGACTAGCGGTCAGTATTTGCAGGACACCACAGATGCACTTTTTTACATCGAGGTTGGTGTGAAAGATAAGAAGCTAGCTATTCCTCTCGGACTTAGAACCTGCACAAATAACTCTTGTCCAGAAAGCGTGGAGTCCAAATACAGCAAAAATTCTCTACAAAATATTAAGGACAACGCATTAGCTTTCCTAGAAATATTTGAGGGTGGAACTGGCAGAGGTTTCGATGATGTAATCAGTGAAGCAGGCTTTTCAGAAGTTAACCAAAGCATGCAAACAGCCGTTGCAGATGTAATTTCAGCAATAGACACAATCGACACGCCTCTTTATGAACAAGCTCTCAGCATTGACAGCTCTGCAGAAGTGACGGCGTGCACGAATGCTTTTTCAAACCCAGGAACGATGGACTTAGATTTACCGGCCTGTACCCTGAATGGTCTAATGAAGCGAATCACGGACTTGATGAAGATAGACTTTGTGACGATTGTGGGCGTAAATCTTCCAAGTGGAGTGCAGTCGGACAATGACTAATGAATAAGATATTGAAAATATTTTGGCTCGGGTTATTTGCAGCGTCTCCTCTCGCCGGCTTAGCTTCTCCTATTGATCAGAACGAATTTGAATACCTCGAAGAGATTGTTGTTATTGGTGACAGACAAAATGTAAAGGAAATAGCGGGATCAGGATCTGTGATAGAACAAACTGAAATAGATCGGTTTGATCATATCGACCTAGGCCAATTATTAGGTTCAGTCCCCGGCGTTTACATTCGTGAGGAGGATGGATTTGGACTACGACCAAACATTGGCATAAGAGGCGCTACCAGTGACCGAAGCCAAAAAATCACTATTATGGAAGATGGCGTCCTGATTACACCTGCGCCCTACTCAGCCCCTGCCGCTTACTACGTGCCAAATGCTTCTCGAGTCCATGCCATAGAGGTATTGAAAGGTCCCTCCGCAATTCAACATGGTCCACACACGGTGGGAGGTTCTATAAATTTCGTCAGTCGCCCAATACCTGACGTCCAAACATTTGAAATCGACTTAAGTAGGGGGATAAATAACTTTTATAAATACCAGGGCGCTGCCGGTGGAAAATATAATAATCTCGGTATTGTATTAGATGGATTGGCTTACGGCAGTGATGGATTCAAATCTCTAGATGGTGGTGGGGATACAGGTTTTGAGCGTTCAGATTTTGGCTTAAAGCTTAGTTGGAAACCTGAGTCGAATACAGAACAGTTACTAACTTTTAAAGTTGGATATGGAGAAGAAGACGCTAATGAAACGTATTTAGGTCTGACAGATGATGATCTGAGAGAGCAACCTACGAGGCGATATCGAGCATCGCAGCTTGCCAATTTCACCTCAGACCATACCAAGGTATTAGTTAACTATGGCGTAGTATTGAGAGATAACTGGCGGATCAATATTAAAAGCTACTACAACGAATTTCATCGAGACTGGAATAAATTAGACGGATTTGTTCTCGGCCCGGCTCTGCAATCGGTACTTGCGCGCCCCAATCAATTTAGAACTCAGTATGCAATTCTTAAGGGAGACACTAACTCTCGACCTATTAATTCCGAAACTCTTGACGTCACGAGTAATGATCGTAGTTTTAAGTCTAGAGGTATCCAGCTCTCGCTTACGCAGATGCTAAAATTTAGTTCAGCCACTCTAGAGAGTAAATTAGGTTTGCGCCTACATAAGGATCATGTTGAAAGGCAACACTCACCCGTTAGCTACTTAATGAGAGACGGCAGCCTAGTCCCTAATGGCATAAGCAGAGCCTACAAAACTTGGAACAAGGCCCAAAGTGATGCGTTTGCTGTGTATCTAGCTGAAACTGTATCTTGGAAAAATCTTTCAATTGAATTAGGAGCCAGACTTGAAAAAATCGATGGTAAAAAAACTAATTTCGCAATCAACACTTCCAGCAAATCAACACAAGACTTCACCTCTCCTGGCTTAGGTTTAATCTATAAGCTTAATGAAAAAACTACAGTCCTCGCTGGGGCGTACCGGGGATTTTCACCTCCAGGACCTGGCTCGACAGTAAAACCAGAGCAGAGCCTTAATTATGAATATGGCATCAGATACGCTGGACCAGTTTTTAGTCTAGAAGTCGTGGGATTCCATAGCGATTACGAAGAGCTGATCGGCAGGTGCAGGGTCAGCGACTCGGATTGCAAGCCGGGAGAAGAATTTAATGGCGGAGAGGTAAGAATATCTGGGGTCGAAATATCTTCCGCTATCGACGGTATGCAATTAGGTAGTCTGAGCTTCTTTATCCATGGAAACTACACGTATACAAATTCAGAATTTAAATCGACTTTCTTTTCAGGTTTTTCACAATGGGGCCTCGTCAGGGCAGAGGATGAGTTACCTTATCTTCCTGAACATACTGGTCAAATTAATATGACTATAGAGAAGGGCAAGTGGAGCTTAATTAGTAATATAAAATTTCAAAGTAAGATGCGTGAGGAACCAGGACAAAGCGTGATTGAAGATGGACTTCATGCAGATGATTATGTCAGTGCTGACGTAACAGCCAGTTACTTCTATAACGATAAGACAACGCTGCAGGTTATTATGCAAAACGCTACCGATGAAGCAGTCATTATTGCTCACCGACCTTTCGGCGCAAGACCAAATCGTCCAAGAGCACTTATTGGTAGAATAAAATATCTGTTCTAAGAAGAGTATCGACGAGTAATTATATCAATGGAAAGTTTGATAGAAGGTTTGTTAGCCCCTCTTCTTTATCCATTAGACCCGGCCAAAAGGGTCTACTGGGGATGTATCCTTAGCTCACTTTTGTTAGCGTCGATCGTCGTCACAATACAGAAGCAGCGCTTTGATATTAGAAAGCAGTTGCGATCCTTGTTTGATCGCGACTATTGGTTCAACAAATCAGCTGCACAAGATGTTTCATGGATGTTCATTAATAGCATCCTGAGGGTTACTCTGCTCATTCCCATTATCGGTAGTCACCTTTGGTTCACTCTAACAACAGGTAGGTTTCTGCAGAAGACATTAGGGGATGCACCAGAGATCAGCTTGCCTTGGTTCGTAATTGCATCAATTTATGCCCTAGTATTTTTAATTTTTGAAGATCTAAGTCGCTTTGCATTGCACTTCATCATGCACCGTAATCCTCTACTCTGGAGATTTCATCAGATCCATCACTCTGCGACAACTCTCACCCCGCTCACTCTGTTCCGGGTACATCCTGTCGAGAGCGTCGCTTATTTCTTTCGTGGAATAGTAATCTTTGGTTTAGTAAGTGGGACATTTATCTGGCTTTTTGGTCGGCAGCTTTCTACTTTTGATATTCTTGGAGTTAACCTTCTCGGTTTTCTCTTTAACTTCCTAGGTGCAAATTTACGGCACTCGCATATTTGGCTTTCTTTTGGTAGAGCAGAAACCCTTTTCATTAGTCCTGCGCAACATCAGATACACCATAGCCGCACTAACGGGCATGCTAATCTAGGTACCTATCTGGCTATATGGGATAAGTTGCTTAAAACCTGGAAGCCATCTGGCGTAACTCCAGTTCGTGATTTCGGTATTCAAAATCCAGAGAGATCGTCAGTCCCAATCAGCGCTTACTGAAAGAATTTTGGCACCTCGCTAAATAAGGGCCCTCTCAGCATAAAAGATCTCTGTTACAACTCCAGCACTTGGCGCTCTATAAAAGAGTTTATCGAGCGACTATACAACGAAATGATATTCCCGGGTTGAGTAAGCTACTGACGGCAATGAGTAAAACTAAGTAGAGATTATTTACATTGGGGGTGGTATTTCAACGATGCCCATCAGTTTGAGGTCTTGTTTTCTGATGCCCAAAAATGCGTCCCGATAACGCGAGTGTATCGGGAAAAACGCGTAATCAGAAAAGCTACCCCCTTGCTTGCTGAGCCATTTATCAAGATTCCCTGCCCCGTCTCTTGCCCGTATTTTGGCCTCGGCAATACCGTATTCGATTATCGATTGTAAGTGTAGGTCAAGTTGTTCATAGGTATTTGCATCTGTCCAGGTTGGTGTGCCCCGTCGATAAAGGTCCAGCAAAGTGTCTGCTGCTTCGATGGGGTCAGGTGGTAAAATAGAAATGACTCGGGCAGGAAGCTTGTCAGCGAATTGGTATGGCTCAGGAACCGGCATCTCGTAGCGTTTGAACGTGTCGGCGCTAGAGCTGTAAAAATGCTTTTCGTAATACACAAAGAAAATTGGACGTTCCAGGTAAACGATGTACA
This sequence comes from Pseudomonadales bacterium, assembly GCA_029246605.1. Classification (GTDB taxonomy): domain Bacteria; phylum Pseudomonadota; class Gammaproteobacteria; order Pseudomonadales; family Azotimanducaceae; genus UBA7455. The sequence continues at coordinate 4,558 of JAQWMV010000205.1, read as the reverse complement.
AACCTGCTAACAGGCAGGTGCTTTGGAGGAGTCCAATTAAGGTCAGGTCGAACTTTAGGCCGGGTTTACCGGCTTTAAATACAACTAATGTCAGGGTTGGCCCCAGGACAAGATCAACGGCAATAATGATGCGCATACCTTCCCAACCGCCATCAATCGAGTAGAAAAACTCGGGATACCATACGAAGACAACGAGGTATGCCAAGAAACAGAATACAACCAGGCTGATCAGAAGGTGATAGAAAGCTGCAAGGTAACGTGACATGTTTGGTAGTAATATAAGGTTAGTTGTTAATCCAATAGCATTGATAGATCAACGGCGCGACAATGTTTTGTCAGAGCGCCAATTGAAATGTAGTCAACGCCCGTTTCCGCTATTCTAATCAATTCTTGCTCATCTTCTATACCTCCAGACACCTCGAGTTTCGTGGCGTGGTTGGTTTCGCTCACCGCCTGCGTGATATCTGTTAAAGAAAAATTATCCAGCATGATCCAGTCTGGCTCCGCATCCAGCGCGACCCTGAATTGGTGCAGGTTTTCAACTTCGATCTCCAGCCGTGATTGAGGAGAATGGACTCTTGCTCTGGTGATGGCTTCGGCAATAGAGCCGCTTGCGGCTATATGGTTTTCCTTAAGTAGAAATGAGTCGAACAATCCCATTCTATGATTGTTTCCGCCACCGATATGTACTGCATATTTTTGTGCAAGTCTAAGTCCCGGCAGCGTTTTTCTGGTGTCCAGTAATGTTGTTTCGGTGTGGCTTATTAAGTTTACTAGTCGATGGGTTTCTGTGGCGGTGCCTGAGAGCGTTTGAAGGAAATTAAGCGCTGTGCGTTCTGTAGTCAGCAGGCTTCTCGTTCTGCCCCTGGCTTCAAAAAGTTTGGTGCCTGGTGTAACTGAGTCGCCCTCAGCAATGAACCATTGCAGCTCGGTCTCGGAATCGACTGCTTCGAACACGCTGTCAACCCACGGCCTACCACAAATGATGGCCCTGTCTCGAGAGATAACCGTCGCAGAGGCAGTTTTGGATTCGTCGATAAGGGCTGCTGTGATGTCGCCACTACCGACATCTTCAGCCAGTGCTTGATTTACGTTGGTGGAGAGGTCTGAGAAGTAGTCTATAGGCATGCGTGTCTTTATAGCGTTTTTTGTCTGAGAGTCAATAAGTTGCCCTGGTGGCTGAATTCAATGCGGCCAAGGGCGCTCATACCAAGCAATATACTTGTGGCGGACATGGCTGGATTTATACTGGCGCGGACATTGGTAAGCTCGATATCACCAACTGTAAGCACATCAATATTGGTCTCGTAGACCGTCACGGGGCCATTTGCGGTCATTGCTGTGCCCGACCTGCCTCGACGCAGGTGTAACCTGGCCGCGAGATCTTCGGGAATGACGACGTCAGTGGCACCAGTGTCCAGTAGAAATTCCACAGATTGGCCATTGATTTCACCGATTGCCATATAGTGTCCCTGGCGGTTCCTTTGTAGGGCCACTTCCACGGCGTCGACGAAGTGCAGGCTGTCTGGGGCTCTGTTCGGGTTGCGCTGGTCTTTCTCTACATCGCCGAAAAACCACGTCAGTATGAACATCCCGAGGACGCAGGCGGCAACAATCATTCCCGTACCAGTTTTATGCGTATCCATTGTCAACCGTTTGGACTAGTAAGATAAGAATTATACAGTGGTACGGACATTAACCGTCGATTATGATTCCTGAAATGAATGTCCTTGGTATCAATAACGGTGTGTTGGCTGGTGTGGAGCAGGTTTCCAGTGAGAATTGGGATCTTCGGCCAAGCGGAGAAATCAGTCTAATTGTGATCCATTGCATTAGCTTGCCAGAGGGAAATTTTGGTGGACGGTATATCCGTGACCTGTTTTGTAACCAACTGGACTGTTCTCAGCACCCCGATTTTAAGAGTCTGGAGGGTGTGCATGTTTCCAGTCATCTACTTATTCGTCGTGATGGGGATTGCGAGCAGTATGTCTCCCTTGAGGACCGTGCCTGGCATGCTGGGGAGTCGTCATATCGTGGGCGCCCGACGTGTAACGATTATTCGATTGGGATTGAATTAGAGGGCTCAACAGCAGTCCCCTATACTGATCTGCAATATGAAAGACTCGCTGAGATATCAGGCCTCATTATGTCAACATACGATATTGATGACATAGTAGGACATGCGGACATTGCACCGGATCGAAAAACAGATCCTGGCGATTCCTTTGACTGGCTTCGATTTCGAAGCCTCATTAATAATAAGTATGCTGCCGGTTTGCCCGACAACACGGTAAAATAGGCCGCTCTAGATTTAGGTGATGTAATGGAATTTCTCACGATCATGGCTGTTGTGCTCGTCTATAGAAACTGGTTCGGTGGCAACCCAGTTAGAGATGCCTTCTCGACAGAGTCGTGGTTTTCAGCGATTGGAGGAAACATCAGCGCTGGTAATCTGCGCTTCATCGCTGCCGTGATTGTACCCGCTGTTGCAATATTGATCCTGTCAGATGTGATTGATTCCTGGTTCTTTGGGCTTTTAAATCTGGCGCTCTCGATAGCAATATTATTGTTCGCTATCGAGGTGATCGACCTGGATGTTTTGATAGAGGACCATCGAGTATGGGCGGCGGAGCAACAGCAGGATGGTGACTTCTTTACCGATATCACCTACGAAGTCTTTCAATGTATTGTGCCGGCGCTTTTCTGGTTTCTCATTCTGGGTCCCGCGGGTGTTGTTCTTTACGCCTTAAGTGAAAGATACCTTGCGCAATTGGGTGAAGATGATAGCGACATATCTTTAGTTGAGCAGTTGATCTATTGGATGGAATGGATTCCTGCACGGGTGACAGGATTGATCTACGCTTTACTGGGCGATTTTCGCGGTGGACTTGATGCCTTGTTGGATGTGTTTGCTGATACACAGAACTCAAATGCATTAGTGCTAGGCAATACCGTTCGTGCATCAATGACCAGCAATAATCCTGATGATGAATTCCTGGACCTTCAGTGGTTGCTGGAAAATAGTATCTGGGGCTGGGTTGCGATAGCAGCGTTACTCACAATACTAGGTTGGTGAAGTGTTGCTAAGGGCCGTTGCCTTTTGTGTTGTCCTGTATTCATCACTATGCGGCGCGGAAATAAAAGTCATCGACGATACTGGTAACGCAGTTACGTTAGCGGGTCCTGCCAAACGAATTGTTTCCCTTGCCCCACATTTAACAGAGTTACTCTTTAGCCTAAACGTGGGGTCGCGAGTCGTTGGTACCGTGAGGTTTTCTGATTATCCTGAGGCAGCGAAATCGATACCGGTTTTGGGTGATGCATTTGCTATCAGCCTTGAATCAATCGTATCGAGTGAACCTGAATTAGTGGTCGCCTGGCACACCGGTGGTGCCAATAACATCATCGAGCGACTAAGAACGCTGGGTATCCCTGTTTATGTTAACGAGGCGCTGGACCTTAAGAGCATCGCGCGATCCATTAAGTCTTTGGCAGTGCTGGTCGGCAAAGCGGAATATGGGGAAACTTTGGCACTCAAGTTTGAGGACGAGATAAGCAGGCTGCAGGAAGTCTACGTGAGCACAAATAAAAAGGTGTTTTTCCAGATTTCAGATCAGAGCTTGTTTACCATCAATGACTCACATCTCATTGGGCAGGCGATATCTGTGTGTGGTGTACAGAACATCTTTGGGGACTCTCCGATCCCTGTTCCAATTGTCTCGAAAGAGGTTGTGCTTGCTGCGGATCCAGAGATCATCATGATTTCGCAGCCCATTGATTCAGAGCGATCACCGTGGATAGAAAAATGGTCAGAGATTGGAGGTTATGCGGATAGGATACGTCTAATAGACCCTGCACTCATTTCTCGACCAAGTCTTCGAATGTCAAAGGGTATTAAGGAACTGTGCAGTCTGGTTTGGGCGCAGTCTTAGCGTTAGGTTATGATCAACAGCAACTGAATGAAGGCAACGTAATGAGTGAGTTCATCGATGAGGACCCCGTTGAGACCGATGAGTGGGTCCAGGCGATCCTTTCTGTTGTAGAACAGGAAGGCACCCAACGTGCCCAGTATTTGTTGCAGCGTCTGTCTTCAAAATTGACAGAAACGGGTGGTCAGTTGCCTTATGCCATTAATACTCCCTATCGAAACACCATCCCCGTGGCATTGGAAGCGAGAATGCCAGGGGATCTGTTTATGGAGCGGCAGATCCGTTCGTTGATCAGGTGGAATGCCATGGCAATGGTGATGCGGGCCAACCTGAAGGATTCAACCCTGGGAGGCCACATTTCAACCTTCCAATCCAGCGCAACGCTTTATGATATCGGTTTCAACCATTTTTTTCGGGGCAACACCGAAGCACAAATGGGTGACCTTATTTATATCCAGGGTCACAGTGCACCGGGTATTTATGCAAGGTCATATCTTGAAGGTAGATTCTCTGAAACGCAGCTGGATAAATTTCGACAGGAGGTCGATGGCGATGGGCTGTCTTCCTACCCGCACCCATGGTTGATGCCGGATTACTGGCAGTTTCCGACTGTATCAATGGGGCTGGGA
>JAQWMV010000233.1 GCA_029246605.1 Pseudomonadales bacterium | reverse complement strand
CGTCCTGTAAAAGACATAGGTAATTGAGGTTTAGTTCTAGTTAATGTATGATTATCATCAGGATTAACAGCACGTGGATCAGCTTTATATTCTTGTGTTTGTTGTCTTGTTTTATTCCTCTAGTCTTCGAACGATGCATTGAGTTCCAGCGCTTTCTCTGCCTGACCTACGGAACGCATACAGTGATGAATTCGGCCTGGTCCCAAACGAACCTGTGAGATCTCGAAACCGCGGCCCTCTCCCAGCAGAATGTTTTCTTTCGGCACGCGCACATTATCAAATTTGATGTGCATGTGACCGTGAGGCGCATCATCGTCACCGAAAACCTGCATTCCCCCAAGGATGTTAACTCCTGGTGCGTCTGTGGGCACCAAAATCTGTGATTGCTGGAGACTCGGCGCAGCGTCCGGACTGGTCTTCACCATGGTAATCATGATCTTACAGCGTGGATCACCCGCACCAGAAATATAGAACTTCTCACCATTGATGACCCACTCATCACCCTCGAGTACTGCTTTGGTACTAATGTTTTTGGCATCTGATGACGGCAAGGCAGGCTCTGTCATTGCATAGGCGGAACGAATCTCACCATTCAGCAAAGGTTTGAGCCACTGCTCTTTTTGTTCTGGCGTACCAACTCGCACCAGAACCTCCATATTGCCTGTGTCGGGGGCACTACAGTTAAGTGTTTCGGATGACAACGGATTACGACCCAACTCCGCGGCAATATACGCATAGTCGAGATTCTTTAGACCCTCTCCGGTCTCGGCGTCTGGCAGGAAAAAATTCCACAGGCCACTTTCCTTGGCTTTTTGTTTTGCACCTTCCAGCAATTCAAGCTGTCGCGGATGCCAGGACCAGCGATCCTCTTTCTCTGCATTAAGGGCGTAAAACTCTTCAACGATAGGATCAACATTCTCTGTAATATGTTTCTTCACGGCATCCAGCAGTGGTTGTGCCGCTGGGTCCATAACTAAGTTATTTAGATCATCTGCCAAATCTGGCATTAGTTTCCTCCTCGGATCTCTAAATGAAAAAGGCCGTATGAGGGCCGAGTTCTACTCATGTTGTACGCATCAATGTGGAGAATCAAACTCCGCGATTTATTGCGATCATCCTATGGCTTGAAATCTCTGATCTTGTCCATGATGCGTTGGTAACATGCTTTACTGAAGCAGCTTTTATCGTTGCATTTTTTGGGGTTGCAGGTTAAGGACGCCTCTTTCTGAAGCTCGCGTCGCCGTTCGAAGTGCTTGGGTGAAGGCGCTAATAATGGCGTGCTCGCGGTAACCCATGTTGGCGTCGCGTTGCCTGCGTACTCTTCATAGGCGGTTTTACCGTTGCCATCCGGGTCAAGGTAAGCATCGATGGTGTAAGTTGGGTCCAAACCATTAGCTGTTTCCCACTTGTCTGGAATCCCGTCGCCATCGATGTCCCCCGGAGCCGGGGCATTGGCGATGCTCTGGGTAAAAAAGTCGTACTCGTTCTTCAGGCGCTTGTAGATCTCAGGATGGGCATCTTTGAGATTGGTGGTTTCCGAGATGTCGGCTTCAAGGTTGTATAGTTCGCCGTCATTTAGCGCCACATATTTCCATTTGCCAGATCTGTGCTCCATGATTTCATACACCGGCTCTATCACGTCGTTTGTCCAGGGGTCGATGTAGTTGGCGTAAAACTCGCTGTCAGTTCGTGCGCCGGTGCCAAACAAGACTGAGGAGATATCCCGGCCATCGTGCGGCCGGTCAGTCGGCATTTTACCCCCGGCCATTGCCATAAATGTGGGAAACCAGTCCATCATGACTGCGGGGCTACCTTCGACTTTTTTTCCGGTGATTTTCCCCGGCCACCGTGCGATGGTGGGTACCCGTATTCCTCCTTCATAGACCGAGGCCTTTACATTTCGTAAGGGATAGGCGTCTTTATTGTCGCCTGACTGCCTGGGTGATGGTCCGTTATCGCTGGTGAAAATAACGAGGGTGTTTGAGTCGATCCCCAGTTCCTTGAGTTTTGCCAGAATCTGCCCGGTACTCCAGTCGATTTCTTCAATCGTATCCCCGATTAAGCCACCGGCAGAAGTACCGCAAAATTCAGGCGAGCAATGAAGCGGCCCATGGGGATAGGTATGAGGTAGATACAAGAAAAATGGTTTATCCGCCGCGACACTTTGCTCGATAAAACCGATCGCTTTTTCGGTATAACTTCTTGTTAGCGTCGCGAGGTCCACCGGTTGAATGGCGATGGTACTGTTCTCGTACATGGGTACGCCCTTGTCGTACGCCTGGTGGTATGGGTTGTTGGCAAGTCCCCACCAGTAGTCAAAGCCATGCTTCATCGGGAAGTATTTTTCTGAATCGCCGAGGTGCCATTTGCCGATTGCCGCCGTTGCATACCCGAGTTCTTTCAGCTTTTCGGCCACAGTGATCTCACTGTCCGACATACCCCCGGTTTCGTGGGGTGGTTCGATCCAGCGCAGCATGGCGCGATCTTTCGCGCGGTGTGGATAGCGTCCCGTCAGCAGGGCGTACCGGGAAGGGGTGCAGACCGACGCGCCAGCGTAAAAATCAGTGAAGCGGATTCCCTCTGCCGCCATCTGATCCAGGACCGGCGTCTTGATTTTTGGTGCACCGTAAGAGGAGAGATGGTTATAGCCAAGATCATCGGCAAAGATAAAGACGATGTTGGGCTTCTCGGCTGCAAATCCGGTCGCTACATTCAGCAATAGCGCTGTCACCAGACACAAACGAAAAAATAAAAACCTATTCAGTTTCAGCATAGTTTTCGGCATCTTCGTTGGCGTGTGCATTGGTTCGGCAAAGGCCACAGAGCCCCCGCAAAACAGTGAAAACTCGAGTAGGACCGGCGCTGCATTGATCATTGATGAGGCTTTGGTTGTAGTATTCGTCAATTGTAGTGTGTCCTGGTTGGCATTAGGTCGAGGGCCCTGCGATCTTTATATAAGGCACGTTTAAGATTACTAAGATAGATCTCAAGGTCAATGTTCGAATTATCGCGGGGAGCCGTACCACTGAACATCCATCAAAATCCTCCTGCCAGTCACTTCGATTTTTTGTCACCCATAGGTAAGAGTCCCTTACGTTTCATGGTTTTCTGCAGGCTCGCGGGCTGACGCGATTTAGCGTTAAGTTCTGTCTCGAGACCCAGGTCACCCTGCTGCCGCATCCAGCGATCCAGTGCTTTCCCCAGATGGGTTTCGATCTTCGCATATTCTGCGTGGCCGGCCACATTGTTCTTCTCGAAAGTGTCATGTCTGAGGTCATACAACTCCACTGCCGGACGATGGGACAACCACTTGACCTGCTCTGCCAGCCACGGATCACTGGCTGCGTCTTCCTGCCAGGACTTGTATACCGGGTGATTATGAATGCCACTGATCCAGAATTCGTTTTCGGAGGCCAGATTGCGGATCAGTTTGTAGCGATCATCCCGTACCGCACGGCTGGGATAGGGTTCCCGGTAGCCGGCCACACCGACTGTTGTATGTTGTGCAAAGACGTATTGCCGGTGCTCACTCAGCTCTCCTGCTAGAACAGGTAAAAAGCTCCGCCCGTCAAATCCGCGTTTTCCGTCTTGTGTACCTGTGTCCGATCCCAGCGGATCGCCACCCGCAATCTCGACTAAGGTAGGAACGACATCAACGTATTGAACCATCGCCTCACTTGAACTGCCGGGTGGGATGCGACCGGGCCAACGAACAAAACCGGCCACGCGAATGCCGTTGTCATAGAGGCCCCACTTGCCACCGAAGGGCAATTGACTACCCTGTTCGCTGAAGAACCACACGATGGTGTTAGACTCCTGGCCTGCAGCTTTGATAAGTCCGAGCAAGCTGCCAACCTGTTCATCCAGCGCGCTAATCTCCGCATAATAATCTGCAAGCGCGTTACGAGTAACCTGGTTGTCGTGCAACCAGGAAGGCAGGGTCAGTTTATTCGCATCGTAGCGTTCCCGCGGTCCACTGCGCCAGGGAAAGTGAGGATGATGGGAGGCAAACACCATGAACCAGGGCTGCTGCTCGTCTTGAGTAACAAACGCTGCTATCTGGGTCTCATTGAAATCATCAAAATTCTTCGACTTCCCCCCAATTTTTTCGAAAGGAAACGCCTCGGGTGGACTAATGTGCTCTTTGCCGACAAGACCCACCCGATAACCAAGATCCCTGAGGTGATGAAAAACGCTGCGCGTATCCGGATCGACCTTAGTGTGATTGGGATAGGCCCCGCTGCGAAATGGATACAACCCGGTATACAGAGCATGACGCATCGGCGAACACACCGCAGAAGAAGCAAAGAACCCATCGAGCCGCATGCCGTCTTGTGCCAGTTGATCTATGTTTGGTGAATACACATCCGGATTACCAGTGGTGCCAAGATCACGCCAGAGAAGATCATCGGCGAGGATAATGAGAATGTTGGGCTTGGAGTCTGGAGACTGCGTAACTTTCTGCGCCTCGCCAGGTTGGGGCGAAACCATCGCCAGAAGGGTTAGCAATATCAACAGATTTAACTTCATACGAGCACCAGAACAATAAGACTTCAATTGAAGATATAGACATCGGACTGGCATCGCAAGAAATCACCAAACAGGCCTAAGGAAAGGACGTAGAGGTTTCACTCGAGGCCACCACTCTTTATGCTGTCTGTTTTCTCTTCAGGAGCCGAAGCTGTGACCGAAATTGTTAGCCCAGAATCCGTTGGTATCGATAGCAACCGCTTAAACAATATATCTGTCTGGCTTGAGAACCAGGTTGCACAGAATCGAGTCGCGGGTGCGAGCGCGTTAATCAGCCGCCACGGCAAAGTGGCGTACTTCGAAACGACAGGCATGATGGATAATGAGCTGGGTAAGCCATTCGAAAAAAACACCATCGTCCGTTTGTATTCTATGACTAAGCCAATTACGACGGTCGCTGCGATGATGTTATATGAGCAGGGCTGTTTCCATCTGGACGATCCGATCAGCAAGTTCATACCAGAATTCGGGGCGACAGAGGTTTGGGCAGGTGGTGACGCCGACATTAATGAGACGGTACCGATGGCAACGCCATTGGCGGTATACCATCTTATGACCCACACCTCGGGGTTAACCTACGACTTTATGCGCACCACCGCCGTTGATGCACAATACCGAAAATCGCGTCTTTTTACGCATAGTAACGACTATGATCTGGCCGATTACACACGTCGCCTCGCGGGCATTCCACTCATCTGCCAGCCGGGCAGTCAATGGAATTATAGTGTGTCGATCGACGTACTGGGTCATCTGGTTGAAATCTGGTCCGGCATGACGCTGCAGGCATTTTTTCAGGAACGCATACTTGGGCCGTTAGGTATGAGCGACTGCGGATTCCACGTTGAACCTCAGAACCATAGGCGATTTTCTGCGCTCTACAATGCGGTCGGCGCCGGTGGGCTGGGACAGGGCAATGAAGGTCAAACACCCAGTGGAATCAAGTTGCAGGAGTCTTCAGAGGAAAGTAGTTATCTTGCGCCTACCAAGATGTTTTCCGGTGGAGGTGGGTTGACGGGTACCATGGATGACTATGCGCGGTTCTGTCAGTGCATGTTAAATGGCGGTGAACTAAACGGTGCACGGTTACTGAGCCCGAAAACGGTCGCCTACATGCAGCGTAATCATCTGCCCGACAATCGAGATATGGCAGCGATGGGACAACCGATCTGGAGTGAGACCAGCTACGATGGCATCGGTTTTGGGCTGGGATGGGCAGTTGTTATGGACACTGTAAAAGCCCATTTCCTGGGGTCTGAAGGCGAACATCACTGGGGCGGGGCTGCCAGTACATTCTTCTGGCTGGATCCGGTGGAAGATCTCTTTGTGATCTTCCTGACACAACTCATGCCATCGTCGGCCTATCCCATTCGTCGGGAGTTAAGGACGCAGGTCTACCAGTCACTGATCGACTGAACCACGACAGGTGGTTACTTTAATGCCGATAGTAATCTGTTAAAGCAGCGCAGTGTAGCGATCAGCCCATTCACGGGCGCCATTCAATTCAAACTGCAGGGCTTTAAAAACACCTGCCGCCATGTCGCTTTGTAATGGTTCATCTTTTATTGAATCATCAACCGCTTTAATCCATTTATCAGGGATGGCACTAATGCCACCCAATGCGCCGGCCAGTGCACCGGTTATGGTGGCAATACTGTCGGTATCCCGCCCGAAATTTACGGCGTTCAAGGTAGATTTTTCGAAATCCCCATCACCGAGTAGCAGGCCAGCCGCCGCGGCTGCGACGACTTCGCCGGGGTCCAGAAAATGAATCAGTAGTTTGTCATGGTAAGCCTCACGAAACGCTGGCATGTCTGCGGATTGGTCCACGAGCTCTAGCGTGGCCGTGAGTAGGGCTTTTGCATTAACAGGCGCATATTCCATCATGGTGTTAACCACGGTGGCGGGCCTGGCATCCAGGGTCAGCGCTGCGGCGACACCAGCCGCGACGACGCCGGCCATATCGGCGGAGTAACCTTGCTGAATAGCACAGGCTATCTCGTAACCGGCCAGGTATGCCTCGTGGGGTTGGCCGGGATAGAGCATGCCCACCGGCGATATCATCATCACCGCACCGTTGGCTGGCGGCAGACCCTGGCCACCGTGATGCGCGGCCGTATCGACAACGGGCATATACGACTGAGCGTAACTGTTAGCTGTATAGTTTTTGCGAAGCAGTTCCTGTTTTAGCAACGCCATGCGCATCACCAGATAAGCGAATTTATCGTCAACTGTGAGTTCTTTGGCGAAAGCTTCAGCATCTACGCGACCACCTTTTTTCAGGATAGCCTGGCATAGCAGATTCTTGAAATGGGTATCGTCTGTGGTCTGCCCTGGTTGCGCCTGCTCTTTAAGATTGCCGTCCTTATCCTTCTTGATGCGAGGCATCATATCGGTGACTTCTCGAAGGCCATAAATCTCTTCAATAAGATTCCGAGCCATTCCCTCAACAGGTCTGCCGAGGGCATCCCCGATTGCACCACCGTACATCGCCCCTTCTATCCTTGATTTCAACCAGCCTGCTGTCATATCCAATCCATATTTTTCTGAAGAACCGTCAATCTATCATAGTACCGTATCAATGTTTATCAGTCGGGCATAGCAACTGCGGCAGACAGGCCACCGCGTTGCAGCGTACTGGCGAGTATTCGCTTTGCATCCACTATATTGATGCTGCAGATGGTCCCGTTCCCGGCTCATATCGCATTGCAGTATATGTGCTGTCCAGGGATCTTTCGAGTATGATCAGCGGCAACTACACTATGGACGGACCGGAACACTATACTAGGGCGAGCCCCACATCGAAGAAGCCGATAGTCGCAGATATTCGCCCAAATGAGGAAATAAATATAACCATCACCACTAGATAGCTCGCCACCAGAAAGACAACTCGTAAATTTATATATAGGAACCTGACTGTGAACATCATAGCAAATCATCGCATTACCCAATCACCGGGAATCGCACTTATCCTTGCCCTGGCAATACCGGTCAGCGTATTTGCCGAATTCTATTCCCCTCACGTCGGCAATTCCTATCCCACCAATGTCTACTGGGGCGACACGCACCTGCACACAGCTCTTTCATCAGATGCGTATATCTTCGGCGCTCGACTGACACCGGACGACGCCTATCGTTTCGCCAAGGGGGAAACGGTTACTGCTACCAGTGGTCAAGAGGTTCGGTTACATCGCCCGCTGGATTTTCTCATGGTGTCGGACCATGCCGAAAACATGGGTGTCGTTGCACGAATTGATGCCGGAGACAAGGCGCTGTTAGCCACAAAAGCCGGCAAACGTACCGTCAGAGCCCTTGACTACGGGGTTTCTCTGATCGAAGCCCTCAATGCCGACACCGATGAATTACTGAACAACTTCAATGGCGCAACAATGATCGCTATCAAAGCCGACTCAGGTGCTAACAAGGGTCTGGGCGGAGCCGATTACGGTATCGACATGCCATTTCGCCGTTCGGTCTGGAAGGAGGTCATCGACAATGCGGAACGGCACAACGACCCCGGTCGATTCACCACCTTCACCGGTTACGAGTGGACAGGCAACGGTCACCGTAATGTCATCTACGCGGACGGACCTGAAGTCACTGGTCAGACCGTGGCATTCTCGGCCATGGATAGCACGAACGCGGAAGATCTTTGGACCTATCTGCAGGACTACGAGAAACGTACCGGCGGTCAGGCGTTTGCCATCCCTCACAACGGTAACCTGACTCGCAACATGTTCAGCCCGACCAACAGCGCAAACCAGCCCCTTGACCGGATGTACGCCCAAACGCGGTCCCGCTACGAGCCGCTCTATGAAATAACGCAGATCAAAGGGGATGGCGAAACTCATCCGCTGCTCTCGCCCACTGACGAGTTCGCCAATTTCGAGGTTTTCAGGTGGGGCATCACCAAGAGCCAACCTGATTCAAAGAAGCACAGTACAACCGACAAAAAGGCAGAACCCAAAGTTTCAATCACCCCGGAAACAGAACCCATCTACAGATATGCGCGTTCGGCCCTGAAACGTGGCCTGGCAGGAGAAGCTGAACTGGGTGCTAATCCTTTCAAGTTCGGATTTATAGGCAGTACCGATTCGCACACGGGCCTCGCCACTGCTGATCAGCGTAACTTTTGGGGCAAGGTGGGAGGGAACGAGCCCAGCCGGAACCGTGTCGTCACCGGTTGGAATTACAGTGCCGGCGGGTATGCTGCCGTATGGGCGACAGAAAATACGCGGGAAGCAATTTTTACCGCCATGCGCCGTAAAGAAGTCTACGCTTCCACTGGCCCGCGCATCACACTACGGTTTTTTGGCGGATGGGACTACGCAGCCGTTGACGCTGACCGCCCTGACCTGGCTGAAGCTGGTTATGCCAAAGGTGTACCGATGGGTGGCGACCTCACCGCTGCACCCGCGGGGACGCCACCAAGTTTTCTTATCCGCGCTGTGAAGGACCCCGACGGCGCCAACCTGGACCGTCTGCAAGTCATCAAAGGATGGCGCGACAAAGACGGTGAGTTACACGAACAGATCTATAACGTGTCGTTGTCGGATGAGCGAAAAGAGAATAGGAAGGGGCGGGTGAAACCAGTCGGAAGCACCGTGGATGTTCCCAATGCTTCATATACCAACAGCATTGGTGATCCGGAACTGGCAGTGGTGTGGACAGACCCTGACTTCAACCGGGACGAACTCGCCTTCTATTATTTGCGCGTACTGGAAATCCCGACGCCGCGCTGGACCGCCTACGATGCAAAATTCTATAACTTGAAAGATGTGCCAAAAGAAGCACCGATGGTCGTCCAGGAGCGAGCCTATAGCTCACCGATCTGGTACACACCTTGAGTAGTTAATTGGTGTACTCAACTCGTTGATTGGGCTTGCTTCACAAACAGTCTCTCGACACCCGTGCCGTCGATAATGCTGTCGACATCGCGACGGTCTTCTTCATCTAATCTGGCATACGCCTGACGCAGCCAGGTAAGGCAGCGTGCCTGATATGGGTACGGAGATTGTGTCCACTCCTGCCCATCGATGGTGGTCTGCACTGTATCGGCACCCGTTTCAATGGCGGCCGAATTGGCCAGCAATGCCGGGACGTACACCCGTCCGATTTCATGCAACAGGGGAAACAAAGTCTCCGGTAGCGCATCCCGGGCAAACCAGCCATCCTCTGCGGCAAATTCTCCGGAAAGATCCGCGATAACGTCTACCCAGGCAAAGACCTGGGGCGTACTCTCAAGGCAGATCGCCATCGGCGTTGGATCAAAGTGCGTCAACTGGGTTAATTGGCCATACAACCCAAAATCACAGGCGGAAGGTCGCGACCCGAGCACGTAGGGACCGTTTCGAATGTGCGCGTCCAATATATCCAGCAACCTCAGGTACGAAGCCTCGATTACCGGTGCCGTCGTATCGTTGCTACCCACCACATAGAGACGATTTACCTGCCGATCACGAATCGAATCACTCATTGGTGAGATCTGCGCTTCCTGCTTCGTAACGCTGCCCCACCTCGGCAACATCAAGCCACCTTGTGTCGCGTCTTCGTCGAAATGCCAGCGATAATGAAACATGGCCTTGGTCAACCATTCATCCGCGTAGTCCTCAATCAGATCGTCGAGAAACGCCATAACAGGATCGCTAGGAACAATGGCACGACCAGGATACATGGCCTCCAGTTCGCGAATAATAGGCGTTGAATCAACTACCGCCTCCAGTTCGCCATTCTTACCTGGCCAGTAGAAGGTAGGCTGGAGCGCAACCTTTGCCGCGGGCAGGTCGTACTGCGCGTGTATTTGTGTCTGCAGATAACGGTACGGAATCCGCCGGTAACGCAATACTGCCAGCATCTTTCTGGTATAGGGTGAGCCTGGTGAGCCCTTAAGGGCAATCTGCCCGTCGAAATCAGGTTGCTTCATACGTTTATCTCGCGCTTGATTTAATTATTCTACAAATACCCGAGCATTTCGAAAAATTCGCATCCAGGGGCTGTCTTCCTGCCATTGCGCAGGGTGCCAGGAGTTCTGAGAAGTTCGGTAGACACGCTCCGGGTGCGGCATCATCGCCGTGAAGCGACCATCTGGTGTGGTAACCGCTGCAACGCCCAATGGTGAACCATTGGGATTCATGGGGTAGGTTTCTGTAGCATCAAGGTAGTGATCGACGAACTGGAAAGCCACCTGTTCACTTTTCATCAGGGCAGCAGCATGTGCTTCTGAAAAGTCCGCCCTACCCTCACCGTGCGAAACGGCAATAGGCATATGTGAACCTGCCATGTCTGTCAGCAGGATCGATGGGTTACTCAGAATCTTGACTAACGAGAAACGGGCTTCAAACTGCTCCGAGCGATTGGTCACAAATTTTGGCCAGGCATCTGCACCCGGAATCAGGGACTTTAAGGATGCAAACATCTGGCAGCCATTACAGACACCCAAACCGAAGGTGTCCTCACGATTGAAAAATGCTGAAAAAACATCCCGCGCCTGCGCGTGAAACAGAATCGACTTAGCCCAACCCTCACCGGCACCCAACACGTCACCATAGGAAAAACCGCCGCAGGCAACCAACCCTTTATAGTCGGCGAGGGTGACATTACCGGCAAGAATCTCGCTCATATGAATATCGATAGCAGAGAATCCGGCACGTGTGAATGCCGCGGCCATTTCTACCTGACTGTTAACGCCCTGTTCTCGCAAAATGGCGATGCGCGGTTTTGCATCGGTCGCAGTCATAGGTGCCACAATATCTTCATTGATATCGAAGGTGAGCTCCACCGATAGGCCCGGGTCATTGTCGTCACTGATACGAGCGAACTCTTCTTCCGCACACTGCGGATTGTCGCGTAGCGACTGAATGTGGTAACTGGTTTCCGACCAGCGCCGCTGCAGGTCTGCTCGCTCGCAGGTGATCAACGTCTTGTTTCCCTGCGTGATAGTGATGTTTTCGCTATCAGATTCTGTAGCAATCTTATGAATCGAAATATCCGCATCAGAGAAACTTTTTAACACCTCATCACTATCATTAGCCGAAATCTGAATAACGGCGCCCAGCTCCTCGTTGAAAAGGTAAGCGACCGGATCAACGTCAGCAGGCAGAGAAATATCAACGCCTATCCTTGATGCGAACACCATTTCGCTCAGCGTCGCCATCAGGCCACCATCGGATCGGTCGTGATACGCCAGCACCCTGCTGCGCACATCGGGTTGTTGCATGAGGTTAACAAAACGTTTTAGTAGCGATGCGTCATCAACATCCGGCGCTGTATTGCCCAGTTGTTCCTGACACTGCATTAGAATCGAACCACCGAGACGCGATTTACCCCTGGCGAGATCAATAAATAACAGTTCACTGTCACCGCAACGTTGTAGTTCTGGCGTCAGGGTCGTCGCGATATTGGAGACTGGTGAGAACGCCGACACAATCAGCGACAACGGTGAAGTCACGGTTTTATCAACGTCACCATCCTGCCAACGGGTCTGCATGGACATGGAATCCTTACCGACCGGAATACAGATACCCAACTCAGGGCAAAGATCGAGTCCGACCGCGGCGACCGTCCGGTAGAGATTGGCATCCTCACCGGGATGACCGACCGCGGCCATCCAGTTAGCCGACAGTTTAATATTGGTAATATCATCAATCGTTGCAGCAACAATATTGGTGATTGCTTCACCGACTGCCATACGACCCGACGCAGGCGCATCCAGCAGTGCGAGGGGTGTACGCTCCCCCATGGCCATGGCTTCACCCGTGCTTGCGGTATAGCTGCTGGCAGATACCGCGACATCAGAGACCGGCGTCTGCCAGGGCCCAATCATCTGATCCCGGGAGACCAGACCACTGACCGTTCGATCACCAATCGTGATCAGAAAATTTTTGCTGGCAACCGTCGGATGGGCGATCACCAGTTCTATAGCTTGCTTGAGCGCAAGGGTGTTGTGTTCTTCGCTGACTTTTGCCGGTAATGAATTGGCCTCTTTAATCATGCGAGGCGTTTCGCCAAAGAGCACGCCCATCGGCAGATCCACAGGCTGCTCGTTCAGCAGACTGTCGGTCACCGCAAGATGCAAATTGGGCTCGGCGCTGCCGACCACCGCAAAAGGACAGCGTTCGCGTTCACAGATCGCCGTAAACTGTTCGATATCGTCTGCTGCGACTGCCAGCACATAACGTTCCTGGGCTTCGTTACACCAGATCTCAAGTGGCGACATGCCAGGTTCTTCGTTCGGCACATCACGTAATTCAAACAGTCCACCGACGCTACCGTCCTTCACCAGTTCCGGCAGCGCATTGGACAGGCCACCGGCACCGACATCATGAATAAACTGAATCGGATTGTGCTCACCCAACTGCCAGCATTGATCGATCACTTCCTGGCAGCGATGTTCTATTTCAGGATTACCACGCTGCACACTGGCAAAATCCAGGTCCGCATCGCTGGCACCGGTCGCCATAGATGAAGCGGCGCCACCACCCAGACCAATTAACATGGCCGGGCCACCCAGCACGATAAGACAGGCACCGGGTTCGATTGGCCGCTGCTCGACATGCTCGCCGCGGATATTGCCCAGACCACCGGCGATCATAATGGGTTTGTGATAACCACGAACCTCATCACCGACGCGTTGCTCAAAGCTCCGGAAATAACCACAGATATTGGGCCGGCCAAATTCATTGTTAAAAGCAGCGCCGCCGATAGGCGCCCGAACCATGATATCCAGGGCCGAGGAAATACGCGCCGGTTTACCGTAGTCGACTTCCCAGCTGTTGACGTACCCCGGTATCTTTAAATTGGAAACTGAGTAGCCTGTCAAACCGACTTTAGGTTTCGAGCCGCGACCTACCGCACCTTCGTCTCTGATTTCCCCACCGGAACCGGTGGCAGCACCAGGTAAAGGCGCAATGGCGGTCGGATGATTGTGCGTCTCCACCTTCATCAGAATGTGCACGGGTTCTTCAT
>JAQWMV010000195.1 GCA_029246605.1 Pseudomonadales bacterium | reverse complement strand
ACTAAGAATGCCTAGACCATAGAGTGAGAGGTTTATTGGTAGTTCACGGCAAAGGTAATCATAATGACAATTTCAGTGATGGTTGACAAGGAACTCGACTGGCTCAAAATAACCATAGACATGCAATACAGGACCAGGCTGTAGACAGCGAACACGATGTGCTCTTTTCGATTCAGTCGATTCGTGCCAATCACTTTCATGGTAAGGCCGAGGAACAAGATGCCGATTTGAGTTCAGTCACGAAGTGGGAGGTCATGATAACTAAACTACCTGCCTACATCATCTAAGGCAGGGACATGTCTGGATCTTTCAGGTTTAGATTCCATTCAAACGAAATCAGTAATATCAATACTAGGAAGCCAGCCGTGGAAAGCGAAGCCAGGCTAACAAACTCGACAGTCCTGAGATTCATGTTGCCGGTCGACAACACGATCCAGCAAGCCATGAAATGCACAGAGATACCCGCCGCTAACGTGGTAACGCGATAGATCCTTGCTCGTTGCTGCAGAATCGATTCTTCCATTAATGCGGACACACTAGCGAATAACGGCGGAAATTGTATTCGCTAGCAGGCCTGTATGTGTATCGTTATGTATTGCAGATGTAATGGGTGTGAAACGTCAGGAAATGACTCGTTGCACTGCTTCCTGCCATCCCTCGTACAGACCAGTACTGGCTTCAGCGGCCATTTCTATGTCGAAATGGCGCTGCAAATGCCAGTGCTGCGCGATATCGTCTACAGAATCAAAAATACCGACCTGTAATCCAGCCAGAAACGCGGTACCTAACGCGGTCGTTTCTATGACCTTGGGCCGATCCACAGGGATCTGTACCAAGTCTGCCAGCTGCTGCGCCAACCAGTCGTTAGCAATCATGCCGCCATCCACTCGCATGATGGACAGATCAGCACCATCGCTACGCATGGCTTCCAGTAGATCTCGAGTTTGGAAGCATACTGATTGTAGTGTCGCGGTAACGACGTCTTCCTGACTGCTGTCTCTGGTCAACCCAAAGATGGCACCACGTGCATTCGGATCCCAATAAGGTGCACCGAGGCCAGTAAAAGCAGGCACGAGATAAACACCGTGGGTATCGGGGTTTGCTTCAGCGATAGCCTGGGTATCCCCCGCGTGCTCAATTACCCGTAATCCGTCTCTTAACCACTGCACGGCAGCACCAGCAATGAAAATACTGCCTTCCAGACCGTAAGTTACGTCACCATTTAAGCGATAGGCAACCGTCGTTAACAGTTGATTGTTGGATGCGAGGGGTTTTGCGCCGGTGTTTAATATTGCAAAACATCCTGTGCCATAGGTGCTCTTGAGCATGCCTTCTGAAAAACAACATTGTCCAATCAAGGCAGCCTGCTGGTCCCCGGCTATCCCCGCTATCGGAATGGCTTCGCCAAACAGTGTCGTTGAACCGAAATCTGCACTGCAGTCACAGACCTCCGGCATCATGGCCATCGGAATATCAAACTTTGCCAGAAGATCACGATCCCAGACCTGATCATGAATATTGAAGAGCAGCGTCCGCGATGCGTTGGTGGCATCTGTCTTGTGCGCAGCACCCCCGGTTAGCCGCCACAGTAGAAAACAATCCACAGTACCGAATAGCAACTCTCCCCTTTGGGCACGTTCGCGAGCATCAGGCACATGATCCAGAATCCATTTCAATTTAGTTCCAGAGAAATAGGGATCCAGCCGTAAGCCGGTCTTAGCGGTAACAGTCTCCTCATAACCCTCCCTCTGCAACGCTGCACAGTAATCCGCTGTTCGTCGATCCTGCCAGACGATTGCACGGTAGACCGACTCACCGGTATCACGATCCCAAACAAGGGTCGTTTCACGCTGATTGGTGATACCTATTGCCGAGACAGGCCCGGCTGAAGCCAGCACCCCTTCGATTACCGCAACCGTAGACTGCCATATTTCTTCTGGATCGTGCTCTACCCAGCCATCATCGGGAAAATATTGGGTAAATTCCTGTTGTTCGACGCCAACAATCTGGCAATTTTTATCAAATACGATCGCTCTCGAACTCGTCGTTCCCTGATCGATCGCCAGTATCTGGTTAGACATAACTATCCCTTTTGACCTTATAGCTGCCTATTATGCATAGATTTGTTACCTGCGACTGGTTGAACGCCAATCGACCAGATATGCTACTTAACATCATGCCCGTCGCCCTATATCCACCACCAAAATACTTTCGCCAAACCAGAAAATGGCTGAAGGTAGGCTCACCACAGGTGCAATTATCCTTTATACCCTCGGATACCCTGCTGACCGCATTGCACAATTTCTGCGATGCAAATGAACTGGAAATTACCCGTGAATCCAAAGCGCCCCTGATTTCAATCCGAAGAGTCAAATGCGCACCGCAGTCCTACGAAATCAACTGCAATAAAAGTGGCATTACTTTAAGCGCCGGTGACGATGCCGGTGTTTTTTATGGCTTATGTTCATTTCAGCAAATTTTGCAGCAATCACGCCATCGTATTCATCATTTTAAGATCAAGGATGCACCGGATTTTGAGCAACGTGGTGTGATGCTAGACATCAGCCGCTGCAAAGTGCCAACACTAGAGACCCTATTCACACTGATTGATAACCTAGCTGCATTGAAGATCAATCAGCTACAACTTTATATCGAACATACCTTCGCGTTCTCCAATCACCCGCTGGTCTGGGCTGACGCATCACCACTGACGACAAAAGATTTGCACCGAATCAAACAGTACTGTCATGAGCGATTCATTGACCTGGTGCCAAACTTCAATTCTTTTGGTCATTTTGAGCGTTGGCTAAAACACCCCGAGTATCATCGGTTCGCCGAGTGTCCGGATGGATTCGTCCACCCCCTGACGAACCAGACCATAGTGTTTGGCAGTACCCTAAAACCGAACCAAACGAGTCTGCGCTTGATCAAGTCACTCTATGACGAGTATTTACCGCTATTCGACAGTCCCTACTTTAACATCGGGGGTGACGAACCCTGGGAACTTGGCACCGGGTGGAGCCACGCTCGCTGCAAGAAAGATGGCACCGCTAACGTCTATCTTTCCCATATGTCGAAAATTAAGGATCTGGTCAACAAGCACGGACGCAGGACCATGTTCTGGGCCGATATCGTCCTGAAGTACCCTGAATCTTTGGCGATGTTGTCTAAAGATCTCACCGCCATGATCTGGGGCTATGAAGCCAATCATCCTTTCCGCGCCGAATGCCGCCAACTCGCTGAGACAGGCGTGCCTTTTTACGTGTGTCCGGGAACCTCCAGTTGGAATTCATTGACCGGGCGTATCGAGAATGCAAAGAAAAACCTCCGTAGCGCCGCGTATCAGGGGCTGAATAATGGCGCTACCGGTTACCTGATCACCGACTGGGGTGATCATGGACATCACCAGTATCTGCCTATCAGCTATCCAGGACTTGCCACAGGTGCCTGTCATGCATGGCATAGCAAAGCCAGCACGAGCCTGAACATCGATAAGCTGCTGACCGGCACCTTTCTTAAAGGACAGCCAGAGGCTGCAAAACTGCTTACCCGACTCGGAAAGCTGCCTGAACTAACTGATACCAAGATCCGTAACGGGACCATATTCAATCAACTGCTATTCTGGGACATGCAAAGCGAATCCTTGGAATCACAACGACTAGGTCAACAAGACCTAAATAAGTGTATTAAACAGTTCGATACATTGCAGGACGCCGTTCGCAACGCGCCTAGCGGGCTGGTGTACGCAGAGTTGGAAAATGCTATCAACATGGCACACCATGGATTACAACGGTTATTGCTGCACCGACGGGTCATCACCCGTACCGGGCCTGCGCAGCGCACCCTAAACGGCATAATCGACCGTCACCGGGAACTCTGGCGGGCCCGAAACAGACCTGGAGGCCTCGAGGAGAGCACCCAACACCTGACGCAAGCGCTGAAACCATTGTCTTAACTGGCCCTGCGGCGTGTCGTGTCCTGACTTTATTTAAAAACCTAAAAAGGGCACAATAGCGCCCCCAAATTATTTATTAATTCCTTATTTTTTCGAACGGAGACAAACGCATGCGCGATGTTGTGGTAGTAGACAGTGTAAGAACCGGACTAGCCAAGTCCCACCGGGGGACTTTCAATATGACTCGACCGGATGACCTAGTAGCCCATTGTATCGATGCGTTGCTGGACCGAAATTCTAAAGTAGACCCAGTCGAAATAGAGGACGTTATCCTCGGGTGTGCCAACCAAACTGGTGAACATGGCGGTAACCTGGCGCGTCTTGCGGTCATACTTTCCAAATTACCTATCACAACAGCCGGCTCTACCATCAGCAGGGCCTGTTCATCTGGCTTAAATTCAATCGCATTTGCCGCTAATCAGATCGCCAGTGGTTGCACCGACATCATGATTGCCGGTGGTGTTGAATCAATTTCCGCCACTGCACGTGGTACAGCTGGAAAATCAGACATCCACCCCACTATCCGGGACATATCACCTGATATCTTTATGGCCATGGGCAACACTGCAGAAGTTGTTGCACGTCGTTATAACATCTCCCGTGAGTACCAGGATGAATTCTCCTACGAGAGTCAGCGACGTACTGCCGCGGCTCAGCAAGCTGGCCTCTATGATGACGAAATTGTTCCCATGAAAGTGAAATGGGCCAAGGTCGTCAACAAAGAAACAAAAGAAACGGAAATCGTTGACGGCGTTTGTGCCAGTGACGAGTGTAATCGCCCAGAAACTACGCTGGAAGGCTTAGGCAAACTACAGCCTGTGTTTGAAGAAAACGGCACGGTTACTGCTGGCAACGCATCACAACTCTCAGACGGTGCGTCAATGACTCTGCTGATGAGCGAAGAACGTGCTATTCAACTCGGCCTGACACCCAAGGCTTACTTCCGTGGTTGGTTCGTAGCTGGTTGTGAGCCGGATGAAATGGGCATTGGTCCTGTTTTCGCAGTGCCCAAGCTGCTCAAGAACAAAGGTCTGACGATTGATGACATCGACCTGGTAGAGCTGAACGAAGCATTTGCCTCACAGTGTCTATACTCTCGTGATACGCTCGGCATCGACCCTGAGAAGTACAACGTCAATGGTGGCGCTATTTCTATTGGCCATCCGTTCGGTATGACAGGATCTCGGTTAACTGGTCACATCATTCGTGAGCTGCAACGTCGTGAGAAGAAATATGGCATTGTCAGTATGTGTATCGGTGGCGGCAT
>JAQWMV010000184.1 GCA_029246605.1 Pseudomonadales bacterium | reverse complement strand
AAGGTACCTTCCTGGGCACGATAGATTTCAGTGCCAGTAATATCCGAGGGTAAAAGGTCAGGGGTGAACTGTACGCGTTGAAAATCACCCTCGATTCCTCGCGCCAGGGTCTTAATCGCCTTAGTCTTGGCGAGCCCGGGTGCACCTTCAACCAGCAGATGGCCATCCGCCAGCATCGCGACCAGTAATCGATTGACCAGTTTTTCCTGGCCGATAATTTGGCTGGATAACCACTGTTCCAGCGCCAGAATATTTTCTCTGTGTTGCATATCCGGTTAGTCTAAGCCTTTGTATTAGTTGGTAATGTCTAGTTCTTCACGTCTTCCATTAGAAGACCGATTTATAGACAACCGGAATGCTCGCCAGTTCCCCGGGGGGGATAATACCTGTTTAGGGCATCTGGTGTTGCAGATTCTATTGCCAATTGAGTTGGTAGTAGATCTGGGCGATGAAACAGAGCATACAGATTATTACGAAGCCGCCTCCTCTGGTGGGATAAGGTGGTTCGAACAATTCCATCAGTTCGGGTTTGACGTTGTATAGATTGCTATAGGCATATGCGCCAACCATTATCCCGCCTGCAGCAGAGAGTTGGTCAGATAATTTTTCAGCATATATGGTTTCCCAAACCATATATGCCATCCAAACAACTGAGAGGATTTTCAGCAGCAAAATCTTGCGCTTTTCCCGCTTGTCCATGAAACCAAATTCATAGTCCATTGTCGCTCCGGTACTGTCTCTAGATGACGGTTTAGCTATAGTGAATACTAACGAGCCCGAGTCTCTCAAAGAAAGCATTAGGAACCCTGAGATTAACTAAGAGTCCAGCGGCTCAACCATCCTGGATCATTTATTTCTCTGAACCGAGGGTACTGAAAGATCCAGTAACAATCAGACCAGATCCTCTGCTTGGAAACGGTGGTTCGAAAAGTTCAATGAGTTCAGACTTCATACGATCTAGATTCGTGTATACAACGTTGAGTCCATCAGACCACCGGCATGTGCGAACTGACTAGGTATACCTTTGCCAGTCATCATCTTCTGCCCAAACTCAAAGTCCTTTTCGACCATCGATGTCTCCATTCTTTGAATCCGTACTAATTAATAGTGATGTATAGTGCCTCACCTGTACTCATCCCAAACGTGCTCTCAGTGGCTTGGCAGATATATCCACCGACTTCATAGCCAATCTTGAACGTGAGTGGTCCCACGCTAAAGATTCCAGGCAGACCACCCGGCCAGTTAGGCATCGGGATAAACCCGTTATAAAACGGAATCGGTGTTCCAACAAACCCACCACTTGCTTGGTCAACCTCACTCATTTCTAGTTCTCGCATCTCGTCCTCCTTTTAGTTGTTGATGCAGGAACGACTTTAGCGATTCGATGCCATGCAAAAATACGGCAATCGACGCAAGGTGCTGTAAGACATTTCCCATGGATACAGCGAATTATGACGAGGATGAGTCTCGCTAACGATACCACTATGTTTGATGATGTCTGTATCGCCGGGACGATCGTTACATCGTCAAGTCATAGGGTTTATACCAACGCCAGCGGTGCCGGTCATGCCGTCCCACTGGTCTTCACGACCTGTGCGCCAGCCATTTAGCCAGGCAGTTCTCGCTTCTTTATTTTGATGTGGGCAGAGATCTTTGGATTTTCCGTTCACACCTTTTTGATATCCGTGGGTGTAGGCACGGTCAGTAACGTCACGCTTTTGTCTTCGCATAAACTTGCCCTGTCGCAAAAAATCACTGGGAGATGCGCGAACAATCCTCGGCAGGAGCATTAGTTTTAACGCAGTCGGGGAAGCTTGTCGATGACTTTTTCTGTCGCCGAAGCCACAGGCCTGAGTGCCCTTAAATTGTGCATAATGTTGGGCCGTTTTGGTGCATGCCACAGAGATTAAGGTCAATTATTTCAGTGAGTTGAGTGCTCGGCTCGGAATCAGTACACTGCAGTACAAGAACCCCTGCTTTCAACAAAAAGAGCTCAAAAGCGCCGAAAGGAGTGCCTTAATGAAAAAACTAATACCGACCCTATCAGGTGTCTTGGTCCTGCTATTTTGTAGTACCGCGCTCGCGGACGATCTTAGCCTGGCCAATACATCCTGGATACTTACGTCCACTGCTTTGGTCCTTTTTATGACGCTTCCAGGATTGTCACTGTTTTACGGTGGCCTGGTACGGGTCAAGAATGTGCTGAGTGTACTGGTGCAGTGTTTTGCCATTACCTGCATGATCTCTGTGCTGTGGTTACTGGTGGGTTATTCCATGGCATTTTCGGAAGGTAACGCCTTTGTGGGTGGCCTCTCTAATGCATTTATGGCCAACGTCAGCGAAGGCTCAATGAGCGGTGATATTCCTGAAAGTGTCTTTTCCATGTTCCAACTGACCTTTGCCATTATCACACCCGCACTGATTGTGGGTGGTTTTGCAGAGCGCATGCGATTTTCCTCCATGCTCCTCTTTTCAGGGCTGTGGTCACTCATCGTTTATGGTCCAGTGACACACTGGGTCTGGGGTGGTGGCTGGCTGAATGATGATATGGCGTGGCTTGTCGGTGTCGAAGGCTCAAAGCTGATGGATTTCGCGGGTGGTACAGTGGTACATATCAACGCGGGTGTGGCAGCGATTGTGGCGGCATTGGTGATGGGCCGCAGGAAGGGTTTCCCGGAAAGTCCCATGCCTCCTCATAATATGACGATGGCCATTACCGGTGCCGGTATGCTCTGGGTCGGCTGGTTTGGATTTAATGCGGGTAGCGCACTTGCTGCTAACGGTGATGCGGGTATGGCGATGCTGGTAACACATATGTCAGCATCTGCAGGCGCACTGACCTGGATAACCTGTG
>JAQWMV010000177.1 GCA_029246605.1 Pseudomonadales bacterium | reverse complement strand
ACAGGGATTCTACATAACGCCGCTGCCCTTCAGCGTAGAGTGTGTCAAATGCAAGGCTCGATTTACCGGAGCCAGAGACACCCGTTAACACGACTAGCTTTCGTTTTGGAATTTTGACTTCTACTGATTGAAGATTGTGTTCTCTGGCTCCACGGATATGAATGTGATCCAGTTCATCTGACGCTTTTTTCATGAATTATCCATCTACAATAAATCTATCTTTTCCTGGTGAGGCTCGAAGGCAGCATGTATAGCACGACCAATCGTTCTAGATCCATCATGACAACATGTTGAATGCCTTCAGGCGCAGGAGGAACCGTAGTGTCACCTCGGCGCTGATCTCGGGTTCGACGACCTGCCAGGTTGCAGGATATTCACCGCCCCAGGACCAGGTGGTTTGCCAGCTACCATCGGTTCTTTGCTGATCCATCATGAAAGCGAAATTTTGCTCAAGATATGCCCCGAAAAAATCACTGAATATTGAATCAGGTCGCTTTACGACGTCCAGTGGTGTGAGGCAGTATTCGTCCCAGTCGAATGCATCAACCTTGACCAGTTCAAAGGCCCAGCGCAGCAAATGAGGGAGCATCTGGCCCTGCAAATCTGGATCGACGGACTCATACAGCCTCGTGTAGCAGAGTAGATCGTGCATATCGAGAGATTCGGTCTCAAGATGCGCCAGGGCACGAACTGTCAGGTTGGATACCGTTTGGCGACACATGTCACCCGGGAAACTCAGCAAATTACTGAGAATTTCCGCGCCAGGGTTGGCATAAAAATAGCGACGGCATTGTGTTTTTCCATCGTGTTTCCACCAGGGTGCATGGGGTGCATCGTTGCATTCACTGTTGATCAGTGACCAGTTGTTATGACGGTACTGCTGGACCAGATAATTCATGGTGTCCGCGATCATTACGCTGTGCGGGTCAGCATCAATTTCCTTGAGTATTTGTAGCGCCACCGTCGAACAAAGCACAGAGGAGTTTTTTGTTCTAAGGTCGCCCTCCAGGCCATGTCCAAAGCCACCATCGTCATTCTGGTAAGTCGCCAGCGCCCGGGTGACCTCCTGCGCGGGTTGATTCTCAAAGTGAAAGCGATATCGTGCTCGATGTAGATCGGTGCCATTGTCTGAAATAAATTTTGCTGCATCAATAAAGGCATCTTGTGACAGTTGATTAGGCATTGGATGGACCCGTATTTAAGAATATGGCATCCAGTATAAGAAACCCCTACTGACAGCCTTATGTCAGGAGTGATTATTAAAGGAAGTAAGCCATGCGCCGAGCAGATCGGTTGTTTCAGTTAATGTTGTTGTTGCAGGAAGGCCATGTACGTACTGCAAAGTACCTCGCAGACAAGCTTGAAGTGTCTGAGCGTACCATTTACAGGGACATTGGTGACCTTATAGGGTCCGGGATACCCATCGATGGCGAGGCTGGGGTGGGCTACCTGCTGCGTGATGAATATCGATTACCGCCGCTGATGTTCAGTAGCGAGGAGTTACAGGCATTGGCCCTGGGCGCCCGAATGGTTCGTGCCTGGTCTGATCGACAGTTGGCGTCTACCGCAACCACAGCAATACGAAAAATTGAGTCGATTCTGCCGGATAAACTCAAACGTGAGACCGAATTACCTGCCATTCAGGTGCCGGACTTCGGTGCGGGGTCAGCGCTCAAAGAAAATTTGGAATCCGTCAGGCGTGCAACGGATGAGAGCCAAAAACTTCGAATACGCTACCGGTCACTTAAAAACGATGAAACGGAACGGGTCATCTGGCCCATGATGCTGTATTTTTGGGGTAACAAATGGACCCTCGGTGCATGGTGTGAACTGCGCCAGGACTTTCGCTCCTTCCGCATCGACCTGATCAATGCCATCACGCAGACCGAGATGCACTACGAGCCTATTCCTGGGCAGGATCTAGAGGCCTACATCGCTTATCAGTCCGAACGAGACTGGTAGAGAGTGCCTGTCGATTACTTTATGCTGCGAGAGGAGGATAACGCGCTATGACAAAAACAGTGACAGGTTGCATGATCATTATAGGTAACGAAATTCTGTCCGGGAGAACCCAGGATCTGAATCTAGCCCATCTTGCAAAGGAACTCAATGAGCTTGGAGTCAGGATGGTTGAAGCCCGAGTGATTCCGGATATTGAGGAAACCATTATCGCCACGGTCAATGAGTGCAGAGCTAAGTTTGATTACGTATTCACCACCGGTGGTATTGGCCCTACCCACGATGATATTACCGCAGACTGTATTGCGCTGGCATTCGATGTGCCACTTGAGATGCCACCCGAGGTGGTTGCAATCGTTTCCCGACGAGAGGCACCGCCTGAGGTCATGGAATCCCGATTGCGTATGGCCCGAATTCCTGTAGGCGCAACCCTGATAGACAACCCTTCCGGGGGGCCGCCGGGGTTTCAGATGGAGAATGTTTTTGTTATGGCGGGGGTACCCCTGGTCATGCAGGAGATGGTGTCGACGTTAGACGGGGATCGCATTAAAGGAACTGCACCCGTGCGATCAAGATCTATAGGGGCCTACCTCGGAGAGAGTCAAGTTGCTGTCCGTCTCCGGGAAATTCAGGAAGAGCACCCCGATGTTGATCTGGGCAGCTATCCTTTTTACCGTAAGGATGGTTATGGCACCAACCTTGTGATGCGAGGGACCGATGAAGACGAACTAGAGGTCATGTGCGAAAAAGTGCGCCAGATGATCATTGATTTCGGTGTTGAACCACTCAGTGAGTAGGGTTACAGGGTTTGGTAACGATCTGTTAACGCTTCCAGTAGGTCGATCAAATCTCGATGTGCTGGCAAGTTTGTATGTCCACGGTATGGCTTCCAACACCTACGAGTTCCCGACCACTAACGACAAGCGTTCCGATAAACATCACGCGGCGACAAGACTAAGAGGCAAGCGGTTGTTTCGCCGGAGACAAATTATGAGGATCTGTTGTCCTGGCTGGACGAGGGCGCTGACGTGCGAAGTACGTCGCTGACCGAGGAGTTTACAATTGACCTCTATAGAGAGACCTACCAAGATCGCTTCATCCCTTTGTTTGTTGTTGAAAGTTCAGGTAGATTGCGCGTCGTCACTGATAAGGCGGACATACCGGCGGATTGCAAAATTATTAGTTTAATAAAATCGGACAACATCTAGCATCATGAGCAAATTCCTTCTGGCGACGTTGCTGCTGCATATTCCCCTGTATATCTATCCGATATTGCGTTTGTGCTATTGGGCGGAGTCGCCTTTGTGGTTAACCCTGTTGATATTTATTCCCCTTGTCTCGAGTCAGTACATGTCACGGTTTTATCTGCGTAAGAAAAATAGCGTTTGGACGAAACTGTTACGACGTTTTGCAGATTTTTATCTCGGAGTTAGCCCGGTACTGTTGATCTCGACGCTGTTAGCAGAAATTTTTGTTGGCTTTCACATGGTGACCTTTGGCACTGCGGTAACATCGGTAATCGCCATCACTGTGATTCTGGGTATCGTTGCGACAATGGCGGCTCTATCGCCCATGGTTAAAACAATAACCCTGTCATCCGGAAAATTGACGGCACCGGTGCGTTTTGTGCAGATCACAGATGTACACATTGGCTCCCGGAAGCCAGCTTTTCTAGATCGCGTCGTACACATCGTGAATGAACTTAAACCGGATTTTTTGTGTATTACCGGTGACCTTATTGATGGTCAGGGTGTGTCTGAAGATGACTTGAAGTCCTTCAAGAGTGTTGTCGGTCCCATATATTTTACGATCGGAAATCATGAGAAGTATGAAGGTGTGGAGGCTATAGCGCGGCGTCTGGAAAATCTTGGGGTGAAGGTTCTTCGTAATGCAGAAACGCATTTTACAAAAGAGCTGCAGGTGATTGGCATCGACGATATGGATGATGCAAACCAGGTTGCAGTGCAGCTAGAAAAGCAAACCTTGGATAAGGATGCGTTTGTGCTTCTACTCTACCATCGACCGCGGGGACTCAAAGCCGCCGCCGATGCAGGTGTTGATCTCATGTTAAGCGGCCACACTCACAACGGACAAATAATGCCGTTTAACCTAGTGGTCAATAGAGTCTTTGACATGATCAAAGGTTTGTATGAACACGCTGAGACCAAGCTTTATGTCTCACAGGGAACGGGTACTTGGGGGCCTATCATGCGGCTAGGTACACGTAGCGAAATCACACTTTTTGAAATTTCACCTGCTCAGGAGTCTTTGTTTCCATCAAGGTGACCCTCAGGCCTCAAGCATATGCGCTACGAGTTCCTTCTAACGCTGAATATCCGTGTCATCTGATTCAAATATTAGAAAACCGCTTTGAAAGCCTTCGGTTTCAGGATCAGGACGCTTCCATTTTACTTCGGCCACGAGAAAAATAGGATCCGCTTCTCTTAGTTCTGGGATGCGGGAAGGGTCCATGTTCTGCCGTAACTGCTCGAAAGCTTCTAACGTAGTCAGTAGCTTCGGGGTCAGGTCAGTAATGGCGTCGAGTATTTGTTCGTCTGAGGCGGTCATGGATTCGATGCTATAGTTATTCGATATGAGTCACTACACTTACCATATCCCACCACCCTGTGAAGAGGAAGTTTCTGTCCTATTTGCGGATGACGATGTGTTGGTTGTGGATAAGCCTTCGGGCCTGCTTAGTGTCCCCGGGCGCTTCGTTAAGGACTGCGTCTTAAACCGATTGCTGATCGATTACCCGGATGCAACCATCGTGCATCGACTGGACCTGGATACTTCCGGATTGCTTGTGATTGCGCGTTCGAAACAGGCGGTTTCTGAACTTAATCGACAATTCAGAGATCGGGAAATCGAGAAAGAATATATCGCGAGGGTATTCGGTATACCGGAAGCGTCAGGTGAAATCGATCTGCCGATCCGGGCTGACCCAGTAAATCGGCCGAAGCAGGTTATCGATCAGGAAGCGGGGAAGTCAGCATTCACAAGATACAAACTTCTGTCAGCCATCGATGGTTCCGGCTTGCTCCGCCTGACCCCAACGACAGGGAGAAGTCACCAGCTGCGCATTCATCTGGCAGCGATAGGTCATCCCATTCTAGGCTGTGACCTTTATGCGCACGAAGAGGCTTTTGGTGCGGCTAAACGGTTGATGCTTCATGCCAGCGGGCTTGGCTTTAAACATCCGAAAAGTCAGGAATGGCAGACGTTCGCGAGTGATGCACCGTTTGAGTGATTTAGCGACCCAAATAAAATGGGTGTGTACTCATCCAACAACGAAATCAGGCTGCGGATAAATCGTGACTTTGCTTATCCTCGTTCACCCAGCAGAATGATGTCCTGCCCAGATAGAATAGCGTTTTGCATCTGTGGGATAACGGTGTCCTGGTACCCAATGATGCCCGGGAATATATGTTCAGCGTTTTTCAGTTTGGAGATGAGGTTTTTGCGCATCTCATTCCGGACTGATAGCACTTCAAAACCGGATGATTTTAATGCGCCGAGGGTTCTGGCTTCTGTCACACTATTCTCCCGTAGGCCGTCTTACGGAGCCAGTATAAACAGGTTGAAGATGGGTTTGGGAAGAACTTTGGGCCGCTAGTCCGGTTTGTTGGCCACCATAATGGCCCGCCTGGGTGCGGGATAGCCCTCAATCGTTAAATCTTTGTTTTCAGGATCCAAATAATCTGCCAGGGATTGAAATTGCATCCAGGCTGTTTGTTGCTGTTCGTCAGTTGTTGTCTGGCATACGTCGACGGTGCGCACGTTTCTTAACCCCAGTTTCTTTAGCCAAAGCTCCAGTGCAAGCGTGCTGGGCAGAAACCAGACGTTGGCCATTTTCGCGTAGCGGTCTTCGGGTACAAGTATAGTTTGAGCATTCCCGGGTACTACCAGGGTTTCCAGAACCAGTTCGCCGCCGGGACGCAAAAAACTGATCAATTCGTTGATGTGATCAAGGGGAGCGCGCCGGTGGTAGAGGACGCCCATGGAAAACACCGTGTCGAAGCAGGCAAACGCCGGCAGGTGTTCAGAGCGAAGTGGCAGGATATGCGCATTGTTCGATGGCATTAATTTTTTCACTAACGCGAACTGGTATAGAAACAGTCTTGTAGGATCTACACCGAGTGCGAATTTTGAGCCGTCACCCAGCATACGAAACAGGTGATAGCCGTTACCACAGCCTATATCGAGTACATCTCGACCAGTAAGCGAGGTGATATGCGGTGCAAGGCGTTGCCACTTCCAATCGGAACGCCATTCGGTATCGATATCGATGCCGAGCAGATGCCAGGGGCCTTTGCGCCAGGGCATCAACGATTCAAGGCTTGCGCGTAGCTGGTCCATGCCAGTATCCGCCAACACACGAATAACATCCGAGGAAAAGTCACATCGGCTGTCGCTGAGGTCAGGAATATTAGCCAGTGCATTATCCCACTTGGGCCCGTTGCCATGTTGCCTGAAATGAGTTGCCATCAGTTGCGTCAGTTGCTCGAACTGTGCCTCGGACACGTGAGGCTGTAACGGGTTGAGAATAAGATCAGCGATCATCCTGCATCTCGATGACGACATGTTCAGCGAGCATATCGTAGGCCGAAAACGAATCGATCACGATATTGTTAAGGAATGCCTGAGCCACCACATAAGTTAACCGGTGTATCCACAGGGAAAGTGTAAACAGGAATAAAGACAGCGAGTAGGCAGGTTCCATCATGGTCATATTAGCTGCGGTAATGACCAGGATGATAAACAGTGACAGCCAACTGCCATGTTCGCTGGTGTAACCGGCGAAAATCGTCCAAAAGATACCGATCATTGGTATTGCGAGGTAAGCCGCCCAGCCGAAGGCAAAGCCAACATTTGTAAAACAGGCTAGCAATAGCAAGGGCTCTAAGATGATGCCCGTCCAGATGAGGAGCTTTTTGCCTAAGACAGTTTGTCCTGTTTTACTTTTGATATCCTGGTTTGAGACCCTGGTAAAAAACTGACGTGCTGTCGCTCTGGGTACCGTCAGTGTGGCGTTTCCCTTGGCAATGTTTGCCTGCGCATCCGCGAACTGCTCCGCTGACAGGTAGTCGCTCATTTTGTGGCCAACAGGGCGACAAAATTAAGGCATTGCATGATGGTGTCAACGCGTTTGAATCCAGCCTGTAGCGCACGTTGCCGCAATGCGGTGCAGGTGTTGGGTACTAAGACGTTTTCCAGGGCTGCGCGCTTTTGTTCGATCTCAAGGTCGCTGTATCCATTGAGTCGTTTGAAGTCGTAGTACAGTGTTTCCAGTAGTCGCTGTTCCTCTGGATCCTCAAACGAAATTTTTTCACAAAGCACCATGACGCCATTATCATTCAGGCCGTCGGATATGCGTTTTAGCACCTCGTCTCGATCAACATCCGAAACGAACTGTAAAGTGAAATTCAGGACGACAACCGATGCATTTTCGATTTGCGTGTCACGAAGATCCTGTAAGCGTATTTCGATAGTGGCCTGGCTGCGATCTCTCCCCACGTTGGTTAAACAACGCTCCACCATGTCTTTGGAGTTATCGACGCCGATGACGTGACAACTGGCAGGTAGTTGTTGTCGCATGCGCAGCGTGGCCGCACCTAATGAACAACCCAGGTCATAACAGTTTGTTTCAGGTTGCGCATATCGCTCAGTCAGCAGGGCAATGGTATCGAGTGCAAGTCGGTAGCCGGGTACGGATCGCTCGATCATGTTCTCAAAAACGTCAGCGACCTGCGCATTAAACTCAAATGCAGGCAGGGGTGCGATGGGATCGGCGTAGACCTTGTCTTCTTTTTCGTTCATCA
>JAQWMV010000174.1 GCA_029246605.1 Pseudomonadales bacterium | reverse complement strand
AAACTATCACCTGGCAGAACACCGAAAATAATACCGCCGTAGTAAAATACTGTTAAAGATGCAATCGCAAGTGTTCCCAGGCTACGTTCATATATGCCTAGCGCGACCAAGTATCCAAAGTAACCGAAAACTAGCCCACTCGCACCAATATGATAGGCTGAGCGACCAAAACACCACACGCCAAGACCGCCTACAAGTATCACTACAAGTGAAACCACAAAAAATTTTCCCGCCCCTCGTGACGCTACAAAGAACCCCATTACAAATAACGGTGTTGTATTCACTATGAGATGCTGCAAATCTCCGTGTAAGAATGCCCAGAGCAGTATCCCCGGTAACGCTGATGTTTCTCTTGGATATATACCATAGGAATTGAGACTGTGACCGTTGAAACTATTAACAGCCTCAACACACCAGATTACCACTACCAGAATCGCGATCAGTCTAAGACCGGTTATCCAATTCTCCATCAGGTCCCGCATTCACACCACCTTTATTTGGTTACTCAAGGCAATCGCGAATTTTCTCTGGTTGGTAATCAGAGTTTTGCGTCACCATCAGGTAAAGCGCTTTGCCGGACACAGTCTCTTCCGGTGCCGGGTTGACCACCACATGGTCACTAGCATCCATGTATCCGAGCGGTGTCCCTAACCCCTGCAGCAACAAACGACTGGCCATGGTCCCCCAATTCTGATCCTCAAACGGAACATCATAGCGTCGCGGATGGGAACCCTGATGTTTAAACAGATCCTCCAAAATTGCCTCAGTCCCAGGCGCTGCCATAGCACGCACCATTAGCTCAGGATAAGCACGCACTGGCCTGATGACAGCATTGGCGCCATGTTTTAACAATCGCTCTCGGTTGGCTTCCTGCACGCACTCAGCAATGATGTAGCCAGTCTCAGCAAACCCCTGCAGTTGGTCCAACACGTCCAGGGTCAGACTATCTGATCGATAGTCATTGGTATCTTCGGACATCAGCACAATAAAGCGTGCTGATTCTACATCGACTTCTGACAGACTGAGCCTACCCTCGGCCCTGCCACTGTGCAGTACAACACCATGTGTCGAAATATCCGCAGGTAGGCCCTCCCGGAAATGTGGAGAAAGAACCTCAATAGGACAATCCGTCAGGAGCGGGGTCCCACGTATCTGTTCAACCAGTATCCGTAGATATCGCGCGCCATTCTGGATGGGCGTGTTAATAATGACGATATGATCTTGCATGTGCCATCTCCATTGTCCCCTTCGCATTCTTTCTTTGCGATCGAGACGATAATCAAACCATTCCCCAGCAATCTGCGCGAGGAGGAATATGCCAAATAAATACATAAGAATAATAGTCGACAGGCGACCAAAGAATGAGGAGGCTGAAATGTCTCCATAGCCCACAGTTGTCATGGTGGTCATGGTGAGCCAGATGGCATTCCACAAAGAAAGATCTTCGAACACCATCATGGCAACAATGTGGGCTAGCACGAGGCTCGCTAACACCACAAAAAGCTGAGTTATCTTCCTTCTACGATCATTACTCGTTTGTGCGCTGTACCATCGATGACGGCGACGACGTCGAAATTCGCTTTTAATCTTAAGCATGGGCCCTTATTCACGGCTATTTACTTTCACCTGTATCAAGATGTGCAATCAACATTTCAGCTGCCCATTGCCTAATCTTAAGGCGATCATCCAGCGGTATGCTGAACTTGTCTGCCAGAATAACAAAGTCATCGTCCGAGAGCGAAATAGAAAGTCTTGGTCTAACCGGCTTTTTATTGACTGGTAACCCCAGGATCTGCCGGATTCGGTCGGGTGGATTGATGCCCTGGTCTAATGCCTCCAGCCGAATTTGGCGATTGACCTCATCACCCAGGTCAAATGCGATCTGCACAGCTTTGACCGCTTTTTTTTCGTTATCCCATTTGCTCGACGTACTCATGATTTTTCCGCTGGCCACAGTTCCTTTATAACATCGAGATCACGATAAACCGTCAGTGCAACATCAGTCTCACCACCTTCGTAGACCTCAACTTCCACCGCAAAGGCCTCTTCATTGTCAATCAGGCAATAGTAGTCTAATGGCTCACCACTTCCTTCGTACTCGGGGGGACAAGAATCCCGATAGTCGTTCTCATAGTAAAAGCCCCTTTCACCTGATGATATCTGGTGATACTGCTGAGCAACCAGGCCATCCATACCCGCTGCACCCTGCAAGGTCAGGATCGTTGTTTCTTCATCAAAAATGCTACCAAACTCATCCAAATCAAAGAGTTGTTCGACCACATCTCGACTGATGGCGAATGAAAATACTGCGGTCTCTCGACCAGCCTCCTCTTCTATCGTGAGATCAACGCTATCGTCATTTTGACTCTGTAAGGCAAAGCTCGTGCTGAAGTTGTGTTCAAATTGCCAGGTACTAATACCAACTACTTTAAAAGCTTGATTGCGTAACTGTTCCGGCAGCCCAAAGCTATCTGACAGCTGCACAATATCACCAGTCATTAGGTCTCTGGGATGATCCAGTTGCCGCACCTCAGGATCTTTTTTGGTGCGGCTCCATAGACCCTTAATAAATGAACTCATGCTTGCTTGGCTTTGATGCGATCAAGTACGGCGTTGGCAGACTTGTCGTCTCCACCACCAATACCTGCTGCTTTCATTTTTTCATCCAATCCTTTATCAGAGTTCTCTCCTTCGAGTTGTTCTGCAGCAGCCAGTCGATCAAAGGTATTTTGCTGACGCTCCTTAATCCGTTCCAGCGAATCCTTTGCGGAAATTATTTTGGAGTTACTGGAGGCGAAGTTATCAGTAATAGCGGCGCTCGCTTTCTGCACGCTTTCAGTAGTCTTTACCATCGATAATTGTCTTTGATATTCCTTCAACTGACGTTCCGTCTTCTTCACCAGATCCTTTAAGCGAACCACGTGTCCGGAAAAACTTTTATGGACTTCCTCCTGTTCCACAAGATCAGCTTCCAACTGTGCAATCTTTTCTGCGATTTCAAGAGCTAGTTCTTCATTGCCCTTTTCCAATGCCTGCACAGTAAAGCCTTCATGCTCGCCAATGTCTTTTTTAAGCGATTCCACTTTGCGTCCTGCCTGCATCTGCTTAGCCATAACATCCGTTAAATCCTGTTTGGCTTTCCTCAAGTGAGTCTCCGCATCTTGTATCTCCTGCTCAAAGATACGCGTCCCATTGGCGTCAACAATCAGTTCACCCACTTCACGGGCTCCGCCTCGCACTGCAGTCATGATTTTTCTTAATACGCTCATTTGACTCCTCCTAACTAACTTAAAAAATCTTCCAATGCAGAAATTGATTCAGCTGCATTCTCAGTTAATGTAATGATTTCGTGACAGATATCCTCAATGCCCGAGTTATTCGACAAGGCGCCGAATATGACATACCTATCGCCAATTTTTGAAAATGAAGACAGTGGAATGGGGATATTCAGTTCCAACATCTCCTCTAACATTTCCGTTCGACGTTCAGCATTCACTTCGTCTTCGGTGAAGAGATAAGTGATGCACAGTATCTGCGTGTCGCTAACTGACACATAGGTAGGTAACTCATCAAAATCACCGACGGTTATCTGCAACACTTCGACCTCGCCCGGAATCGGTTGGCAATCCAACTGATAGCCATCAAAACTCGATAAGTCCGAAATACGCATTGCCAGATCTTCTATATTCATTTCTTCGCTCCTTTACGAGACATATTATGTCACGAAATTAATCTTACGATATCGACATAATATGTCAACATGTTTTTATACCCATTTACTACTGTCAGTCCTGATAAAGCCCCATCTCAACCTGCCAGGCTTCCTTATGGTACTGGTAGACCCTGTTGGTTCCCAGCGTATTCACCTCAACCTTTGTATCAAAAAACCCTCTAGGGAACTCAAAGGCCGCAATAGCGAGGTCTCTGGTAAGCCAGTGATGGCGTACAGGTAGTGCCGTCATCGCCTGTAACCGTTGCCTAGGCCCCACGGTCTGCTTACTGGCGATGGTCCAACCCCACTCGCCGAAACTCGGAATATTCTCTCGATATTGTTCAACAAATGGGAATCCAGACGCCGACAAAGTCTGACCGATACTCAAAAATGCCATTTTGGCATGGTAGGGGGATGTGGATTGCGCCGCCAGCACGCCGTTGGCAGAAAGCAGATCATGGAGGCGCCGGTAAAAATAATCGCTATACAGCCGGTCAAGGTCAGGATGACTGGGGTCCGGTAGATCTAAAATAATAGCGTCGAACACTTGCCCCGTTGAAATCAGCTTGTCGACTTCGATAAACGCATCGCCGAATACCACACTGACTCTTTCATCCAAGAAAGATTCCTCGTTCAACGCCACTAATGCTTCCTCATATGGCAGCATATCATTCCTTGGAGAAAAGAAGTTCACCAAATCTTCATCGAGATCAATTAATGTTACTGATGCCGGATCGAAACGTAGAACATCTCTTAATGCAAGACCATCTCCACCACCCACAACAAGCACATTGGGGTGCGCACCAACGATAGACATTGCTGGGTATACCAACATGCCGTGATAGATGTGTTCGTCGTTACTGGAAAACTGTAACCGACCATTGATGAAGAACGCATAAACCGGGGATGATTTTAGATAGCGTTCGGTAATGGTCATATGCTGGTACTTTGAGGATTTGCTGTAAACGACAGGATCCTGATATAGCAAGTCTGTCATCTTTATCGTCCAGTCAGAACCGAACTGGTACACAGCAACAGCAAGTAGCAGCGCAGCACCGTGAGTCACCAGCAACAGGCCTCGGAGAAAAATTTTGTGCCAGTACCAGACTAGAAACAACAATCCCGCAAGCAGATTGACTACCGCTGTGAATACGGCGGCCTGGGTAATTTCCAACGTCAACATAACAGTGACCCAAATGGCAGCACCAGCACCGGCTCCAATGTAATCTGCACCATAGATGGTGCCTGTATTGTGTTCTAGGTGCTCACCATATATGCGCTCTCGAACCCGGGCGATCAGAGGGATCTCCATACCAATCAGAAACCCAATGAGCACACCAAAGCAATAGGGACTTAGTTTCGCGATGGCGAATAGTGTCGCCAGCAGTCCACCGGCAGGTACCAGGTCTGGAGGTAATTCGAAAGTCTGCGCAATAACCTGCGGGAGTATCGAACTGAATGCAACGAGGGAAGAGATCAATAAGATACAACTTACGCCACAAAGTGCGATACCGGCTTCCAGCCAGGCGAAACCGGAAAACGGATCTTTAATCAATTTAGCAGCAAAAGCACCCAGCCCCATACTGACGATCATCAGCCCGATCATCGTATAGATAGCTGTTTCTACGGCCCCTAATATACGGCCTGCGTAATGTGACAGGAGATACTCGTAGATCAAACCGCAGGCAGCGAGCACCGCCATAATGCTGATAAGTAATACATCGTGTAAAAGTAACGATTTCGACCTGATTACGGTCGATGTCATGGGTAACTAACGACCGGGCTTAGGCAAATAAGGCGACGAAAAACAGTCCGATCGATATCGCAATAGCTGCCTCTATAGCCGCTACACCGACATTGTTTTGGTCATCCACCTCTTCAATCACATTGACACCCAGCAAGACCACTCTTCGAGCTAAGCTAGCGAGTAAAGATACCAATATCGTGAACAGTAATGTGATCCCTGCCCAGAGCAACAGAGCCTGCATCAGTGCATCTGCTTGATACGCGACAACACCCGAAGCTGCTGTTACCGCTAGAGCGACGCCCATCAAGTGACCGAAGAACCTTACCGCAAGCGCCGTTTGACCCCTTGCTAAAGCTGCTTGTAAGCTACTGCCATCGTGCCGGCGTGCAAAAACCCAGACTCGACAATACGCCACGAAGGCAAGCAACAATTGTGTAATGACAAATGCTGCAAGCACCACCAATAAACCACTCAAAGTGTCACTCTCAACCCAGAGCATCACTGCGCGTAGCACAAGGCCGGTAGCCAGGGTATTAGCCGCATCTACTACAGCAGCGGCCACGTTGCCATTTTTAACCTGCTGTTGTATCTCAATACCGCGAAGTACGATGTTGTCCTGCATCAAACGCCCAATCTTAATAAGCAAGACGCCAAGAATTCCATAGGCAAGCACGCTAACCACTTCATCAAGGTAGGTAATTCCCGGTTCACCGGCAACCGCCCCCGTTAACATCAGTGCCAACGCAATAATACCTGCCGCCATAGCGATACCGAACGCTACGTTATCTCTAGCAGCTAACTCCTCCGCGCTATCGACATTGGCGACCACACCCGTAATAAATCGAAGTCCCGAGATCATCGCTACGGCGATGACGAGATCTATCAGCAGTATCTGATAGATATAAGTGTCAATGTTCATTAATTCGTCCATAGTACTGCCCTTCGTTGCAACAAAAAGTTCTACTTTCCGCGGGAAACCCCTCTGGATGTTCTGAAACCGCTGGTTCGGCTGCTACTCTGATACTTGCTGGTTTTTCTGGATGAGCCATACTGACTCTTAAACGCTGAATTCTGTAGACCCTTACTTGAGGAACTCAGTCCGGTTGAACCACCCCTGCTCTTGGCATACGGACTCTTGTATTTACCCTGTGACCCAAACTGTTTTTTTGCTCGCGTATCTACGTCTCGTTGGCTATTACGCTGTGATCTGGATGTATAGTGGTTACGCCCGACGTCGTGGTAATAGGAGTAACCTCGGTTTGAGGCCCAATTGTTGTAGTAGTAGCGATTGTTGCCAAACATGCTGGAGAAAAATGCATACTGACCATACCAGGCCCAGAAGGAACCTCCCGAACCATGTGACCAATGGCCGTAGTGTGGATTTCCAATATACTGGCTGCCTTTGCCGTAATCCTTTGATTTATTTAGCGTTTGTTCTACTGCTGCGCTTATGGCATTAACTCGAGCCAGCTTGCCTTCCGATAAATCAGCAATAACATTGACCGTATCCGACAAAGCATCGTTATAGGCATCTCGCTTTGTTGCCGCGTTTAACCGGGTAGCTTCATCGAGCTTTTCAGTCCAGGACTCATAGTACTCGCTGCCATCTTTCAGTCCGCTGAATCGTGACTGCAGCGCTTTAAACAAAGGGCCCTGAATCGTAGCGTCCTTTTCCAACTCAACCAGTAAGGGATAGAGTTCCGGGCGTTGTGTCTTTAGTATTGAGGCATATTCCCGAATCATCATGGCGTTACTTAAGCCATTGTTGTTCAATGCACCCTGGGTGCCAGCAAGATTTTGCTCAACCACATCCAATTGATCATCAACTTTTGACTCGCCGGAAGAACAACCGATAAGTGTGATGCAAATACCAATCAACAAAGCGATGCGACATGCATGCAATTTAGAAGGGCGATTTGATTTGAGTAGAGCTGACATAATATGTCGATTATTATGGCACAGCATGCTAAAAATGCGAGCCATTTTTCGTATAATAATAACTTAACAAAATATACTAAGAGTTTTTGATGGCTGACATCAATATTGAGAATTTTTATCGCCATATCGCGAAGATACTCAGTATCTTATATGAGTCGTTTCCCAGCAAGACACCCGTGTTTGTAGATGACGTCGCCGGTATAGACACACCAGACGAATACGGGTTGCATAACCCGAACTATACAGCGGGCTTTTTTGCGCTGGTCTGGCTCGGTGATGAAGAGTTTCTAAGATATGTCGACACGATTCGACAGGATGGTATTGACCAGGCCCGCCTGACACATAACGGGTTTCTATGACTCTCCGCGGTTGCTGACCCCATCTACCAGCTTCCTACGTATAGTGCGGATGAAACTAATGTCGTCAGCATTGCACCAGCAGAAAACCTCGGCCCTTCTGTTGTTGAAGACCACAAGCTGGTGATCAATCAGCTGCGATATGCATTGCGTAGCGGAGACTCAATCGCTATCACTAAAGTCGTCTCACACATTCTTCACCACTAGCCTCTGGTGCAGATATTTACGTGCAAACTTGCATCAACACTGAATCTTGATACCCAGTTATAACTCGACGTAAGCCACACAACTGATCATCCAGTGCCGCATCACCTGTATCGACGATTAGTGGGCGACCGGCCAACGCTGCCAGTTTAGTCTTGGATGCCACAACAATGATATTATCTGTACCCACTGTTTTTAAAACTCTAGAACTTATCTGTTGGTTACCCCGGCCAAAGATATGGCCCTGCCCTCCAATGACTGAAATGACGATACGGATGGGCTGGTGGCTACAAACCAGATCGAATAAAGCTGATTCTGTGACATCGTTGGTCAGTAGCTGGCGATCACGAATTACATCTATGCCAAGCAAGGTGTTTTCTAGCGTCAGCGACTGCATGATCGCGGCAGTAGTCGTACCCGCTCCAATAACATAGGTACAATTCTCAGCCATATTTTCAATCACGTCGACGGCGATTTCCTGTAGCACCAACGCTTCAACCTCTAACCCTCCTGCTTTGGTATCTTGGATGTGTTGAAGGTCTGCCGGCACACAAAGTTCACCGTAGTATTTGGATTTCACGATACCGACACGCAGGGCATCCTCGTCGACATCCCTGATTTCCGCATCCATTGCAGTCACCAATTCCC
Source organism: Pseudomonadales bacterium (assembly GCA_029246605.1). Taxonomy (GTDB): domain Bacteria; phylum Pseudomonadota; class Gammaproteobacteria; order Pseudomonadales; family Azotimanducaceae; genus UBA7455. Next base: position 18,571 of record JAQWMV010000174.1, on the reverse strand, counting down.
CGCAAATCATACTATGCACCAACTTCCCTGCCGCTCGTGGATTGTTGGCGAACACCCCCGAATGCATTTTTACGCCGCTTGGTATACCGAGCACAACCGTATGTCCCGTCACAACATCACAAATATCCCGAGCGGTGCCATCGCCACCGGCGAACAGAATCAGATCGACGTCCCGCGCTATAAAGTTGGTCACAGCTTGCTGCGTATCCATGGCACTGGTGCTTTCGCCAATCCTGCCGAGCACTTCAAACGGCAACTCCAGTTTCTCGCACAAATCCTCACCCATGACACCACTATAGGTCATCAGCGTCACGTCCTTCTGCCAGGGCATGAGGCACTCAAGGCATTCTCTTACTCTTTGCTCAACATGACTTTTGCCACCCAGTGCCATCGCAGCTTCGGCAACACCATCGCTGCCTTTTAATGCGACTGGTCCACCGATACCAGCAAGTGGATTTAGTACTAACCCGATCTTCATTGTAGACCCAGGATCAAAGTAGACTCTCCACACGATCGCGGATGCGTTGACCGAACTTCATCTCATCACAAAACTCATTAATCTCATTTTTTGACCTAGGCGTGATTGTAAGATCCTGTAGCACAGTGTTAAGGGGAATATCACATTCAATGCCGGTGATTTGCCTATAAAGAGCAATATCCTCCCGGTGGTCCATCAGCGTTTGCTGAACCTTCTTGGCTCCTCTCAACTTCATTTCGGATACTTGTTCAATGGCGGTATATAAATTGTCTATGGTGTCGAATTCTCTAAGCAAGGCTACTGCGGTCTTTGCGCCAATTCCCGGGGCACCAGGAATGTTGTCTACAGCGTCACCTGCCAAGGCCAAAAAGTCTGCGATTTGATACGGGCGCACACCAAATTTCTGTTTAACATCGTCGGGGCCACTTAACTGATCGTTCGCAAAGTCCCACAGCCGATCCTGTTCACCAATCAGTTGGCCGAGGTCTTTATCCCGCGTAATGATAAGTGTCGGTATGTCGAGTTTTTTATGAAGCGTACCGATAATGTCATCGGCTTCAAAATCTTTAAGGCTCAGGCCATGCAAACCAAACAATTCTGTAACAGCCTGACATTGCGCTAATTGATATTTCAAATTGTTGTCTGGGAGATCACGGTTTGCCTTATAAGCTGGATAAATTTCGTTGCGATAACAACTAACCAGACTTTCATCAAATGCCACAGAAATATAAGCGGGCTGTCGTTCAATTAGATCCAGTAGGAACTGCGTATAACCATACACCGCGTTGACTGACTCACCGTTCCTGGCAGAAAAATGATCTGGTACTGAAAAGTATGCTCTGAAGATGTAAATAGATGCATCAACCAGGTAAAGCGGATAACTGTCGCGCAACTATCTGTCTCGAAGACGTTTTATGACGGTGCTATACGTAAGCAATACCTCGCCCTTTGAAAACACCTCACCGGTAACAAAGACCATCGAGCCCGTCTTTTTTGTCACATTAGCACTGCACTCAATCAGGTCACCAACGCTACCCGCCGATACAAAGTCACAGTTAAAACTGATTGTGACGCAGTTTTCCTCCTTGTAACGCTCCGTTGCTTCAATACAGGCTGAAGAATCAGCGAAAGTCATCAGTACACCACCATGAACAACCCCAATAAGGTTGCAGTGACGATCTTCGGCAACAAATGCAAACTTATAGCCGTCGCCAACCCGCTGATGATAGAACGGACCGATGAGATCTTCTGCAGGATCAAATCCGGGGTCTGTTTCGTAACCCTGTGGTATCTTCATCTACGCTCCCGGTCTCTCAACATAGTAAGCTTCCTGCATATAATCGTCACGGCCAGTCTTCTTGCTGAGGGCATCAGCAAACCTTTGGGCCCTTTTGAGCAATCCTGTTCGGGCAAATTCCAATGCCTCGTTTTGTACACCTTTTTTAAATTCTTCAACATTATTTGCCTCAAAACTATCGACACTGACTCTAAAATGAACACCTGCGGCAATGCTAAATATCCACTCTAATGCCTGTGGTCGGCGCTCGAAGCACTGAAATTCCTGCTGCTCTTTCACGCTGCGACACTCTTTATACCAATAACCGTAATCAATTTGTTGTCTGCGCTCTGCACTGGCTATGCACCAGTGGGCGACCTCGTGCAGCGCACTGGACTCATAATCGTGTCGGAAACAGATTTGATAATAGTTTTGCTCACACCGATAGAAAGGCTCATCTCCACCACCGATCAGTTGGGTTTGGTACTCATCGGCAAATAGTTCGTTAAATACTTTAATGATCTCCACGCTGTTCACTAAAGGGGTTCCTGCGATGAGTCCGCTAAACATTCTACGCGCTTCAACATCGCAACATAGGCCGTAGATAGCAGAGGCGCTCCGGCCAGCAAATGATCAAGATACCATTGTGCTGGTTTTAGACCGTGAGCAATATAATCCGCATTCGCGGTATAGACCCAAGCGTCACAAATTCCATCGGCACAATGGACGGGCAAGATGACTCGATCATAGCGAATCGGATACCCCTCGTATGGATCCATTTTTTCGATCTCTGCCAGTGTATTCAACCGGTATAACACCCCCTCAGTAGCAGCAGCTGAATTTGCCATCACATTGGCTGACGCTGCACCGGGGTACTTTTGGGAGCGCTTATTAAAACAAAGCTGATAGCCCGAGAGCACCCCGCCGAGGTAGTCAGAAAATGCCATGTTGCGTTGCTGAACCCGCACAGGATTCATATTGCTACCATAGGCAAAGTAGTAATCGACCGTCATTTACCCTTTACGAATCCAATAGCGGTACTCATCATCCGACGATTCCTGATGTACCAACTCATGATGCAAAAACTTACAAAAATTTGGAAAGTCCCAGGAAGTGGATGGATCAGTGGCAGAGACCATAATCACCTGACCAGAATCCATGTCCATCATTCTATTGCGCACGACCATCAATGGCTCGGGGCACCGTAACCCTTTTGCATCGACAACGACATCGGCTTCAATTGTCATCAATGAACGACCTATATAAAAATTGACTGCATTCTAGCGCTTCTATGACCCAGAGTAATGTCTGACAATTACAGCCATAAATCAGGATATCGCCATCTTCGGTCAGCGACTGCCCAATAGATTCCAGGAGTGATTCAAACTCACCAATATTATTTGAGTCGATCACCGTTGTACCGAGACGCAGCTCGCCATCTTCGCCATGAGACAATATGTGGATCGGACTGATGTCGTCGCGGCCTTCCACGTAGTCGGCAATCTGCTGCAGGCCATCGGCATCGCCATCCAGCAATAGGACCTCGGTACCTTCGTCCAGATCCTCGAGCAAGGTTTCGTAACCCTCAATGCTGGTATCTACCACGACGAGCGCAGTCGCCTCTAGCGTAAGCCCGGTTAGATCAGTTTGTTGCAGCTGCCATTCATCCGCGATAGCAGGGGGTGCTACCTCCGGTAATTTCGGTAAATCATCCAGGTTTTGATCAAGTGTATTGTCAGCCGTCACCAATCCCGCCACATCAAGCAAAATGCGGGGTTCCAAAGACTGAAAACGAATTTTCCTAACCATGATGCATACCTATCCAGGCCACGGCGCCCAGCTGGGGATATTTTAACCGAAGAAAAGCGCTAGGTAGTGCCATTAAGTATTTAAATTGTAAGGAAAAAATCATACAACAAGACATTTCTCGCATCGTATAAATTCAACCGAAAGTCGCAAACAGATAGATGTGAGAATTGGGCCATAACTGACCAAACATGGTCGATCGCAGACAAACGGTTCTGCATGAAAATGTGCAGAACCCATCGCAGCGTGGTATGCATGCTATTTTATCTATATTTACAATAGGTTATATCTCATACAATTTTACGGACCCGCAAAAACTGCTGAGTTCCGGACTCTACTAACTAAGTAGAGTCCGATGTTTGAGCCAACTTTGAAAAACCAATAAAAATAATAAATATACTATATATATCAATACGTTAAGAGAAAAGCTCTCGTAATGTCGTCGTGCTTGTTTTCTTGTCAAAGGAAATGACCACTTTCCCAGACTTTAATTGCGCCATAATCTGAGACACCTTTTTTTCAAGGGATACCTCTGAAGCCCCATATTCTGTGCCTTCACGCAGAACAAACTCCTGAATCACGCTATTTAGCGCCTCTTCAGAAAGCGATTGCCAAGGTATGTCCATCAATCTACTCCATGTAAACGCTTCAATTCAGCGGATCGCTTGCGATATCAAGCCTTCAAGGCAATCAGACTGTCTCTTGTAGTTCCAAATGTCCGTTAACATCACCAACCTACTAATTATCGAAGATGAACCGATTACTCGGAAGTAGCCGACTGCCCATTTCGAAAAGGAAGGCTATCGTGTGTTTGCACAGGATACCGCTGAAAATGCCGAAAAACTGATTGCTGATAACGGCATAGAGGTGCGTCTGGTGGATATTAATCTACCTGGCAAAGACGGTCTAACACTAACCCGAGAATTACGGACACATTCAGATGTCGGTATCATCCTAGTTTCAGGCAAAGGCGAGCAAATCGATCGAATCGTTGGTTTAGAAAGCGGTGCCGATGACTATGTGACAAAACCGTTTGATCCGAGAGAATTACTATCCCGGGTGAAAAATCTACTCTAGCGCGTAAAAACGCAGGAAAAACAGAAAGAAGAAAGAAAAGGGATTCAAACACAGTTTTGAAGGTTGGACACTGGATCTTAATAAGCGCGAGTTGGTGACACCGAATGGCGACAGACAATCCCTGTCCGCCGGTGAATTCCATTTGTTACTCGCCCTCATCGAAAGTTCGGGAGAAGTGCTAACCAGAGATCAGCTGATGAATAAGATTCGCAATCGGAATGGTACCCAGATGATCGCTATATCGACGTGCTGGTAGGCCAGGTTCGCAGAAAATTTCGACAATTTGCACCTGATACGACCTTCATCAGCACCATACACGGTACCGGATATCTATTTTCACCCGAAGTAACATGAACCCCGGCATCACTCGTAGTTGACAATGATCAACGTCACGGGATACAGCGGACTACAGATCATACATCAAAGCCGTCGAACCCTGGTTTACACGGCAAGTCGAACGCGAGATGGCGAGAAGGTCATCCTCAGGCAACTACGACCTGAATTCACCTCACCGGATTTGGTAAGCCAGTTTCGCGAAGAGTTCGAGCTACTACGTGAGCTAGATTCCAAATATGTCATTCGCCCCATTGATCTTATCGATCACAATGGCTCGCCAATCCTGGTTATGGAAAATACCGGTGGCCAGTCGTTGGAGAGCATTGCCCGCAAAGATACCTTCAGTATTGCGTAAGCAATAGCCATTGGACAACAAAATGTCGCTGGCGTCGCAGGAAATGGTGGCAATCAGCTCATGCAAAGTGCGCGCAGGATAGAGCACCAGATCTAACAACATGAAAACATCACTGAGGATCAAATAGCAGACTTTACAGATGAACTGCAAAACTTCATCACGGCAATAGAAATACTCACAGAGAGACACCGCAAGAAGGCAGCCAGCTGGGGGCTCTTAGCCAGCTGAGGGTTCTTTTTAAGGGAGATTAACTACCGCCAACTCTCCAGATACCTGGCTCCGCAATGCCGCAAAATCAAATAATTGGTCATCCAGCAAATGTGAAGGCACGACATCTGTCATCGCACGAAAGATTGACTCGATACGACCGGGATGTTCTTTATCCCATGACTGTAGCATTTCTTTAATCATCTGGCGTTGCAAATTATCCTGTGAACCGCAGAGGTTGCAGGGAATGATCGGAAACTGCTGAATTTCAGCATAATGCGCGATGTCCTGTTCGCGACAGTAAGCGAGCGGCCGAATCACTACGTTAGTACCGTCATCACTCAATAATTTCGGTGGCATCGTTTTCAACTTTCCACCATGGAATAAGTTTAGAAACAAAGTCTCGACGATGTCATCACGGTGGTGACCAAGCGCCAGCTTGTTGTAGCCATGTTGACGAGCGTACTTATATAAAATGCCACGACGGAAACGTGAGCACCAGCCACAATAGGTTTTACCTTCTGGAACCATCTCGGTAACAAGACTATAGGTATCTTCTTCTAAAATACGGTAGGGCACACCCAGTGATTCAAAATATCGCGGCAAGACCTCCTCAGGGAAATCTGGCTGTTTCTGATCCAGATTGACTGCGAGGACTTCAAACGACACGGGCGCATGGGCCTGCAGGTGTAATAGCAGGTCGAGCATAACGAATGAGTCTTTGCCTCCAGAGAGACAGACCATAATACGATCACCATCCTCAATCATATTGAAATCAGCAATGGCCTTTCCGGTTTCCCTGCGAAGTTTCTTGTGTAGTTTGTTGTTCTCGACCTTATCGCTTTTCATCATATTTTAGTTGGTTATTGGGTGCGCGCCATTCTACACTCACATTTTCAAGCGAACCACTCATAGCTGGTTTTGGACACATTTGGCATGCTGCGAATTATTACGACACTTTTTCTCATCCTAATTACGCTTAAGACATCAGGGGCTGTGGTGCTCCAATATCATCATGTCAGCAGCACAACACCTCGTATCACTAGCATTACGAAGGAAGAATTCGCCCAGCACATGGCCTACCTGCATGAACAGAAATTCAATGTAATACCTATTGAAACCCTGACCCGTCAACTGGCCCTTGGCGAACCCATTAAGGATAGGACTATTATCATCACCTTCGATGATGCATATATCGACATGCTCGACAACGCGATGCCAATCCTAACAAAATACCAATTTCCAGCCACGATCTTCGTTGCCACCAGCTTAGTTGGCTCAAGTAAACAGTACCTCAACTGGGCTCAGTTACGCAGCCTCCAGGCGCGTGGAATAACGATGGCGAACCACACCGTAAGCCATACACACCTACTGCGACAAAATGACAACGAGACGGTGAACGGTTGGCGGGAAAGAATAGCAGCAGAGATTAATAACGCTCAAAAGGCGCTTGATAAAAATCTCGGTGACACCGAAAAAATATTTGCCTATCCCTACGGCGAATACAATGCAGCAGTCATAGGCATTATTCGCGATCTCGGTTATGTAGCTTTTGGGCAGCAAAGTGGAGCCCTAGGCACAACATCGGACCCCGCCCTACTCCCTAGGTTTCCTCTCTCAGGTGTCTATACAGACTTCTCATCATTCAAAACCAAAATCATGACCCTACCCTTACCTGTCAGTAACGATTTTGTGGATCCACTTTTGACATTAGAGAATAAACGCCCGCCGCTGCACATGAAGTTACTGGACAGTGATCTATCACTAAAGGCAATCACATGCTTCGGGCCGGGAGGCCCGACAAAAATCCACCAACTGGGTTCTCAGGAAATTATCGCCACAGCCGTACAAGACGTTCCTGTAGGTCGCTCCCGATACAACTGCACCCTTCGCGACCACAGTGGTAGATATTTCTGGTACTCGCAATCCTGGATTCGAAAAAAACCAGACAACACCTGGTATGCAGAGCCTTAGCAAGCTATACCAACTCGCGCAGCACCGTAGAGGGTGCTGTCTTGACAACTTTAAACGTCGCCGCCACACCAACCACCCCAATCATAACCATACCCGTCAACGGCCCAATTACCCACAAGGCAGGGTTCAGTTCGTACTCCAAATCAAATATCTGAGTCTCCAGAGCATACACAGTAATTTCTGAACCAAAAGTCGCCAACAACCCCGCAAAGACACCGAGCACGCAGAACTCAATAAACAAACTACCCAGCACCAAACGTTGTCCTGCACCCAGGGTTCTTAAAATCGCATGCTCACGAAATCGTTCGTCCATGCTGGCTTGAATACTGGCGAGCAACACCAGCGCACCAGAAACCAAAATCAACACAAGCACCAATTCAATGGCAAGCGTGACGTTCTCAATGATGCTCTGGATTTGCTCAATAACGGCATCAACTTCAATAACCGTCATTGTTGGGTACTGTCGAAGTAGCTGATTCAGAAAAAGTTTGTTGGTCTTATCCAGGTAAAAGCTAGTCATAAACGTCGCGGGGAAATCAGCCAGTCCGCCAGGTGAGAATATGATGTAGAAGTTGGGTTGCATATTGTCCCAGGCTACTGACCGAATATTGCTGACCTCGGCGGTAAATGTTTGACCCTGAATGGTGAATTCAAGCTCATCGCCGATGCTGATGTTTCCGTTTTGCGCAAAGGATTTCTCTACCGAAATCAGCACTGGGCCGGTGTAGTCTTGCGCCCACCAACTGCCCTCAATCACATCATTTTGACTGGGCAATTCACTTGCCCAAGTTAAATTGCGACTAGAATCTATACTCGGCCCACCGCCACCTTTACCGCCTTCCGACTGGCGCTGGCGCCAATTACTGCGCTTACGTTCACTGGCTGATTCGCCATTGACAGCACTAACCCGACCACGAATCATTGAAAATAGTGGCTGCGCCTTAATTTTTTTGTCATCAAATAGATCTTCGATTGGATCCACATCCTGTGGCGAAATATTTAATGCAAAGTGATTCGGTGCGTCTTTGGGAATTTGTGCCTGCCATTCAGTAATGAGAGCCGTGCGCACCAGATAAAGAATCAGCAGCAGCATGATTGCCAAGCCAAACACAAGAATCTGTAATGTGTTTTCGCGACCGCGCCTCTGCATGCCCGCAAGCGCAAGCCGCCAGCTGCTGCCAGCTTGCATACCAAGAATTCTGCCTGATCTCAGCATAAGATACGCGACAAAAGACAGCACAACAGTCGCGACCACAGCACCGCTGAAGATGAGCAACGTCAGCTTAAAATCTCCGCTATACCAATACATAAGCCCAAGCGTACCGATAATGGCGAAGCTGTAAGTCAGTCGATCGGAGACATTGGACGCATCAATATCCCTGCGAATCACCCGAACAGGTTCTGTCGCTCGTAACCGCAAGAGAGGCGGTAATGCAAAGGACAGCAGGCAGATAAAACCCGTGATTAGCCCCAGCCATATTCCTCGGAACCCTGGACCGGGCAATTCGATCGGGATGACGGAGTCCAATATATTAACGATTCCCATTTGGGTCACAAAACCCAGCGTACTACCCAATAATGTCCCAACAAGACCGAGCCCCAGCAGAATCGTCAAAAAGATGCTATCCACCCCATTTGGGGTTGCACCCAGAGTCTTCAGAATGGCGACATGATCGTAATGACGTAGCGAATATCTTTGCGCAGCAAGAGCAATAGCAACACCCGCCAACACAACGCCGAGCATTCCGCCAAGAAGCAAAAAGCGTTCAGCGCGATCCAACGCGTTTCCGATGCCCTGCGCGCCCTGCCGAACACCCAACCATCGATCTCCAACCTTAAGTTTTGGCCTTACCCAGCGCTCGAAATCCTGTAACGCCTGCTCATCACCAGCGAATAGATAACGGTAGGTCAACCTGCTGCCAGGCTGAACAACCTCTGTCACCGGCACATCAGCAAGATTCATCATGACCCGCGGACCCGCTGCACTTTCAAAACCACCGCCACGATCAGGTTCCTTGATCAGTACCTGAGTGACCGCGAATCCTGTCACGCCTATATCAAGGACATCTCCGGTGCCTACATCAAGGGATGGGAACAATCGACTTTCCATCCAAACCTCACCTGATTTGGGACCGTGTGCAATCGGCTGGCCACGGACAAAAGGCGCATCAGAGATAATCAACTTCCCTCGCAGGGGATAATTATCGTCAACCGCTTTGACTGAAGAAAACTGCGCTCTGTCATCACTAAAAACCATCGACAAAAAGCCCAATGTCTGCGACTGACGCAGACCTAGGGTCGATGCCTTTACCTGCCACTCAGAGTCGATTGGACTTGAACTGGAGATGACCCGATCTGCACCCAAGAAGGTCGCTGATTCCTGCAGCAGTGCCTGCTGCAAGCGATCCACAAAAAGTGTAATGGTGGTCACCGTACCTACGGCGATCACCAAAGATGCCAATAATAGTGTGAGTTCCCCTGCCCGCCAGTCGCGCCGGAGAAGTTTGAGTGCCAGCATAAAATGCATGTCAATCAACTCCCTGGACAAGCTCACCGGATTCAATATTAATCGCACGATGACAACGATCCGCAAGACGCTGATCATGCGTCACTAACACCAATGTCGTGCCAAATTCCTGATTTAACGAAAACATCAGATCAATGATGTGTAACCCCGTTGCAGTATCAAGGTTACCGGTAGGCTCATCTGCAAAGAGCACCTTGGCTGAAGACGCAAATGACCTCGCAATTGCCACTCTTTGCTGCTCACCACCGGACAATTGATTAGGATAGTGGTGGCTACGACGCGACAAGCCGACACGTTCAAGCAGGTCTCTGGCTTGCTGCTGTGCACCGGCATCTCCCTTTAGCTCTGCTGGCAGCATGACGTTCTCTAAGGCCGTCAAACTCGCGAGCAGCTGGAAGGTCTGGAACACAAAGCCAACGAGCTCACCCCTGACTTTCGCCCGCCGCTCTTCGTTCATTGCAGTAAGCTCATAGGGCCCAAGAAATACCTGCCCCTGACTCGGAACGTCCAGGCCAGCAAGCAAACTTAACAAGGTGGTCTTGCCTGAACCGGACGCACCAACAATAGCAACAGATTCTGACTCCTTGATTTCGAGTTCAATCCCTTTCAAGATGGTCAACTGTCCTTCAGAGGTCGTCACGGTCTTATCAAGACCAACTGTTTTTAACATGTACTCCATAACATCTCGTCTCAAAATTTTTATGTTATTAGTTGCATCAACTGTCTCAGGTCAGATGTCAGCAGCTGATGCCCCTGACACCATACTGGTGTTTGGTGACAGCATCAGCGCGGCGTACGGCATGCCTGAAGAGCAGGGCTGGGTCAGCTTGCTCACAACACGATTAACCCAACTTGAAAAAAACGTTTTGGTGGTTAATGCCAGCATCTCCGGAGAGACCACAGCTGGCGGCATCGTAAGATTACCCAAAATCCTTAAAGTACACCAACCGGATATAGTTATTCTCGAATTGGGTGGTAATGATGGTTTACGGGGCTATCCGATCAGCCGGATAAAAGACAACGTGCAACAAATGACGGACCTTATTGCTGATAGCGGCGCTAAAGTATTGCTTATTGGCATGGTCCTACCGCCAAACTATGGTAAGCGCTACACAACGGCCTTCACTGCACTATTCGATATGGTCGCACAGGAAAACAACGTCCCCTTTCTGCCTTTTCTCCTGGAGGGTACGGCTACCTCACAGTCTCTTATCCAACGTGATGGCATTCATCCGAAACCCGAAGCGCAGCCTCTACTATTGAACGATATATGGCCTTTGCTTGAGCCACTATTAGAGTAACAGCTCAAGCCTGCAATGCTTTCTCTCTCGCCTGCCAGTCTGGCATCACTCTGCCCAACAAACCATAGAATGACTTATCGTGACTAAAATGTCTGAGATGACATAATTCGTGTACCAACACCAAATCTATCTCGTCCTGGGACTTACTCATCAGCAGAGAATTAATACAGACTTCATTACGGCCATCACAACTTCCCCAACGGGCTTTCATTTTTCGAACCGTCACCCTGGGGACATTAACCCCGTCAACAAATAACCGGTTTAGCCATGCAATTCGGGCTGGCAAATGACGCTCAGCTTGGCGTCGGTACCACGCTTCAAGATGTTTTCGCACCAGGGTTTCATTACCCGGGTCCATGCAACGCAGTACGATGAAATCATTATCGACACCGACAAAGGCAGGCTTGCCCCGCACCAGCGAAAGTCGCAGTTCCTCACCCAGATAACGATGTATAGAGTTTTCAAGATATCGTGTCGGTGGTTTCGCCGGCTCACACTCCTCGGCTGCTTTTACAATCCAAGCCATCTTTTGATCGACAAACCTGTCGATCTCACGCCAGGCACACTTAAGCGGCGCCCGCACTTCAACCTCATCCTTGGACAAAATGTGAATAGCGATAGTTTTGCGAGATTGCCGCTTAACTGACAATTGAATTTCGCGGGATGGTAACTGTACTCGGCAACCATTGGCCACCGCCAGGGATTGCCCCATGGACATCAAGCGCTAGACCCGCCTCTACAGGGTGGTGACATCGGTGCATCACCATTTCTCTTTCGCCATTCGTCTTCAGTATAGGTGTGCAGCGCTAATGCGTGTATTTGGTTCGCCAGCTCTTCCGCAAGAATGCTGTTGACACTTTTGTGCCGTGCAATCAACCGCTCACCCTCAAACTGATCGGCGACCAATACTACTTTAAAATGTGACTCTGAGCCTTCGGGCACATGATGGTTGCTGCTCTCGTTGATGACTTCCAGATGCTTCGGATCAAGGGCACCGGCTAGCTTATCTTCGATGATCTCTTGCACTGTCACTGTGCCATCATCCTTTTTCCACCAGCGTAAACACATGATCCCAGTCATTAACCGGCGGCGTTTCTATAAAAGATTCACAACGGGAGACCATCGACAGCGCAGGTCCATCCTCAGCATCTAGTTTCACACAGGACTTAAAACCCAATAGCGCATCCTGATAGTTACCGTTCTTATAGAGCGCTAATGCGCTGGCATATTGCTCGACAAGATCTGCAAGAACTCCCTGTGTCTGGTTTTTTCGCTCCAGCAATTGGTAAACAGTTACCGGATCATTCTTACCAACAACCCGAATAGTATCGAGTTCCCTGGCGTCAATACTCTCATGGCAGACGGCATAGGTACTTTCCGAAATCATAATACGGGAATCATATGCTTTGTTAGCGCCTTCAAGGCGTGACGCAAGGTTAACGGCATCCCCCATAATGGTGTAGTTCATCCGTTGCGCCGAACCCATATTGCCAACAACCATCTTACCGGTATGAATGCCCATACGAACTTCGATCGCTGGCTTTCCCTCCGCTACCCATTTTTCCCGGAGGTTTGCTAACGCTTTACGCTGATCGATCGCGGCAAAACAAGCATGTTTGGCGTGGTGCTCTAGCAATGTAGGTGCACCCCAAAAGGCCATGATCAAATCGCCCTCAAACTTATCCACAGTGCCGTGTTCATCAATAATGATGTTACACATACCGGTCAGATACTCGTTCAACACTGTGACGAGTTCGGTCGCTGACATACTCTCAGAAAATGTCGAGAACTTGGCGATATCCGAGAAAAATGCTGTCAGTTCACGTTCCTCACCACCGAGCGATAGCTTTTCTGGTGACTTAACCAGATCAGCCACGACATCCGGTGAAAGATACTGACCAAACATATCCCTGATAACCGCTTTCTGCGCCATTTCGTTCAAGTAATATCGTGAGTTAATCACCACAATTGATATCAGTGAAGCCATCAAGGTATAACTTAATGACAGGATCAAGCCAAACGAGATATAGGTAATAAACACACTGCCAACAAACAGCACAATAATCCCAGCGCTGATTGTATTACGCTGAAACGGCGCCTGTATTGTACGGGTCGCGATAAACAACCCCATCAGAATCAAACCTACTAAAATTTCTAGCCAGAGAGATGCCGCGTTAAGTGGTCCATTTTTCAGAATGGTGGAGATAGTATTTGCAATAATCTCAACCCCATAAACATTACCTACCGGTGTTTTAAACTCATCGTGCGCGACCTCGGCGACCTCGCCTATCAATACGATTTTATCCGCCACCAAAAATGCCAGATCCTCCAGTTCTTCCTCATCCACCGCAAATAATAATTCCGACGCCGACATGCCTACGACTTCATGCAAACGGGCTGTCGCTTCATCTCCGCTCGGTGGTAGCAGTGGATAATCAATATAGAGGTCGTAAAACTGATCCAACTCAACGGTAAGTTCTTCACCAATGGATAAGGTATGATTTTCAAGGGTCACCTCGGCATCATCAAGAAACATCGACACCGCCTTGACGGCAAACGGCCAGGCGTCAAATTTTTCTGCCAGGGTAGTGTGAACCCGCAACCTCACGATGCTTTCGGAAATCGCACTGTTGGCGCTGATGTTGGAATACCCATCCTGGGTATGCTCTGCGAACACATCAATGGCGGTATTGACACCAAGATATTCTCCACCAGAGATATCTGCCTGCGACACCATCAGAAAATTCCCGGCCGTAGCGAGGGCATCTACAAGTGTCGGATCCTCACCATAGGCACTCTTAAAGTCGAGCAACATGTCGACGCCGATAACCTTGGCGCCCATCTCGTTAAGTCTCAATATCAGTGTTGAAAGGTCGACTCGACGAAGCGGATACTTATCATATTCGGCGTAAAAATCTTCATCTGTATAAACAATCACCACTTCCTCGGACGGACTGGTGAGATATTCATCGGCATAATGGGTACGTAAGATCTGTCGATACGACAGGGTTTCGTCTTCGATAAGAGAGAATGCTTCTCGATACTCAAGAACGATGGCTAAAAGAAAAACAAATGCAACAATGATTAGATCGTAACGTCTTTGCGACTCACCCATAAAGACACTCGTAGTCTACTGCGGATCAAAAAAGCCCGCGAGCATCTTATAAGATACTCGCAGGCATTTATACCGGAAGTTGTAGCTGCTAAAAGTCTTCCTCTAACGCCGCATTATAAAGACGTGCTTCGCTCTCTCTTAAGTTGCTCAATTTAAGATCCTGATAGGACTGAATGAGCAGCGGTCGCATGTCATTATCATCTGGGTTTTCATGAAAATAATCCCGATAGGCATCCATTGCAGCAACATGCATACCCCTTTCTTCAAGGAGATTAGCGTGCATGAATACGTCATCACCAAACATCGACAGTGTTTGAGTCAACTCTTGATCCGCGTTGCCATCCAGCACAACGAACGCGCTTTCTTTCCTGGGACTATAAACAATATCGCCCTTATCAAGCACTTCTACTTTGTAGGTGTGCTCTCCAGGCTCGAGGTCTTTCACAGAAAACCTGATCATTTCAGAGGTTGACTGCGCAGCCACTTCGACCGCATTTCCGTCAATCACCAATCTGTAGGAGTATTCTGGGCATGCATTACGCCATACCAGATCAGGGTGAGATCCCGATACAGCAACCTGCCTAATGGTTCTTACCTTGTTATCACAGTCGTCCTCACCGGTTGTAACACTTCGACGCACCGTTGTGTAACGTTGCGCCTTGGCAAATTTGTTGATCAGACTTTCGAAAATACTGGTGGATTCTTCTTTCGGTGGTGTCAGATTACCGGATATCAAGAAGACAGAATCTGCTTTGATTTCAATTTCGCTGTTCTTACCTAACTCCTGAGATTCACCCGAAGCCTGATTAATCAACTTACCCGAACCATCATTTCCAGTACGGATCAGGTAACCCTCAAATAGATACTTGGTACGTCGCACAGGAACCCAACGTGTTCCATTTCGACTGTATTCAATTTTTCCCTCAACCTGCTCTAACTTAGCAACGGGAGGCGCCTTACTCAACGCAGACTGACTGACACCTAGTAAGACAGCAACCAGCAGCATACCTATGCCTACACTTATATTATTCATTACTCTATCTCCTCGAATCATAGCCCGGTGATTTTCTGATTTTCAGTATAAAACCCTGGCCACCGCGATAACTAATAGTTTAATACCATCACCAACTTTGCCAGGGTCCGTGCGCCGGAATGGGAAACTGCCATACTGCTGATAGAGGTCTTCATCCAGGGCAACAATCAGAATTTCATCTCGAAGCGTGGCCGTAGATTCGTCCCCCATGACACTTCTAAAAATGTGTCGCAATGATATGCTCTGATCTTCCAGCAAGGAAAATACTTCATAGCGCTCTGCAGGAATGGTGATCAGCAGGCACACTTGTTGCCCTCACCCTGCACCAATTCGCTTGTCAGCGACGGTAGATCAATAGCTTACGCAGAGTCAGTTCATTGTCAAAGGCAGCAAAATGTCTACTGTTTCGTCTACTGTTAGCCTTTAAAGCCTTTAAAAGGGGGCGGGGCAGGTAACCATACCCCCTCTACAGGTATATATAGGTGTGCTCAGAAATTTTGAAAGGTTTTGAACTGTAAAGCACCCTGCTGGCATCTCTTCCCGATTCTTTTCTAACAACACCTACTCTCCTTTCACGAAAGGGGTTTGTCTGTCCATACAAAAGGATTATTCCATGAGGCAGCAGACAAAATATAAACATCAAAGTGTTTCGTTAGTTTTTCATATGCCTCGATTGCACCATCAACAGGTTTCATCTTTTAAAATATGCCAGGCACATCATCAAGGCAAAGTACTAATGCTGCAATCAATCCTTGGTACGCTTTCATTTCCTACCTTACATTTATGTTTATATCTTCAAATTAAGATTACTACTCTTGAACTACCCCATAGTGCAGGAACTTAACGATACTTATCTTCTCCTCGGTGGAGAACTTGAGGCGGGTATTGCGACGGATATCCTTGACCGCCTTTTCGGTGTTTGACATGCTCATGGTGATACTCCTCTGCTTCAGTTTAAAAGTAGCAGATGTGTCTCTTAGTGAATCAGGTAATTTGGTACCATGGTGGCTGACGTCGCACACAATCCTCTGTGCATCTAAGATCTTATTTCATTCGCAGGGCCAAATGGGTGGAGGCTTATCGAAAACTGGCGGTTGGGTAAGGACCGGTTGGAGAACGGCGCGACGTGTTCGAACGAATTGACGAACTGCCTCTACTTCCGCTGCCAAGTCAAACAGTTCATTACCGGCATATTCATCATTGATGATCGCTCCGATAAGCACCTCCATTCTATCGATCTCCCTTAACAGTTCGACTTCGTTCCATATCGCATCGAATTGAGTCTGCACCTCAGTCACGTACTTTTGCTGTGTCGCAGGCAACTGATAGAGTCGTCTCGTCAGTATCGATTCCACGAAGGTCAGACCGTCACCAAACTTTGTAAAGGGACGAAACACCTGATCTGCACCCCACGGTATAAACTCGAATAGACCAGTAGTTGGATCACTATAAATATAGAAATTGTTACGATTAAGAGCATACCCGTCCCCATGATTGATCATCGCCTCGAGGGCCCAATAGGTCATAAAATGATCTATGTCGATCACCTTGGATAGAGCTGCCTCCAATTCCTCATCTGATGCTTGAAGTGCGGTTTGAATGGCAATCAGGTCACTACGATCGGGATCGCTCTTTTTGGTTTTCGCCTCAAATGTATTGATCCAATTCGGAGCAAAGTCACTTCTTAATGTGCCCTCATAGAGTCGTCCATCATTGTCATCAAAATGACGGGCAATAAAGCGCTTCTTTATACTTTCAACATTGGAAAAAAGTCCTAAATTCTGGCCATTCACGGTAAGCTCTGCGAAATTGCAACGCGACGCAGGGAGTCCTGCACTTGCAAATAAAGAGTAGGCCATACACTGACCAATCTGTGAGCGATCCTGTTTATTATTATTCAGCGTGAGTCGATTCATACCCAAAAATTCCTGGTCTTCAACATACTCATCGAACTTAATCTTTAAGGATGGCTTCTTTTTATCGAGCGATCCTAGAAACCCCTTCTTTCTGACACCTACGCTCTGTATCTCCTCACCATCGACAATAACGGTCGCAGGAACATAGGTAAATGGCGAAAAGAATGGTTCCGCTCGGCAACCAGGTCCGAATATCTTGGACAAGTCTCTCGTTTGATTGCGGATATTTTCCCAATCCGCCGACTCCATCACAATATCGACTTGGATTATCGCCGTAGGGTCAAAGAGAGCCGAGGATGGATCATCGTCATTTGAGCTGTCCGAGGCGTCCGGATCAACCGTACTATTACTGGTACTATTACCGTTACTGTCATTATTTGAAGTAGTGGTGACCTTGGGTACTCTTGCTCCATTATCACTACTGCCACCACCACAACTAACGCAAGCCATGGCTGCAAACACAAA
The DNA here is from genome assembly GCA_029246605.1 of Pseudomonadales bacterium. GTDB lineage: Bacteria > Pseudomonadota > Gammaproteobacteria > Pseudomonadales > Azotimanducaceae > UBA7455. Next base: position 705 of record JAQWMV010000174.1, on the reverse strand, counting down.
AAGCACAAAATACAGTTTTTTCACTCTTCTACCTCACATTTACCAAACCAATAATAAGACAATGTCCGGCAATTCTAATTATATTGATGGACTTACAGATTGATTTTAGAACACGCAAATTTTGATAAAACCTTGACGCTATCAGCAACTTGATATTACCTACTATTGCTACAGCAGACTACCTGTACCCCTGCCTAGCAAAGTACTGTAATTGCTGTCTATAAATGGCTTTAGCTCTATTGAAACAAGCTGTTGTGCCAGTTCGATATTCATCCGAGCACCAAATTCCATAGGGGAATGTCTAGTCTCAGTAACGGCATCTAATGCGATGGCGTATACCAAATAGGCGAGCTATACGCCCTTTCTTGTGTGACCATAACGATTTCTTCCGGCAACTCTTTCAAGTCGTAGAACCTAGCATCGTAGGCTGGCCAGCGTGGTGTAGGAATTTCCAGTACGCGCACATAGTAGAAAGCTAACTCGTTCGCATCAAAATCGGTATCCTTCCACACCACGGCCAATTCCGGGTCACCGATGCTATTGTTATAGGAAGCATCCGGTAAGTTGACCGTATTACCTAGCGGGCTGACTTTGCCCCCTCGGTTCTCTTTGCGGCCATCCGACAACGCCACGTTGTGGATCTTCTCGCGCAACTCACCCTGATTGTCGCGCCATCCCTTAATCACTTGTATGCGGTCCAGATTG
>JAQWMV010000169.1 GCA_029246605.1 Pseudomonadales bacterium | reverse complement strand
CACCTCTGGCTATATTCTGGTCTAACGTGATGCCACTTGTATAACCCTTACCTAAACCAGGACCTCCCTTGGCTGCTTTTGTATGGAGATCTCCTACCTGATTGGTTGTCATCATGGCAACGGTTTCAGGTTTGAGGATTTGATGATCAAACAAGGTTCCGCCGTTCAACAGCATCTGTTGAAAACGCAGATAGTCGCGTGTCGTACTGAACAGGCCGCCGGCACCAGAGACATAAGCGCTTAAGTCTTCTTCTCCGAGGACTTTACCGTCACCTTTAGCTTTGTTGCGAAACCTGCCGGGTATTCGGTAGAGTTTGTCTGAAGGTACATCAAAGTGCGTATCCTTCATGTCCAGGGGGTCAAGGATGCGCGACTGTATGAACTTGTGCAACGGCATGCCCGAGACGATCTCGATAATGCGCCCCACCACTTTTAGCCCGTCACTCGGGCTGTATGCTGAGCGAGTTCCTGGTTGAAAATCTAGGGGCCTCGCTGCCATTCTGGGAACCCAGGTAGCCAGTGTGTCTGATGGCTTGGCTCTGTCTTTTACGATGATTGACCCCAGTCCTCCTCGGGTTCCCACACCGGCAGTGTGTGTCAGCAGATCGTGAATAGTCAGAGGAGGGTTCACCGGCTCAAGCCGATATGCAGGTATATTCCCTTTTTTCTTGGACTTATTGTTGCTGTTCGGTTTGGTTTTGGACATCTTTTGGGAGCTGGCAGGCTTTAATGCAACCGCTACCTGAAGTTCCGCGTATTCAGGGATGTATTTGGATACCGGGTCCATTGGGCTGATCAGGCCATCGTCAACCAGTATCAACGTCGCCACACCAATCACCGGCTTGGCAGAGGATGCCATAATGAAGATGGCGTCTTCGGGCATGGGTTCATTGTCTTCAAGCATTCCATGAGCCTTCAGGTAGACAACTTTGTCACGTCGCATGACACCAATAACAGCGCCTGGAATGCGATCATCCTCTATATATTGTTGCACCAGTTCGTCTATCTTATTAAGTCCGTCAGAGGACATGCCCACTGCTTCCGGATTCCCACGGGGCAGTTCCTGAGATTTCGTCATCTGGCCGTTACTTTCGGCATCGCCTACGTTGGTTACAGAAGTGCTACAGGAAGCAACAAGGAAGAAGGTAACAACAATTAATAGTCTTTTCATGGTCCGGGTCGTAAGGAAGGAAACAGTTACGATAGCCAAGATTCGGCATAACATTCAATCCAGGCAACTTATCTTTGCAAGAAAATTACAATAGCCAACCTGTGGTACCCGCTGCTACGCCCCAGGCAGGATACCCTGACGTTCCATTGCAGTGCCAACTTTCGAGGCAGCTTGTCGCTTGCTATATTGTCATTACTCCGTACACAACGAAGGTAACGCAATGGGTATGACTTCAGATCTCGTCACCGCTATGGCCGATGGAATTGGCGAGTTCTCTTATCTCTCTGAAGAATGGATTGGCGCTGCACAGAAGCAGCTGATCCGACTGTCCGAATTGCAGTCCGACTCGTTGGCAGGCAAGCAGTTTGTCTACTGTGAGGTGGCACACAACGCACCGGCTTTCCTACACGTAGGTCCAACGCTGGCGATGAACATGACCATTGATAACGGCTCAGTCAGCGTCGCGGCTGGGTAAATTGTCCCGGTGGGAGACCGCAGGCGAGAAGCCAACCGATCCGGCAATAAAGGCTTTTTCCCGTTCAGCTCATGACGCGATGGCGCCTTTGACGATGCCGCGGTTTGTCTTCATGACACCGGAGTGGGCGACTACCGCACGGTTTGTTGTCAGTGCCCGTGCGGAGAAGTATCGAGACCAGCTCAGTAACATCGAATACACTTTTTCCGAAGTATTTGCTGATACGCCGGGGTACGCCTTTCCGGATGGTTCCTATGGTGGGTTCTGGGTGCGCTGTGATCATGGCAACGTCACCGTGGGTGCGGGACCTTTACCCGAAGCGTTACAACCAGCAGATTTACAGGGTATGGGCCTGTATACGCCGGTGCTTTCAGCGGGACGCACGGTGAACGCAGCATTGACCGAGGAGGAGCAACAGCAACTGGAGGAATATAGCAAGGTTGCCTTGGGCCCTGACAAGCATACTGGCCGTCGTCCGATGAATTTTACGTTATCGGAAAAAGGGCCTTTTGGACCAGAGCTAAGCCGCGTAATGGAAGTGCTTCACGACGAGATGTCGAAACGGACTGCAGGCGATCTGCCTGGTGACTATGATGATTCCATCAAACCTGAATGGGCAACGCCGAATCAATTCGATCGACCTGACGGTTACGATAAGTCCTGGCTCAGGTACGACGAAGTGGACATTTTTGGTAACTCGCGATAGGCCTATAGCCTGGGTAACAAAGGCAGTCAGTTTTTTTGATATGGAAATAATCGACGTAAATCCAAATGATGCTGAATCTCTTGCAGAACTAAGAGTGTTGGCGATGAGAGAAAGCTTAGAAGCACTAGGGCGTTTTGATCCTATTCGTGCGAGAGAACGGTTTTTGTCTGGTTTTGATCCAGCTTTAACCAAAAAAGCCATGATTGATGGTGAGTTGGTGGCGTTTTATGTATTTAAAGAAGAATCCAGCTGACTCTACCTTCATCACTTGTATGTTCATCCAGATTTCCAAAGTAAGAATGTCGGCGGCAGGCTACTCGTTGTGATTATTAAGGAAGGGTGTGATCTCGGAAAGGAGATTAGATTGGGTGCATTAAAGGGTAGTCGATCTAATGGTTTCTATTTGTCACACGGTTTCGTTAAAACCCATGAAGAAGAATTCGATAATTATTATGTTCGTAAAAACGTAAAGTTGTAGTTGAGGTACTGATTCCTATCTAACGTGACTCGGGCATTGTCGATATCCCGGCTATCTGCCAGTTTTCACCCTCATGGCCGACTACCATAATCGACTGTTCTTGCCGACCGTCACTATAGTCGGCAGTAACCGCCACATTAACCCCGTCAGGACCAGACTGTGCCGTGCTGATGTCCAGATTGCTGATTTGGCCTGGACTAATATGTTGCGCCATAGTCACGGCATCCTTGATTTGGGTAACTTCGCCAACACCGACGTCCATGAGTGGGTACCGGCAGAGCGCAGCGCATGCGTTGCTGTCGATGTTTCCTAGTGCTTCGTAATACTGACGTACTTTTCTGGTTGCCGCTTTGGCAGCCTGTTCTGCTGCTTCATGGTCATCGCTACCGTCGTATGCACCCAGTGCAAACCGTGCCTGGATACCCCAGGAATCGGCCGGTTTAGTGGCAATGTAGGTGACTCGGTTCCAGCGAATGGGTTCATCATCAGCGTTTAGACGTATCCATCCGCCGACCAGATGAACTTTGGTGACAGAGTCATGCAGTCGGGTCGTTTCCCGTCCCCGGGTTCTTACCCAGCCCGTCTTTACTCTGCTCGGCCAGTCGACATTGGCAGCATCTCCATACGCCTTAGCGGTCTCAAAGTAGTCTGAAACCCCGGAGGCAGCAACCCGAGCGTGTGGGTAGTTCATGACTGCAGCCCAGGCCTCGGCGATCTGTGAGGCGTCGGCAGCAAAGAAACTTGAGTAGGCGTCTTCCGGTGAATCGAACTGTGTTTGAAATTCGGTCATCCAGACTCGCTCCAGGTTCTCAGGGTGTAGTTACCTGTTTATGACGCCAACGGCGGCTGTTTCCTCAGTTCGAAAATGGTAATCTGAGCGTATGACTGAAACAAATCCGCCTATTCCCTAGGACGAATATTACCGCGATGGCCGGGCCCGTGCACGTGCGCTCGGTAACCGTGGTGCAATGCGCTTTGATAGTACCGGCCGTCTGGCTGAGTATATTCTTGATGCTTACCGTGAGCATGGTTTTTACGTCTTTACGGATGTTGTCTCTCCGTCAGAGATTGCTGAGCTGACCCGGGAACTGGACGAGATAATTGACAACGCACCGATCGCCCGGGACAACCCTGTCGACAAGCAGGGTCGGCCATCTGAGTTCGCTGTATATTATTCATTGACCGCTGATGAGCCTCCGGCCATACGTCTGGTTTCGCATCCGATCATGATGAAAGACGCGGCGCTACGCGTGTACGCACATCCGAAAATACTCAAGATGGCCGCCAGTATCAATGGGCCGGACTTCGTGCCCTTTCATGAAGCCATACATTATAAAGATAGCTACCGAGGGCCCCCTACCAACTGGCATCAGGATGGCAGAACGCATTGGACAAAAGAGGGTGTCGCCCTGGAGCAACCTGATGGATCGGGAAAGACCCATGGGTTCAATCTGTCGGTTGCTTGCTCGGACTGTACACCAGAAAACTGCCTGTGGGTGGTACCCGGTAGCCAGCGCCAGTGGCGACTGGCTAACGATGGTAAGTTTCCACCTATTACCGAACAGATTCCCGAAGCGGTACCAGCGCTGCTTGCCCCCGGTGATGGTGTTGCAGTCAACCGTAGTTCACTGCATGGCGCTTATTCTAACAAATCATCTAAGCGGCGCTTGACGCTATTGCTGGGTTACCATAATCGTAACTCCGCCATCGGTGCAGAAACCACCAACGCGCACGCCTTTATCCGTACCGGCGGACCCAAAGCAGTGAAGTACTCAGAAGATTACGTTATGCAGCGGGCACGCATGATCCCGCTTGCGATCGATGCGCGTCGTCAGCGATATCCCGATGAGCAGCCCTATGAATACCAGGGCACCTACGTTGGCGATGGCGAGTGGAACGAGCAGGCCCGTGCTGAAATTACCAGAGAAGGCGACGAGTATTGGCAGCGGGATATTACGCTTTAATCCAGTTGGTCTTTCATCGCTCGTAGAATTTCGAGCATGTGGTTATCTTTACTTCGTGCTGTCTTTTCTTTGACATCTATCAACGTGTCCAACTCGAGTATCTTCACGCTGAGTCCATCGGCGATGTCTACAGTTTCTATGCGATCTTTAAGCACAATATAATAGATGAAAAGACAGGCGTGTCGTCTGCCATTACGTGCTTTGATTATCGCGGTTACATTATTTTGAAGAATCTGTAGACGTTGTTCCGGAGTCTTTGAGGCCATCCAGGCGAGTAAAGTTTTATCGACCCCTGAATGTGACTGAAG
>JAQWMV010000144.1 GCA_029246605.1 Pseudomonadales bacterium | reverse complement strand
GTACTCAGAAGATTACGTTATGCAGCGGGCACGCATGATCCCGCTTGCGATCGATGCGCGTCGTCAGCGATATCCCGATGAGCAGCCCTATGAATACCTGGGCACCTACGTTGGCGATGGCGAGTGGAACGAGCAGGCCCGTGCTGAAATTACCAGAGAAGGTGACGAGTATTGGCAGCGGGATATTACGCTTTAATCCAGTTGGTCTTTCATCGCTCATAGAATTTCGAGCATGTAGTTATCCTTACTTCGTGCTGCCTTTTCTTTTACGTCTATCAATGTGTCCAGCTCGAGTATCTTCACGCTGAGGCCGTCCTTGATGTCTACTGTTTCTATGCGATCTTTAAGCACAACATAATCGTCATCAATGCCAATCGATCCCCACACATCCAGGGGTCCCAATGATGTACTAAGCAGATGGTGGTCAGTTTCGGCCAGCCCTGAAAGAGTAGGTTCAAGATGCTTGGGAAGATTATCACGATAGTGGGTATTTAGCTCGTCAAGCGCGTTCGACAATCGGGTTAGGTTTTCACTCGATCGAGAATGAACAATATCCAGATCGAATGTTGCAACAGGGGCCCCGAGCAGCACCGCGAAAACACCGCCGACAACAATGAAATCTACCTCGTGACGAGTTAGTACCTCAAGGATAGATGAGAAGCAGGCGTGTCGTCTGCCATTACGTGCTTTTAGTATCGCGGTTACATTATTTTGAAGAATCTTTAGACGTTGTTTCGGAGTCTTGGAGGCCATCCAGGCAAGTAAAGTTTTATCGCCGCCTGAACGTGACTGAAGGTCCTGTTTCATCGCCTGATGTGATGTTTCGATTGGTTTGTTAGATTTCATCAAGCCTATTATGTAAGAATTGTTACCAATTCGTTGCGGCTTATTGCAGCAAATGTGGTCATCGTTACTTCCTGCTTCGTTCTATGACGATGTCCATGTATCGGGTTTCAAAGGTGTTGCTGGTACGGTCCTTAAAGTAGTGCTTCAGGGTCTCGGTGATAACTGGAAAGGCCAGGTTGTCCCAGGGGATTTCGTCTTCGTTGAACAGCTGGACTTCGAGACTTTCTTCGCCGGCGTAGAAATCCAGATCTTGGAGTGTTGCTCTGAAGAACATGTAGACTTGGGAGATGTGCGGCAAACTGAACAGGGTGTATAAACCTTCTATATTCACCCGCGCGTTGGCTTCTTCCATAGTCTCTCTTAACGCACCGTCCGCCGAGGTTTCGCCATTTTCAAGAAAGCCAGCCGGCAGTGTCCACAAACCCGAGCGGGGCTCAATGGCGCGTTTGCAAAGCAGTACCTGATCCTCATGGATGGGCAGGCAGCCGGTGATCACTTTAGGATTCTCGTAGTGGATCGTGGTGCAGGTGGCACAAACATAACGCAGCCGGTTGTCCCCTTCCGGGATTTGTTGGGAAACCGCTTCGCCGCATTGGTTGCAGTAGTTCATGGGGTGGCAGTATAACTAGTTTCCGCCCAGCAATTCTGAAATTCTAGGCAAACTGAAACGACATTCCAAAGGCATTAGTATAGAAATTCATCGGTTATTAGGAAACTAGAGGCACGGTCTTTAGTTCTTGGAGCGAATTAACTTTTTGGAGACAGCAGTGTTATTCTGCGCGGCGTTGATATGGAGGTAGTATGATTTATAAACTTGATGATCAGGTGCCGGAATTTCGTGGCGAGTATTTTGTTGCGGACAATGCGACCTTAATCGGTTCTGTCGTGCTCGAGAATAACGCCAGTGTTTGGTTTAACGCGGTGCTTCGCGCAGATAACGCATCAATTACTGTGGGTGAGAATTCTAATGTGCAGGATGGGTCAGTGCTGCATGCGGATCCTGGATTTGCATTAACAATTGGTAGTCATGTGACCATTGGCCACAAGGTTATGCTGCATGGTTGTGATATTGGCGACAATTCTCTGATTGGTATCAATGCTGTGGTTTTAAACGGTGCGAAGATTGGTAAGAACTGCCTGATTGGTGCGAATTCTTTGATTGCCGAGGGCAAAGAGATCCCAGATGGTTCTCTGGTCATGGGTTCCCCCGGCAAGGTAGTGCGCCAATTGTCACCTGAGCAGATAGCGGAGCTGACCCAAAGTGCATTGGGATATGTGAAAAACTCGCAGCACTATAAGGCAGGGTTGGCACCTTGTTCCTAGTGCGACATGCCTGAAAGCTGGCTTAGTGGGCTTGGATTTCACCTTGCAGCGAGCTATAGTGCGGTTCTTAACACCTCTATGAAGTTTTTTGCAGCCATGAAAATTGCAAGTTTGCCAATTTTTCAATACAGCGCCTCGCTGTTGCTGCCTGCTGCCCTCCTAAAAAGCCTTCTGCTACGACTGCCGTTGTAGGCGGCCATCTAAACCCTACATTGCAAGGTTGCCCGTTTTTCGGGTGTCTTATAACAGGCATAGAGTAAAGAGCAATGAACGTAGACAAACAAACAACAGACAATAACCCGACATCCGATAAGCGGATGCCGTTCCATAAATACAAAGCCTTTAAGCCGATCCCATTACCGGATCGCACCTGGCCGGAGCAAGTGATCAGCGAGGCGCCGCGTTGGTGCAGTGTTGATTTACGCGACGGCAATCAGGCGCTGATTGACCCGATGACGCCCAATGAAAAGCAGAAGATGTATGACCTGCTGGTTGGGCTTGGCTTTAAAGAAATTGAAGTGGGTTTCCCTGCCGCATCACAGCCAGATTTTGATTTCGTAAGCCGCATTATCGACAACGGCATGGTGCCAGACGATGTCACCATTCAGGTACTGTGTCAGGCGCGGGATGAATTGATACAGCGCACCTGTGAAGCGGTAAGTGGTGCCAAGAATGTGATCTTCCATTTGTATAATTCAACCTCGACCCTGCAGCGCAAGGTCGTGTTTAACATGGGTCGTGAAGAAGTCATAAAGCTCGCGACGGATGCCACAGCAATTGTGAAGCGTCATACCGATGTGCTTGAAGCGAGTGGAACCAATGTCACCCTGGAGTATTCACCAGAATCCTACACGGCAACGGAGATGGATTTTGCGGTAGAAATTTGTGCCGCGGTGATGAACGTCTGGCAGCCGACGGTTGATCGGAAGATCATTCTCAATCTGCCGTCTACGGTTGAGATGGCTACACCCAATATCTATGCGGATCAGTTGGAGTGGTTTATTAGGCAATTGCCAAACCGCGAAGCGGCAGTCATTAGTCTGCATACCCATAACGACCGGGGTACCGGCGTCGCTGCTTCAGAACTTGGTTTGATGGCCGGTGCAGAACGCATCGAGGGTACGCTCTTTGGTAATGGTGAACGCACGGGTAACTGTGACGTCATCACTATGGCGATGAATATGTTTAGCCAGGGTGTTGATCCGAAATTGTACCTGTCCGATATGCCGAAGATCGTCGCGGTATCGGAGGAGTGCACTAAGATCCCGGTGCATGTGCGTCAGCCCTATGCTGGTGAACTGGTGTTCACGGCCTTTTCCGGGTCCCATCAGGATGCCATCCGTAAGGGCATGGAATTTGTGGAGTCTGGTAGTGATGGTGACTGGGAAGTGCCCTATCTGCCGATTGACCCCGCCGATGTTGGCGGCTCCTATCGAGAAACTGTTCGCGTTAACAGTCAGTCCGGTAAAGGCGGCGTTGCATTTATCCTTGAGAACTACTTTGGCGTGTCGTTACCGCGGGCGCTTTTATTGGAATTTAGCCCGATCGTTCAGGCGCTGACCGAGAGTAATGGTGGTGAACTGCAGCCGGAAGATATCTGGCAGGCGTTTGTGACTGAGTTCATCGAGGTGGATGGGCCCTATCAGCTTATCGATTATCAGATTCAGTCTGTGGAGGATGGAAAAGAATCCTGTGAAGCTAGAATTATGGTCGCGGAAAACGAAATGACGGTGCAGGGTGTGGGTTCTGGTCCGATCGATGCCTTTGTGGATGGTCTGGTCAGTACACTTAATGAATCATTCAACGTAGCGGACTATCAGGAATATGCGCTAAAAGAAGGTAAGGAAGCTCAGGCGATTTGTATTCTGGCAATCAGCGATGAAAACACCAATAAGTACTATGGTGTTGGCATTAGTCAAAATACGACGACGGCAGCGTTTAAGTCGATTCTGGCGGCGACCAACCGTAAGTGGAGTCATGCGTAAATCAGTGGGTGGCGCCGGCACTTAGAAAGGCTCCGCTCCTACTGACATCTTGGCCGTCTTAATCATATTGTCCTGAATCTGCACGATTTCAATGCGGTGACCGTTCACGCTGATACAGCAGCTGGTATCGGGAATTGTTTCCAGCTCTTCGATAATGAGACCGCTTAGTGTCTTGGGTCCATCCTTAGGCAGATCCCAGTCCAGGGTACGATTGATCAGACGAACCTGGGTAGCACCGTCAATCATGTAACTTCCGTCATCATTAGGATGAATATTGACGTTGGTCTCGGCAAGATCTGTGGTGAATTCACCGACGATCTCTTCGAGGATATCTTCCATGGTCACGATACCGAGTATGTCGCCGTATTCATCCACAACCAGTCCGATACGTTCCTTTGCCTTTTGGAAATTAACCAGTTGGGTTTGCAGGGAAGTATTTTCTGGTACGAAATAGGGATCGTCGGTCTCCTGCAGAATTGATGCTTTGGCGATATCTTCTGAGGTTAGGAATCTGGCGGCGCTGCGCAGGTGCAGCACACCCAGAACTTTGTCGATATCTTTTCTGTACACCGGTATTCGGGTGTGCTGGGTGGAGCGGATCTGCGCGATGATATTCTCCATATCGTCGTCAAGGTCGATGCCCTCGATTTCGTTGCGCGGTACCATAATGTCGTTAACGGTGACCTTATTGAGATCCAGTACACCGAGCATCATGCCCTGCGGTCGTTCAGCAATTTGAGCGCCTTCATTGACGACCGTGCGTAATTCTTCGTGTGTCAGGTCATCAACCTCTGCTTCCTGTTCAGGCACACCAAAGAGTCTGATCAGACCATTGCTTATACGGATGACCGGTTCTACCAATATCCAGCTGATGGCCATCAATGGCTGTAGGACATAAGCAGAAATGAGAGAGATTTTTTCCGGGTAGGCCTCCGCGATGGTTTTTGGTGCGACCTCCGCAAAAATGAGAAATACCAGCGTACAGATCACCGGTGCCCAGGCGATATAGCTTTCACCCAGGACCTCGATGACCAAGATGGTCGCGAGCGATGCCGCCGTGAAATTGACAAAATTATTGCCGATAAGAATCAGGCTAAGCAGACGATCAGGTCGCTTGAGTAGCCGGTTAGCTTTTCTGGCGCCGCGACTGCCTTCATTGGCGAGGTGTCGCAATCGATGACGATTGACGCGCATCATTGCCGTTTCCGAACCGGAAAAGTAAGCGGACAGTAGGATCAGGACAGCAATTGCGCTAGATAAAGCGCCTATCGAAGGATCGTCCAAAAAGGGCGGACCTCGTCGTTATGATGGGAAGACAGTTTTACAGAATATCGCTTCATAGTGTCAAGTAATGCTTAAACTCTATCCAGGATGACTTCGATCACCAACTTGCTGCCAAAATAGCCGACGACGAGAAGTGCAAAGCCACTCAGTACCCAACGGGATGCGATAGCCCCGCGCCAGCCAAGCTTTACACGGCCCCAGAGCAATATGGCAAATACGAGCCAGGCAGCCATTGTGATGACGGTGTGATGGATCAGGCCTGGGTTTCGAATGTCCTGCAGAAACAAAAACCCGGAGAGAATAGACAGGCTGAGTAGAATGAGCCCCGCCCCGAGAATTTCAAACATCAGCGCTTCCATGGTTTCAAGGGGTGGCAGGCGTTTGACTGTCTCAAGTTTATGGTGTTTGAGCTCGTAGTTCCCAAATGACAGGAAAGCCGCCTGCAGTGCGGCGACGGTCACCAGTGCATAGGCGAATACAGAGAGTACGATGTGCGTGCCGATACCCCGGGAGATATCATCTCGTGGTGTATAGGCACCTTCAATGCTGAGTTGCAGCAGAACCGATACCGCTGCAACGGGAAAAACAACCACGAACAGGCTGTTGACGTCGCGTCGCAGGCTGCTGATCCAGAGCACGCTGGTGACTGCAAAGGTGGTGAGCGACAACATGGGGTACAGGCCAAGATCGATACCAACTGTGGTGTAGAAGCCAATGTAGCTGGTAATACCGTGCAATAAGATGGCCGCGGCACCAATGACCGTAATGGTTTTGTTTTGCTCCCCAGAAGACATGTACTGCATGCCCGTACCAATAAGATACAAGATTACCGCGACAATACCGAGGATGGCTGGATTCATAGCCTGCATTTTGACATAGATTGAAGTGCGACGGCATTGTTGGTTGAGATATACTAGACGCCGAAAAAAAATTAAGTGGTATTCAGTTGTTTGACTCGCTCACAGAAAGACTCGGTGCATCCCTTGCCAGCATTACTGGTAAGGCGAAGCTGACTGAAGAAAATATCCAGGGCACACTTCGCGAAGTGCGTATGGCATTGCTTGAAGCCGATGTCGCATTGCCCGTGGTTAAAAGTTTTATTGATAGCATCCAGGGGCGTGCCATAGGCCAGGAGGTGATCAGTAGTCTGTCTCCCGGTGAGGCATTCATCAAAATCGTCAATGATGAGTTAACCCGCATGATGGGGGAGCACTCCGATACTCTGGACCTTAATGTTCAGCCCCCGGCGATTATTCTTATGGCGGGTCTACAGGGCGCTGGTAAAACAACCTCGGCGGCAAAGCTCGCCTATTGGCTAAGGACCCGTGAAAACAAAAAGGTGATGGTGGTCAGTGCTGACGTCTATCGTCCGGCAGCTATCGAACAATTAAAAACCCTGGCCGGGGACGCAGACGTCGAGTTTTGCGACAGTTCACCCGACCAGGCACCGCTGGATATTGTGCGCGATGCGGTGAAAAGCGCGAAGCAGAAATTCATGGACGTCTTGATTGTGGATACTGCAGGCCGTCTGGCGATTGACGATGAGATGATGGCTGAAATCAGTGATATCCATGCCAGCATCAAACCCGTTGAAACCTTGTTTGTGGTTGATGCCATGACTGGCCAGGATGCCGCCAATACCGCAAAGGTTTTTAACGAGGTACTTCCCCTGACAGGGGTCATTCTGACCAAGGTAGATGGTGATGCCCGTGGTGGCGCTGCGTTGTCAGTGCGCTCGATTACCGGAAAACCCATCAAGTTTTTGGCTGTGGGCGAGACCATAGATGCTTTGGATGCGTTTTATCCGGATCGAATCGCCAGTCGAATTCTAGGAATGGGCGATGTGCTATCGCTGATCGAGGAAGCAGAGCAAAAAGTTGATAAGAAAAAGGCCGAGAAACTCGCCAAGAAGATCAAGAAAGGCAAACGTTTCGATCTTGAAGACTTCCGTGACCAGATACAACAGATGAACAATATGGGCGGGCTGTCCAGCATGCTGGATAAATTGCCAGGCATGGGAGCAAACAAAGCGGCGGTTGAGGAAAAGGTTAATGACAGCCAATTCTCGCAAATGGAAGCAATCATTAACTCCATGACACCCGGTGAGAGACATTTCCCGGACGTGATCAATGGCTCCCGCAAAAAACGTATTGCCAGGGGTTCGGGTACGCAGATTCAGGATATTAATCGTCTGCTGAAACAGCATAAACAGATGCAGAAAATGATGAAAAAGCTGACTAAAAAAGGTGGTATGACGAATATGATGCGTGGTATGGGTGGTATGATGCAGCAGCCCGGCAGATTGCCTGGAAGATAAACCTTCAGCGTCAATTGAAAGCATGAATCCTTTACCGTAAAATAGCGCTCCTTTTGGCGGCTCCTGGGCATTTTTCCACTGAGCTACAATAAAATTACTAAGGAAATCAAATAGATGGTCGTTATTCGCTTATCCCGAGGTGGCGCTAAAAAGCGACCTTTTTACCACTTTGCAGTGGCCGATAGTCATCGTGCCCGCGATTCTCGCTTTATTGAGCAGTTGGGTTTCTTCAATCCTGGTGCAAGCGGTCAGGAAGTTAGGGTCCGTTTAGACCTTGAACGGCTTGATTATTGGGTGCGCCAGGGTGCACAAATGTCTGATCGTGTGAAGCAGCTGGTGAAGGAATTCCGAAAAGCATCTGTGGCCCAAGAAAGCACTGATCAGGACGCAGCGTAAAGCAACTCAGTAGCTGGGCAATGTGAATCAGGCGCAGGTGCTTCTCGGTCGTATTAACGCAGCACACGGCCTTAAGGGTTGGGTGAAGGTTTATTCCTATACCGACCCGATTGAACAGATTCTAAGCTATTCCCCATGGACTCTAAGACGTCAGTCTGTCGAAGAGGACGTGGAAGTTGTAGAGGCTAGAAAACAAGGCAAGGGAATAGTAGTCAGACTCGCTGGTGCAGAGGATCGCGATCAGGCAGAAGCATTAATAGGCAACGAAATATGGGTTGCCGGGTTACCAGATCTTGTAGATGGTGAATACTACTGGCATCAACTACAGGGGCTGACTGTGGCAAATACAGCAGATGAGATTTTGGGTGCGGTTGACCAGATGGTGGAAACGGGTGCGAATGACGTGATGGTTGTTGCACCGAACGAGGCGAGTATCGACAATCAGGAACGCCTCATTCCCTTTGTAGAGGGAAAAATAATCAGGGAAGTTGATCTTCAGAACGAGAAGATCATCGTTGCCTGGCAGGCAGATTACTAGTCGTGTGGTTAGGACTTGTGTCGCTGTTCCCAGAGATGTTTCGGGCGGTGACCGAATATGGGATTACAGGTAGGGCGGTTGAGCGTGGTTTGCTTGAATTAGACTACTTTAATCCTCGAGATTATACGACGGACCGGCATCGTACCGTGGATGACAAACCTTATGGTGGCGGACCCGGTATGTTGATGAAGGTCCAGCCGCTTAAAGATGCAATAGCGGCAGCACGTGACCGCAAAGGGGCAGGCAAAGTGATTTACTTGTCTCCCCAGGGCAAACGCCTGGGCCAGCAGGTCCTAAAGGATTTGTCGAAGGAGGATGCGCTTATTTTGGTATCCGGTCGATACGAAGGTGTTGACGAACGATTGATAGAGCAGGAAGTAGATCTTGAATTGTCGATCGGGGACTACGTACTAAGTGGGGGTGAACTGGCCGCCATGGTAGTCGTAGATGGGGTAACGAGATTGTTACCTGGTGCGGTTGGCGATGAAGAGTCCATAGTGAGAGACTCTTTTTATGACGGGTTGCTGGACTATCCACAATATACCCGGCCGACTGAATTAGATGGGCAAAGCAGTGTGCCAGAAGTCCTGTTAAGTGGTGATCACGCTGAAATCGCCAGATGGAGAATGAAACAGGCACTGGGAAGAACATTTGAACGACGTCCGGATTTGCTCGAAAAGCAGCCACTGGACGATGAAGGTAAGAAGCTGTTGCAGGATTACCTTAACGAAAAAACTAAATGATCGGAGTCGATCGAAGAAGGACTGACATGAGCAAGAGCAAGAAAGAAACAAAAATGGTCGATTGGGCGACTGGCGGAAGCAGAAACAAAGCCGTCACGCTGGTAGAGAATGCGCAGCTTAAAAGTGATGTGCCAGAATTCGGTCCTGGCGATACCGTTACTGTACAGGTCAAGGTACGGGAAGGCACTCGTGAGCGTTTACAGGCCTTTGAAGGCGTTGTGATCGGTAAACGAAACCGTGGTGTAAATTCTGCCTTTACCGTTCGAAAAATATCCCACGGTGTGGGCGTTGAACGTTCTTTTCAGACCCACAGCAAGCTTATCGATAGTATCCAACTGCAGCGACGCGGTGATGTAAGACAAGCAAAACTCTACTATCTGCGCGAGCGTAGTGGTCGTGCGGCACGTATCAGAGAAAAGCTATAAGACTTCTTTCCAGCATCACCCCCTCGGGTGATGCTGCTGGTGTAATTCCTTCATCCGATGCTGGGCGATATGCGTATAGATCTGCGTCGTCGACAGGTCGCTATGCCCTAACAACAACTGTACAACCCTAAGATCTGCCCCATGATTTAAAAGATGCGTCGCAAATGCGTGGCGCATGGTATGGGGCGATAGTTTTTTCTGAATGTCCGCTGTTTGCGCATGCGCTTTGATGCGATGCCAAAAAGCCTGGCGGGTCATGGCGCTGCCGCGATTGCTCGGGAACACAATATCTTGATTGAGATTTTTTTTAAGCAGGCTGTCTCTGGTTTCCTGTAGGTAAGCCGTTAACCAGGAGATCGCTTCTTCCCCAACCGGTACCAGTCGTTCCTTTGATCCTTTACCCACAATTCGTACCACGCCCTGACGCAGGTTAATTTCGGTGAGTTTTAATCCAACGAGTTCGCTGACCCGCAAACCGCAGGCATACAGGACTTCAAGCATCGTTCTATCACGAAAACCAATAGCAGTAGATAGGTCCGGCGCCGCAAGGAGTTTCTCGACGTCGCCTTCTGTCAGTGAGTCCGGAAGGGGGCGTCCCAGTTTCGGGTTCTCAACGCGTAGGGTAGGGTCTTCAGTCACCTGTTTTTCACGCAGCATATGCCGGTAAAAGCTGCGTAAACATGACAGGGCGCGGGCGGTTGAGCGTGCCTTCACTCCCTGTGACATGCGATCTGAAAGATAGTGCAAAACATCCTCTCGCCGAATCAGACTCAGTTGATTACCGCTTTTGTCGGCCCACAATGCGAAGTTCTGTAGATCCTGTCGATAGGCGCTGAGGGTGTTTTGACTGAGACCTTTTTCGAGCCACAGGCTATCCAAGAACTGGTCGATTAGCGGTTGATCTTTAACGGGGCTGGGCATACTGCACTTTACTCTTTGTTGCTGGCGGTTTGAACCTGTAGCCGTTGGGGCTCTCTTTTTTGTATTGACTCCGAAGGGGCTGAGGGGTGCGTCATATGTTTGAATAGAGCCTCTGAGGGATTTTTTGGGGCCGTTTGGGGTTTGTGGGGCGGAAGGTTCTTGTTCGTTTGGGAGTCTAGGGTATTATGCGTGTTGAGAATTAAGAAGATTTGAATATGAAGTTTGTTTTTGCGATTGGACTGGTGTTTGGGTTTTGTGGACTTGCTTCGGCGATAGAGCCGGATGAGGTGCGCAAGAAATTAAACAACGCGATTCCTGCGCTTGCTATTGAAACCATCGTTGACAGTCGGGTTGAGGGTTTTTATGAGATTGGCCTGGACGATGGCTCTGTCATTCATTTCTCGAAGGATGGGGAGCACTTTATTTACGGCGACGTTTATCATATCGGT
>JAQWMV010000140.1 GCA_029246605.1 Pseudomonadales bacterium | reverse complement strand
TGTGTTTATGTTGTCGAAAACGCTGAAACGAGCAAAACGCAAGAGAATAATCGTGTTCGGTTTTGGGCAAAGGTACCAGACTTCGGCAATCGATATCTGCGAGTGGTTACATTGGAAGATCGCTGTGCAATACACAATGCGTTTCCAGATAAGAGATTCAAATCATGAAGCTTAAGTATTATAAAGACACAGACTCGCTCTACATCGACTTATCGGAGAACCAAAGCAGTGAGAGCAAAGAAATCTCCGAGGGGGTTGTGTTGGACTATGATGCAACCGGTAGGTTGGTCGGTATCGACATCGATAATGCAAGTAACAAGGTCGCTCTTGAAAAGCTCACTGTCAGCAGTCTACCCGGCACGGTTGAAACCGATGTCGCGTAGGGTTCACCTGCCGTAGTTATCTTCCAACCTCACAATATCATCTTCACCTAAGTAGCTGCCTGACTGTACTTCAATGATTTCCAATGGGATTTTTCCGGGATTTTCTAACCGGTGAACCGTGCCGATGGGAATATAAGTCGATTCATTTTCAGACAATTGGAATACTTCATCACCTCGAGTCACGATCGCAGTGCCCTGCACTACAATCCAGTGTTCAGCGCGGTGATGGTGTTTTTGTAGGGATAGACTGGCACCGGGTTTAACTTCAATGTGTTTAACCTGATGACTCTTTCCGTTGTCGATACTTTCGTAGTAACCCCAGGGCCGGAACACTTTACGGTGAGTCAGGCGTTCCTGCCGGTCTCAGGATTGCAGACTGGTGACAATCTTTTTGACGTTCTGTGATTCGCTTTGCGAGGTGATGAGAATGGCATCGGCGGTTTCTACGATAATGAGATCATCAATACCGACGACTGATACCAGTCGGTGTTCTGCCCGGATGTAGCTATTGTTAACGTTCTCGGTGATCACATCGCCCACGATGGTGTTCTGGTTTTCATCCTTATCTGAGACTTCCCACAGAGCATTCCAGGAACCGATGTCGCTCCAGCCTGCTGTGAGGGGCACCATGGCAGCATTGTCGGTGCCTTCCATCACGGCGTAATCAATGGATTCTTTCGGGCAGTTCGTGAAATCCTGTTCCCCTACCCGGGTGAATACATCATCGTGGCTGACTGACTTGAAGGATTTTTCTACAGCGCTCGCAATATCCTGTCGTTGTTTGACTAGTTCGGTGAGGTATTGGCTAGCCTTGAACACAAACATGCCGCTGTTCCAGTAATAGTCACCGGACGATACGTACTGCTCTGCGGTTGCTAGATCTGGTTTTTCGACAAAGGCTTCGACTTTATTACCTGTGTTTTTAGCGGCACCCGCTTTGATGTATCCGTAGCCAGTTTCAGGTCGTGTAGGGGTGACGCCAAACGTAACCAGATGGTCGTCTTCAGCGAGGGAAATGGCACGACCCAAAGCTCCATGGAACGCATTGTTATCCGAGATCACATGATCTGAGGGTAAAACAACGAGAATGGCATCATCTGTAGTGAGTGCCATATGGGCGCCCAGCGCAACCACCGGGGCAGTATTACGGCCGATGGGTTCCAGAATAATAGTTGCGGGCCGTGTATCAATTTCCCGCAGCTGCTCAGCGACCAAAAACCGATGCTCTTCATTACAGACCAGAATCGGATCTGTTGCATCTTTGTAGTCTTTAAGGCGCAGTACGGTATTCTGCAGCAGTGACTTGTCATCAATCAGAGGTAACAGCTGTTTCGGGTAGAGTTCTCGCGATAGCGGCCAAAGCCGTGTACCGGCTCCGCCGCAGAGTATAACGGGTATAATTTTCAAAGCTCACCCTCTGGTCAATTGCAGCTAGTTGTGTATTGTAGAGGATTGCGCGGTGGGCGTCTTTTTGTTTTGAGGTTCTGGGTTTGATCTATCACGCTCGTCTAATCGAAGCGGTTTATGCAGCATTGGGATTGATGGTGTTGCTCACTATTGCGGCTTTCTTTTTGTCGGAAAGTGGACGCGTTAACAACTTTCCAACCTATGTCGTGGGCATATTGTTCATTGTCTTGCTGGTGTTGGATCGCAGCGTGGTACGGCACTTTGATGTGCCGCTTATGACTGGAATTGTTGGCTTGCTGGTTTATCTAAGTGTATCTGCTCTCTGGGCCGACAATGGCAGCTTTACAGCGATGCTACTGCAACTCGGTTATAGCGCGTTGATTGTGAGCTTTGTCTATAGCGTATTGATGTTGCATATGCATTACTCGGCGTTTTCACGTTTTTTGATTTGGTTTACGGTACTGGCCGCAGTGGTTTCTGCAACATATTCAGTTCAGTTGCACTACGCCTTGCCGGACTATCAACCACTGCTGGAAGATCGTCTGGTAGCCCTGGGACGCCTGCATAATCCAGTGATCGGCGCGCTGTCCTACGGGATGGCTATAGTCATGGCTCTATACCTAATGATCCGCGGGGGTGAGCACAATGATCGGTTCCTGAGCGGTTGTTGTGTGACAGCACTTGGGATCGGTGTCGCTTTAACCTATACGCGTAGCGTCTGGGTGGGTATTTCCATCGCAGTTCTGTATGCCATTGCGTGCTATCTACCGGGGTCCAAGGCACGCAAGGTGCTAGCTGCCGGGATATTCTTAATGGTTATTGTGAGCATGATCGTTGCGCACTTTGGTTGGGATGAACTGATCAAACGCTCAACAAGTTTTCGGCCCGAGATTTGGGGCGAGTTGATTAGTCGAACGTTGCAGACGAACTGGTTTTTAGGACACGGGATCACATCCAACAGTAGCGTCGCGCACAGTAGCTACGAGCATGGCGTGTTTTCCTTTCATCATGCCCATAGCGTGTATGTCGCTACTTTCTTTTATGGTGGAATTCTGGGTTTGCTAGGGTTGTGTGCGCTTCTCATCATTCTGGGTCAACGGTTAAATCTCGCTAGAGGATCCGAGTTGCGAGACCTTACATCGATGATGCTGCTCTATTCCGTGGCAGTCATGTTCTTTGATGGCGACCGACTATTGGAGAAAGTGGATTATTTGTGGGTGGTTTTTTGGTTGCCAGTCGCGCTGACACTGATCGTCGACCAACAACGGCGCTATCTCTAAGAAACCAAGTCGTCAGATGTCTTTATTAATTGGAGTGACATTGTCAGGATCATGTTTACGCTGTTCTATATTCAACACCGGATCAATTTTCTCGTCATGAATTGTGAATGCTGGAATAGCCTGCTCCAGAATCTCTTTCACGGTTAGATAGTCTGCACCCTTGCAGGCGACCTGAAGCCTGGCGCACATCGTTTTCACCGTCTCGAAATCAAGATAATCTTCCTCAGCTCTCATGATTTTAGGATGCTGTGTTCCTGTGACGTTCTCCCCAATAATTAGTTCTTCGTGCAATTTTTCACCAGGATATAAACCTATATAGGAGATCTCTATAGAGTTCTCCTTGTGTTCTACATCGTTTGGTGCCTTAACGTTTTTACCGTGCAGGTGAATCATGCGTTCCGCGAAATCCTGAATTCGCACCGGCTCACCCATATCGAGAACAAAAAGATCACCGCCCACGCCCATGGCTCCGGCCTGAATCACCAGTTCTGCGGCCTCAGATGAGGTCATAAAAAACCGACTGGCATCTTTGTGGGTCAGTGTGACAGGGCCGCCCTGCTCTATTTGGCGCTTAAAGAGAGGCAGGATAGACCCAGATGAGCCAAGGACGTTGCCGAAGCGCACCATGCAGTACTGAGTGTCTGCTGTCTGGGTCGCAAACGACTGGATAATGAGCTCCGCCAGGCGTTTACTGGCACCCATAACACTAGTGGCGCGCACGGCTTTGTCGGTGGAGATTAACACCAGCTTTTCAGTGTGATTTTCATTCGCAGCCTGCGCCACACACCAGGTACCAAGGACATTATTACGCACACCCTCGATAATGTTGCGCTCTACCATAGACACGTGTTTGTAGGCCGCGGCGTGGTATACGATCTGGATTGAAAAATCGTCCATCACCATCGATAGGTGGTCTTTGTTCAACACTGAACCTAAGAGAAAATCAAGTTCGGTATCGCTGTCGTTAGCTGCCAACTCCAGTTCAATGCTGTAAAGGGCCAACTCAGAGTTGTCGAACAGCACGAGTCGGCGGGGATTGAACTGCAGGATTTTCCTGCAGAGTTCACTACCAATCGTGCCACCGGCACCGGTGATCAGTATACTTTTGCCTTCAATCGAAGAACGTATTAATGCCGCATCCGGGGGCACCATATCCCGACCAAGTAGATCGCTGATATCGATCTCTTCAACTTCAGCCACACTAGCCTTGCCGCCAATTAACGCACGGATATCCGGTACGGTGCTGATCTGTATAGGAAGCTCAGACAGGTGATTAAGTATACGACCACGCTGTTCCGGGGTTGCTGAGGGGACCGCCAGTAGAATGCGGCCAATGCCAAACTCATTGACTAAGCGACCAATGTGATCAGCGCCGTAAACACGAATCCCATGGATGGTATTACGGCGTAGCGATCTGTCGTCATCGATAAATGCTACCGGCATGTACTCGGTACCGTTGAGCAAGGTGATCGAGAGTTGTGCGCCGGATTCACCTGCGCCATAGATGGCGACTGGCTCACGTTGCAGATAATTATTAAACAGGCCATAGAAATAGGCGCGTACCATCAAACGACCACCCCCGATCATCATGATGGAGACAAACCAGAAGATCATGGGCGCCGATCGCGGGAAAGATTCCTCACCGCTCAAGAAGGCAACCATAGACACCACCACCGTTGCAATAGTCACACCCTGGATAACCGGCAGCATTGAACTAGGTCCAATGTAACGGACGATGGCACGATACAAACCCAATTTGGCGAAGGCGGCGACACCCACTACCCCCGCCACTGGGAATAGCCACCAGAACGCCCCGACGTCTTTGTAGATATCGCCATAGCGTAACGCCACAGACGCCCACAGCGTGCCCACCAGAATGAGCGCATCCGCCATCATCATGACGTAGCGTTTTTGCTGATTTGAAAGTTGTGTGTCTTCTTGCATTTAGACCCTAAGGCGTTTGAGTCGAGGCTGGTCCTGGCCGGCCCCGCAGACAAATTCTGCTAGTAATAAAGGTAGTGATGACAATAGTAGCAGAAGCACGCCATATTCTGGAAAACGAACCGATAGAATGGCTATAGGGAAAATCCATAACATATTGATTAATATCACTAAATAAAGATTTTTCGCATCGCCAATAACGCGGGTCAGGTGTTGATAGGCGTGCTGAGTATGGGATTCCGTAATCTTTTCGCGGTGCACCAGACGTAGCAAAATGGTGAGGCAGGCATCGGTCACAAAGTAACTAAGCAAGATCATCCATGTCCAGACGGAAATCTCGTTATAGGCGAGAATCAGCACACCTATAGTCAAACCAAGAAAGCCGCTACCGATATCGCCCATAAAAAGTTTCGCCTTGGGCCAGTTGATGATTAGAAAGCCCAGCGATACTGCCATCAGCAACATATTAATGAGCCCCCAGCCGTCGATTTCAAAACCGGAAAGAAATGCGGCAGCACCACACACGAATACGGTTTCGCTGGCGGCAATGCCATCCATACCGTCCATAAAATTATAGAGGTTTAATAGCCACACCAGGGCGATGACACCGAAAACAAGGCCAGCGGTGCCGGTGTCGAGCGTTGTGGCCAATATCGTAAGTGATGGGAATCCAACGTAATAAATGCACCAGGCAGCTGCACACAGATGTGTCACAGCACGCAGGCTCCAATGCAGCTTTTTACGATCATCGATAAGGCCGATAGCCGCGACCGGGAGTCCGCCAAAGGTCGCCATGAACATATTGGCTGCAATCAGCTGCTGTTGCCAGGCGATGGTTAACCCCAAGTAGAACACTATAACGATGACAATACCTGCACCGGTGGGTGTGGGTTCTGTGTGTGCACTGCGCTCATTGGGATGATCGAAAAAATGAAAATGCAGTGCGACTTTTCGATATAGATGGCAGCACAGCCAGGTGGCGACCATAAGTGCGATAAGGAGTAGGAGTGTCGGAAGCATGGGGGGTAGGATACAGATTCAAGGGAGGAGATTACAGGTAACTTGAAAGCGACTCCTTACTTCCGATTCATAAAGACGAAAACAGAGGTACAAGAAGACGAGAGGATAAGACTGTGGTCAAAAGTACCTGAGATGAGCGATCGCTACCTTCGGAACGGAACCAAAATTGGTCGGGACGGCAGGATTTGAACCTACGACCACCACACCCCCAGTGTGGTGCGCTACCAGACTGCGCTACGCCCCGAAAGGCGCCAATTGTACTAGATTCTCCGTACCTGTCACCAACCCATTAGGTCACATTGCTCAAACTATTCCACCGACCGGCTCAGGTTTGTTAGAAATCCAGTTGGTGTATCAAGTAGGCTCTGCACCTGCAAATCAATATCTGAGGTGATAACCAGCCGCCATTTCCCACCCCCGTCGCCGAGGCTGCCAGTGATAAGATCGCTGTTGCCGCTTTCAATATCCTGTGCCGTCAGGGTCATTGCGCTGTCTGCTGCGATGTTGAAGGTGACTTCGCCGCCAGGTGCTGCTGCGCCATTGTCGTCAAAACCGTTAATGGCTACGGCACCCTGGGTCGATGAATTGTTAACCAGCCGCAGGGAACTACGCTGATTGAGGTTGTTGCCCGGGTTGAATATATAGACATCGTTAACACCAGAGGCGACTGGTACCGTTCTACTTAAGTTGGTTAAAAAACCATCCTGGGTGCGAACGAGACTCATTACTTTCAAGTCCAACGGTGAGTTCACCGTCAGTCGCCAGATGGTTTGCAGGGTTAGACTGTTGCACTTCAAGACTCCTTATGGGTTTTCCTGTTGCCCCCGCGGCGGCTTGTTATTGTCAGATTAGTTATGCTCATTAAGGTAAAGGTTTCATCAGTGCCCGCACGTGTGCTCGAATGAGATCAATATCGGTTTCTTTAAAACCCTGATGAGTGAGCACTATATTGCCAACCTGATCGATAATAAACGATTTCGGCATACCTGCCACGCGATAGACCTTTGCGGTGCTGGCATCAGTATCCAGCAATACTGGATAGTCGACCGGAAATCGCGTCAGAAACTTCTCCGCCTTAGCCACTTCCTCATCGACATTAACCGCAAGAACAATAAATTCTTGATCAATCAGTTCTTTATAAAGATTGTTCAACAGGGGTGGTGAAATTTTTCAGGGCCCACACCAGGAGGCCCAAAAATCGAGATAAATGATTTTGCCGCGGTAGTCCGTAAGTGATGTCATGGCTGCAGATTCATCC
>JAQWMV010000137.1 GCA_029246605.1 Pseudomonadales bacterium | reverse complement strand
CTCTGATATTTGTCTTTCGCAATGTCACCATAATTGTGTCATGACGAAATCTCCTGGTTATAGCAGCGTCACACAATGGCATCAGGATAACCGTTATTGGTCTTTCGATGACGAAAACCTGATTAGTGTTTGGCTCGCCCTCGGCGATGAAAGTATTCGAAATGGATGCCTGCGAGTGATTCCAGGGTCGCATCAGCTAGCCTTGGAGCAGGGGCGGTTTGATGCAGCCCAGTTTTTAAGAACAGATTTACCGAAAAATAAGTCGTTAACCCGCAGCGTGATGCCCATCACGTTGAGTGCCGGTGACGTGGTTTTCTTTCATAGCAAACTGCTACACGCCGCAGGCAGAAACCTTTCTGATGACGTCAAACTGTCGTTGGTGTTCACCTATCATTTAGCCAGCAACCATCCGATTAGCGATACTCGCTCTGCCAGATTTCCCTTTATCCCGGTGGCAATCCCCTGATGTATGAGCTGGTTCTCAAAAAACCCCTGTTAATCATACATATATCGACAAATCGGCACGTTCCGTCGATTGTCTTTTGGGGATTTGGGATAAGATCATGGGCATCATTTGAGAGTAAAACTGACATGAATCCCCTGAGGTGCCACACAGGAGTAAGCAACCCGCTCATAAGCGCATTCTTGGCGTTGCTTTTACCCTGTGGTCTTGCTCATGCAGAGATCGACGAATCCGCGTTAGCCAATAGCATTGTGACGGTGTCGAATTATTCTCTTGAAGCACAAACTAGACAGGCGTGGGGGGCGAGCGGATACTGCTTTTAAGCAGGCAGCATTGGCAAAAGGAAATGCTGAAAAATTACGTCAGGAGTTGGATTCAAAAACATCGGACCTCAAAGCAGAAACCAGTGCCATTTTAGAAACACTCAATCGCGACTGCATGTTGTCGGAGCAACGCTTCCTGCAGGCTCTTAAAGAGCAAAAGAAAGATGCTGAGCGCAGGGAAACCATTTTGTTATCTGCTGTTGTTGTATTGTTTGTGTGAGCGATTGTCACGGTGATTTTTCTCAGCACACGAGGGCAAAGGGCTACGACGGGTAATCAGGAAAGACCATCTTCCCGTACCGAAATGCACAACGGTGATCTCTCTGAGTATGTACTTGATGGTCGTGATGAAGATGGTATTCGCTATCTATTGCGGATTTCAGGGGATCAGCTAAATAGGAACGACGGGGTAGTTATTGGTCGTAATCCGAAAGATTCACCCTATATTATCAATCACTCGGATGTGTCTAGAAAACATGCGCGAATAAAATTAATGAAAGACCGCGTTTTTATTGAGGATTTAGGCTCCACAAACGGCACCTCGGTAAACGGGCAGGCGATTGAAGATAAGGGTTTGGTAACAGTGAATCATGGTGATCAGATCATTATTGGCTCGGTGGTGATGAAGTTGAGGGTATTGGAAGACTAATCCTGCTGATATCCTTCATATCTTTGATTTTTCTGCTAAAATTCGCTGCGATTCGATTAGCAGATTAGTCGTGTTGGTACTCGTTACAAAGTAAGAAGAAATCGCTTATGTGGAAACGGAGACTCTGATCTTAGAGACTAACGGCGGAATTTCACTAAC
This sequence comes from Pseudomonadales bacterium, assembly GCA_029246605.1. GTDB lineage: Bacteria > Pseudomonadota > Gammaproteobacteria > Pseudomonadales > Azotimanducaceae > UBA7455. The sequence goes on along the minus strand of JAQWMV010000137.1, from coordinate 9,564 downwards.
CTGTTCAGTACGGAATATTTGGACGGCAAATTCGGTCCTCCGAAATACAACAAAAGTACGGGTCAGATACGAGCTAATACGAATAAATACGAAATAAGTAGCGCACTAGGTTCGACCGAGTGCGTTTTTTTTATGGGCTAAAACTACCTGTCGGGTAGCTTAGAGGAGAGAGATGTCAGTCGTAGAAGATTTAGCAAGTACATCATCGAAAAGCAGAGTTGTCTGTGATGTGGTGATTCGTTTCGCCGGTGACTCTGGCGATGGTATGCAGCTAACCGGTAACAACTTTACCGAAGCGACAGCGATATACGGGAATGACCTGGCAACATTTCCTGATTTCCCGGCTGAAATTCGTGCGCCTGCCGGTGCGACGTTTGGCGTTTCTGCTTTCCAAATCTATTTTGGTTCAGAGGGTGTCACCACAGCTGGTGATGATGTTGATGTGTTGGTCGCCATGAATCCTGCAGCGCTAATTACGAATCTTGGCGATTTGGTTAACGGCGGTTTGGTTGTTGTCGACGAAGGTGCGTTTACTGCCAAAAATCTAGTAAAAGCCGGCTATGAAAATAATCCCCTGGAAGATGGCTCGCTTGACGCTTATCGGTTGATGTCAATTGACATCGGTAAGCAAGTGTTGGAAGCGGTCAAGCCATTTGGCCTAAGCCATAAATTCGCATTACGATGCAAAAATATGTGGACCCTTGGTCTGGTCATGTGGCTGTTTGAAAGATCAAGGGATTCAACCATTGACGGCCTAAAGAAAAAGTTTGCCGCTAAACCTGAAATTGCAGATGCAAACGTTGCCGCGCTCAATGCAGGTCATGCCTATGCCGAGACGGCTGAGTTACCGTCGGGTATTGAGGTCTATAAAGTGCCGAGGGCAGAGGTTGCGCCGGGTTTATACCGAAACACCACGGGTACAGAAGCACTGTCATATGGTCTATTAGCTGGCGGGCAGTTAGCGAGTTTACCTATTGTGTTTGCGTCATATCCCATTACACCGGCATCAGGTTTGCTACATACGTTGTCGGATGAGAAGCAATTTGATTTGGTGACTTTTCAAGCCGAAGATGAAATTGCTGCAGTATGTGCAGCGATTGGAGCCTCATTTGCAGGTTCACTCGGCGTGACATCCAGTTCGGGGCCAGGTATTTCGTTGAAAGGAGAAGCCATTTCGCTGGCTTGCGCAACAGAGTTACCACTGATTATTGTCAATACACAGCGCGGTGGTCCTTCCACCGGTCTGCCAACGAAGACTGAGCAATCAGATTTAAATCAGGCACTATTTGGCCGGCATGCGGATACTTCGCTACCCGTCATTGCATCTTCTACCTGCGCAGACTGTTTTGATGTCGCCATTGAGGCCGTTCGAATCGCGACAACCTTTACAACGCCTGTCATAATTTTGAGTGATGGCTATGTCGCGAATGCTTCTGAGCCATGGTGCGTACCGGACTTCAATGATTATGAGCCATTCCCGGTAGAATTTGCTTCCGACCCGGAGGGTTTTTCTCCAGCAAATCGTAATCCAGACACATTGGCACGGATCTGGGCAAAACCTGGAACGCCAGGTCTTGAACATCGTATTGGTGGGATCGAGAAAGACTACGAGACTGGCGATATTTCCTACGATCCAGATAACCACCAGAAGATGACGGATGTCAGAAAATCCAAAATCGATAATATCGCTAACTTTATTCCAGCGCAGACTGTGGACCAGGGAAATGAGTCTGGTGAGTTAGTTGTCGTTGGATGGGGTTCAACCTATGGTGCGATCCGTCAGGGTGTAAAGCGCTGTCGAGAAGAAGGCATGGATGTTTCTCATATACATGTTAGATATATGTGGCCGTTACCTTCCAATCTGGAAGCATTGTTAAAAGGCTTTAAGAAGATACTGGTGCCGGAGATGAACATGGGCCAATTTGTAGATGTTATTCGCTCACAGTTTCTTGTCGATGCCCAGCCCTTAAATAAGGTCTCGGGACAACCATTTAAAATTCGTGAGATCGAAGCAGAGATCAAAGCGCAGTTGGAGTCACAATCATGAACGCACCCGTGCAAAAACTTACCGTGAAGGATATGTCCTCTGACCAAGAGGTCCGATGGTGCCCTGGATGCGGTGACTATGCGATTTTAAAAACCATTCAGAAACTTATGCCTGAACTCGACGTACCCAGGGAGAACATGGTGTTCATTTCAGGGATCGGTTGTTCGTCCCGCTTTCCTTACTATATGAATACTTATGGATTTCACACGATCCATGGCCGAGCGCCTGCGATTGCCAGTGGTGTGAAGCTTGCGAACCCAGAGTTGGATGTTTGGGTAATCACCGGTGACGGTGATGGTTTGTCTATCGGTGGAAATCATTTGTTGCACGTATTGAGACGAAATGTCGACCTACAAATTCTGCTTTTTAACAACGAAATCTATGGCCTGACAAAAGGTCAGTACTCACCGACCTCTAGAGTGGGGACGACTTCCCCTTCGACGCCCAACGGTTCCATAGATCTGCCATTACGTCCCTGTACTTTTGCCATTGGCGCGGGTGCACGGTTTGTGGCACGAAGTATCGATACTGAAACCAAACATATGACACCCTTGCTTGAGCGTGCTCATGACCATAAAGGGGCTTCGTTCGTTGAGATCTATCAAAACTGCCCAGTCTATAACGATGGTATTTTTGACTACATCAAGGATAAAAAGAAAGCTGCGGAGTCCAGGCTGTTACTTGAAAATGGCAGCCCGATGACGTTTGGCAGCGATAACGAGAAAGGTATTCGGCTGGATCCGAAAACAATTCGACTCGAGGTTGTAACCATAGGCGAAGATGGCGTCACCTTGGAAGATATTCTGGTCCATGATGAATCCAACAAAGTCATGGCTCAAATGTTGGCAGAACTAAAAGGTCCAGACTTTCCTGAACCGATCGGTGTTTTGTATTGCAATCCTGCTGAGTCCTATGAAGCCGATGTCTACGAGCAACGAGAGCTTGTTAGGCGAACGTCCGGGGCGCCTGATATCAACGCGTTATTACGTGGCGGCCATACTTGGACAGTAGGCTAGTTTTCGACTTCGTATAGCTTGTTTCAATATAACCATGCTAACTTTGAGTTGAAATATTTGATTCGGAATTAACATGGTTTTACCTGCCGTCGGCCGCATTTCGCCCACGTTTTCGTTGCTAAATCAGAATGGAAAAAAAGTCTTATTAAAAGACTATCGGTGCGAAAAAAATGTGGTGCTATATTTTTATCCCAAAGCGATGACGCCCGGTTGTACGACTCAAGCTTGCGGCCTTCGTGATACCAAGAGAAAATTAGCCCGCAGACAAACAGTTGTGCTCGGTGTCAGTACTGATCCAGTATCCCGTCTAGAAAAATTCCGCGTGAAAGAAAAACTCAATTTCGATTTGTTATCGGACGAAGACCACAAAATCGCTGAAAAATATGGTGTCTGGGGCCTCAAGAAATTTATGGGCCGAGAATATATGGGCGTTAATCGCATGACATTTATTATCGACAAAGATGGAAAACTCAAACACATTATAGAAAAGGTGAATACCAAGACTCACCATGATGATGTGCTTGCTGTTTTATCTGACTTGAAATAGGAAGGAGTGAAAAGTGAGCTCAGAAACTACAAGGACAATCGATGTTCAGAAAAAGCATCAATTTTCTGTTGCAGCGCTTCAGACCTATATGGAGGAACACGTTGCTGGATTCGTTGGGCCGTTAAAGGCCTCAGAGTTTGCGTACGGGCAATCTAACCCTACCTATCTGTTGGAAGCAGGGAATAAACGCTATGTGATGCGCCGCAAACCGCCAGGAGAGCTGCTTAAATCCGCACATGCCATTGATAGAGAGTATCGGGTCATCACAGCGCTCGAAAATACCGAAGTGCCAGTGCCAAAGACTTATGCCTTATGTACAGATGGGAACGTGATCGGCACCTGGTTCTATATTATGGAATATCTTGAAGGACGCGTTGTCGAAGATTCCGTCGCGGGACCGTACTCAAGGAAGGATCGGGGCGAGTTATGGAACGTCGCCAATGATGCTGTTGCACAACTGCATATGGTCGATTTTGAAGCCGTGGGATTGTCTGATTACGGTAAACATACAGACTACATTGCAAGACAGGTGACCCGATGGGGTGGCCAGTATGAGTATACAAAGACTGTTGAAAACCCGTATATGGATAACCTCATCGATTATATGGGAAATAATATCCCTGAAGACCAGGGTTGTAGCATCGTTCACGGAGACCTGCAGATTGCCAACATGATAATGTATCTCGACAGGAACGAAGTCATGGCTATTCTAGACTGGGAATTGAGCACGCTAGGTAATCCGTTAGTTGACTTTGCTTATCTATGTCGTCCATATCGTGAAAGCTTGCGGGACCTTGATTTAAAAGCACTGGGTATCCCCTCAGAGGAGGAGTATGTCGAGCGGTATTGTGAGAGCACTGGCCGCAATGGGATAGAGAACTGGGATTTTTATCTTGCTTTCAATATGTTCAAAATGTCTGCAATTCTTCAGGGTATTGCCAAGCGAGTGCTTGATGGTACGGCTGCGAGCAAAAAGGCTGAAGAGGCTGGGGCAGGTGCACTCGAGTTGTCGAAGCTGGCCTGGTCGCTGATCGATAAAAGCGTGACATTCGACTAGCGTTCAAGCAAGCGCAAGTGGTTGGCGATGTCTGTGACATGCGGGTCCTGTGCATCGATGACCTCTAACGCAGTTTCTAGTTCGTAAACATATTCACTGTTTCTTCCACTAGGACCACTTGCAGTGGCAACTTGTTTCGCAATGACATCGATGTCGGCGTCACCGAGGTAATTGCGGTTGTGCTCGTCGGCGAAGTAGGTGATGCCCGGAACAGACTTGCCGTTGTTCAATGACAATTCTATTTGCAGACGCTCGTAGCCACCACGTTCTCGAAAATCGAGATGCGCGAGGGTTGATTCCAATGCTTCAGCGCCAAGCCGATAGGCGATACCCCGGCAAACCTGGTTTGCGGATTCGACCAGTGTAACCACTCTGCCGGGATTCCCGGTTACGCCTCGATGATCCACTGATCCCTGCCAAAAACGTCGAGACCAGCCAGTGATGTCTGCTGTCTGTTGTTCAATATAGGGGAAATCAACCTTCCACAGGATCGAACCATAGCCAAATATCCAGAGATCTTCGTTGTGACTAGTAACTGACGACAAGAGACTGGCCCGGTAGTATTAAGGGTTGAAGCGTCATACGTTTATAATGGTATTGATGCAATGAGAGTTTATAGTCTGCTCGGACATAAGTTATAAGCCATTGAGTATAAAAGATAAGATATCTGGTTTCCTTCAGGGCGTTGGTCTGTCAGCGATCAATGCCATCGCACGATTGGGACCATATGACCTGCAATCTCAATCCTATGGTGATGATTCAAGGCATCAATTGGATTGGTATCGTGGTGATGGCATTGATCGCCCGGTTGTTGTGTTCCTGTATGGTGGCAACTGGCAAAGCGGTCAGCGTCGTGACTATCGTTTTGTCGCCGACACACTGATACGGTTGAATTGTGATGTCGTTATTCCTGATTACCGTTTGTACCCGGAGGTTCGTTTCGCGGATATTCTTAGCGACGCAAGGCAGGCGTTGGCCTTTGTGAAAGCTGAGGTGTCGACCCCTATTATCCTCATGGGTCATTCCGCTGGTGCGCAACTTGGGTCATTGCTTGCTCTGGAACCGGGTAATGCAGACCTTGCAGCATTCATCGGTATGGCTGGTCCCTATGATTTCTACCCGTTCACAGAAGATGAACATTGGGACTTGTTTAGCCCTGATTACGAGATATCCCAGCCGGTGAACTTTGTGAGCGCTACAGCGCCGGCTTTCTATCTGCTTCACGGTGAAGATGACCAGAGAGTCCGTCGAGGTCACTCCAAAAGTCTGATGCAAAAACAAAATGAAGTGGGTGGTGTGGCAACGAGGGAAGTGTATAAAGATATGGGGCATGTAGATATTATTTTATCTTTTTCTCCCTTTCATCGACGTAGAAGTCAGGTGGTGTCGGATATTCATACGTTTATTTCGAACAAACGTATGTCCTAACCCTATGTTAATTTGATAGCCTTGTTGCATCGCGTAACGGAGCCAGAGATTTGTCTTACAACAAACCCATACCAACACCTAGCCCCCTAACCCAACCATTTTATGACGGGGCCAAGGAAGGAAAGTTGCTGCTGCCCCGATGTCAGGATTGTAATCGTGTGCACTGGTATCCACGTCACATTTGTCCATTTTGCCACTCAGTGAATATTGATTGGATTGAAGGTAGTGGAGAAGGTCGCGTACATACTTTTGCTGTGCAGCATCGGGCATTTGGTGGGTGGGCAGAGGAGGTGCCATTTGTGACGGCCTATATAGATTTAAATGAAGGTGACCGAATGGTGACTGTACTGCGGGGAGTCGACGCCAATGATCCAGCTTCAATCAGGATCGGTGCGAAAGTTAAAGTAGAATTTGATCAAGCGAGCGAGGATATACATATTCCTTTCTGGCGCGTGGTAGAGGAGTAGGGCATGGGACTTTCAAAAGCAGCTGCAATTGTCGGTGCAGCAGAGAGCAATGAGATTGGTTACCCGGAAGTACCTAAGACGTCGCTGGATTTGCATATAGAGGCAATAAAGAATGTCAGTAATCAAACTGGTATCCCGATTTCAGCGATTGAGGGCATTTTCTCCGCGGGCCAGTCGTCAGAGATCGCCGAGCATCTCGGCTTACATCCCAAATATATTGACACTACGTCGGTTGGTGGATGTTCCTTTGAAATTCATGTCCACCATGCCTTGTTGGCGATTTATGCCGGCGTCATTGATGTGGCTTTAGTGACCCATGGTGAAAACGGTTGGTCAAGAAGAAGAATTGGTGCGGGAGGCGGCGGTCATTATGCAGGTGGTGGTGCAGGCTCACCAGGCACCGAGATGACCATGTCCTATGGTTTTTCCGGTGCACCTTCAAACTATTCACACGCGATGGTTCGCCACAACCACTTGTATGGCACGACACCAGAAGATTTCGCACACGTTCCGGTAGTCACTAGAGATTGGGCTACGCTTAACCCACGTGCAGTGATGTCTTCCAAAGAAACCCATGAGTTTGGTGGGCCGATTACGATTGACGACGTGCAAAATGCACGAATGATTTCCTGGCCGCTAACGATGTTGCATTGTTGCCTGGTTACCGACCATGGCGGCGCTGTATTGATTGCTAAACCTGAAATTGCACGCAGTTTGAAAACTAATCCGGTTTGGATCGCTGGCGCCGGGGAAAATATGAGTCATTCCAACATGTTGGAAATGGGAGACTTTACAGCGACTTCCGCATTTGCCTCCAGCCACACAGCCTACGAAATGGCAGGTTTGGGCCCAGAAGATATGGAACTGGCACTACTTTATGATTCGTTCTCGATTACGCCGGCGCTCACAGCAGAAATGGTGGGGTTGGCCCCCAGGGGCAAGGGCCATTTGTTGTGGAAAGAGGGTCATGCAGCACCGGGAGGTCGGTTACCCATGAACACTAACGGTGGCGGCCTGTCTTTTAATCATTCGGGAATGTACGGCATGCAGCTTTTGGTAGAAGCTTATCGGCAGCTATCAGGAACTGCAGAAGACGGCCTTAATGGTATTAAGGGTAAACAGACCAATGCCCGAACGTGTATCGTTAATGGCACAGGTGGTTCACTATCGACCACCGGCACACTAGTTTTGGTGGCGGACGACTAGCGTTTATACGGTGGACGAAACGCGCCCGCGAGTTTGGATATTAGCGTGGATTGCCAATAGACAGCCTTGCCATGACTGAAGTTTTTGAAACCATCGTAACCATGATAGACGCCCATTCCGCTTGGGCCTACTCCACCGAAGGGTAATTCTTCTTGGGCAATATGCATGATCACATCATTGATGGTCACTCCCCCGGAAGTAGTTTTGGATAGCACCCTGGCCTCTTCTTCGCGGTCATGGCCAAAGTAATAAAGACCGAGCGGCCGGTCATGTTGATTAATATAGTTGAGAGTTTCTTCGACTGTAGAATAGGATTTGACCGGTAGTATCGGGCCAAATATTTCTTCCTGCATAACTTGGAGATGACCCGGCGGATTGATGACCAGGGTTGGTGGCATGCGAAAATGTTCCTGCTGGTCAAAGTTCTCGTTGGCTGGATTCAATTCGATAACTTCCACACCTTCAGTTCTAGCTTCGTCAAGGTATCCCTGCAGGCGATCAAAATGTCGCTTATTAATGATCGAAGTGTAGTCAGGATTATCCTTTAGGTCGGCAAACATGGTTGATACAGCGGATTGTGCTGCTTCGACAAATTGATCGGTATCCTGCTCTGGTACAAAAACGTAGTCCGGGGCTAAACAAATTTGGCCCGCATTCATGGTCTTACCTGTCATGATGTTCTGTGCAGCATGAGACAGGTCCGCAGACTTGCCAATGATCACTGGTGATTTTCCACCGAGTTCAAGGGTGACTGGTACAAGGTTGTCAGCTGCGGCATGCAATATGTGTTTTGCAATAGCGCCTGCACCTGTGAATAAAAGGTGATCGAAAGGCAATTGACTAAATGCTATCCCGACATCAGTTCCGCCGGGAAAAACAGCGACTTCGTCCTCGTCAAAATACTTTGTAAATAATTCCTGCATCAGTGCCGATGTGCTCGGTGTGAATTCTGATGGTTTGATCATTGTTCTATTACCCGCAGCAAAGATTCCAGCGAGTGGTGCAAAGGTAAGTTGCACCGGAAAGTTCCAAGGGCTAATGCAACCAACGACCCCGAGTGGTTGATAGTGAATGCGACCTTTTCCCCCTAATAAGCTATAGGGTAAGCTAGAGCGCTTTTCCGCCCGCATCCATTTTTTTACATGCTTTATTGCGTGTTTTAGTGGGCTGATGGCTGCGCCAATGTCAGTGATCTTTGATTGTTGTATCGAGCGGTGCCCGAAATCCTCACGCATTACGTCACATAACTCACGACCATGCGTTTGAAGTATTGCGATTGCTCGTGAAAGCCGATTGATTCTGGTGTCAGAGGTTACCAGGCCCTCCTGCAGGTAAGCGTTTCGCTGCGTTTGTAAGACTGCCTGCATGTCTGGTGTAGTCATTGTTTGCTCTCCTGGCTTATTCGCTGCTATCTAGATCTGAAGGGAGTAAGGAGTATGAATACGCGTCTTAAATATTACCGTTTTGCCTATCGCGCATTCAACCGAATAAACGTCATTATTGAGCCGCAACAAATACAGCTGGCGCGAGCTGGTGGGAATCTTTATCAACTGATGGATAGCCAAGAGCTAAAGCAGCTGGCTGATGAGCAGCCGGATATCGCCCATCACACGATATTAAAAGCTGATGTTCGTGGCTCAACCACGGTCACCCAGGAACTGATCAGCAAAGATCTAAATCCTGCCTCTTATTTCAGTCTGTGCTTTTTCGGTCCAATCAACGAACGATTGGTAACCTATGGTGCGGTAAAAGTTTTTATGGAAGGTGATGCTGTCATCCTGGGGTTTTATGAGTAC
>JAQWMV010000135.1 GCA_029246605.1 Pseudomonadales bacterium | reverse complement strand
GGCCTTCTGTAGCCTGTGCGCGCTGTAATGCCTCTACAAGCTCTTCGACGGTGTGCACGCGCCAGGCTGGCACGCCCATACCTTTGGCAATGTCTGTCCAGCGCAATTCTGGGTTTGTCAGATCCAGCATGCTCATGGCTTTTGGCCCGGGGTTATGCGCCCCAACACGACCGAATTCAACCTGCAGAATTGCATACTTCTGATTCGCCATGATAATCGTGGTCACGTTAAGCTGCTCACGCGCCTGAGTCCACAACGCCTGGTTGGTATACATGCCGCTGCCATCCGCCTGCAGGCTGATGACGGGTCTATCCGGGCAGGCGATCGCGGCACCGGTTGCACTCGGCATACCAAAACCAATGGCGCCACCGGTTATGACCAGATGATCGTGTGGCGCTGCTGTCCGGGTTGCACCAATACAGCCACCGCCCGAGGTGCCGCCTTCATCGACGATAATCGCGTTCTCCGGGAAATAGTTTGCCAGGGTTTTTCCGACAGAGCTTGGACTCAGCGTACCGCTCGGTAGATCTGGGATTGTATGGGGTTGTAATCTTGCCTCGATACTTCCAGCGCCCACTGCATCGACTAGTGCTTCCAGTGCGCCTTCGACGTCCTCGTCCCGTTCGGCCAGAGTATGTAACTCGCAGCCCTCCGGTGTCAGGTAGTTTGGCTTGTCGGGGTAGGCGAAAAAAGTCACCGGCGGTTGAGAGCTTACGAGAATAAGATGCTTGGTTCCTGCAAGGACTTCGGCAGCCTGTTCACCAAAGTAGGGCAGTCGTGCGAGCTGGGCGATACCGGCGCCGCGCTCCATGCGAGGCACAAAGGTATCTGTCATGGCTCGGGCGCCGGTAGCTTGCGCAATCCGGTCTGCCATATTGGCGATCCCTGCAGTGATGACACCATTAATCAGAATTACACTGGGTTCACCCGTTTTGAGTGCCTTGGCGACATCGTCAATGTTGTCGGCGCTAAATGCCTTGGGCTCGATAGCGGGTAGCGGTTCTGCGGTTTCGGTCGTCCTGTTCCACGCCGTATCTGCAGGTAATATCAGTGTAGCAACCTGGCCGGGAGGTGCCATAGCGGCCTGTACAGCAGCAGCGCCATCAGCGGCAACTTCGTCGGCAGACTCGGATGACTTGACCCAGCCGGAGACCGGGGCAGCAAAACCTGCTACATCGGAAGTCAGTGGCGCGTCATATTTTCTGTGATAGGTGGCATGATCACCGACAATGTTGACGACTGGTGTCCGTGCTTTTTTAGCGTTGTGAAGATTAGCCAGACCATTTCCGAGGCCAGGCCCGAGATGGGTCAGTGTGACTGCGGGGCGGCGCGTCATCCGCCCGTAACCATCGGCAGCGCCGGTTACAATCCCTTCAAAGAGGCCTAGTACACAGCGCATTTCCGGATTATTGTCGAGGGCAGCAACAAAGTGCATCTCGGAGGTTCCCGGGTTCGCGAAGCATACGTCCGCCTTTGAATCTACCAGTGCTTTCACCAGGCTTTCCG
>JAQWMV010000115.1 GCA_029246605.1 Pseudomonadales bacterium | reverse complement strand
AAAGTCACTACAACATTACTACAGGGCTTAATGCCTTACGACGTTGGCGTGTCTATAACAAATCAATTGATCGCCCAGAACAAAGAGGTGCCGATTGTTTATCCGACAATGCCTATGCTGAAGTATCAGCCGGTGCAGTGTGCCGATGGAAAATGGATACAACTTGGCAATCTTCTCGACCATTTATTTGAAAATTTCATGCAGGAAATTGGGCTTCAAGATGAACTATCAGGGTTACCTGAGACTAACGAAAGAGTCCGAGACAAGATTCTTCAGCGCATGCAAACCAAGTCTCAATCAGAGTGGATGAAGATTTTCATCAAACATGGCGGAATCGTTGCTCACCCCTTCCAGCTACCCGAAGAAGCGCTTGACGACCCAGATATGACACAAAACGGACACGTCATGGAACTCGACGGTGTCAAGCAACTTGGGCCCATAGCAAATTTGACGGTTACCGCAGCTGAGGTCACAAAGCAGAACAAGGTTGGCCGCCACTGGCAGGTTCCACCATTAAAGGAGGACCGCTCTGCCCCTCTGAATGGCATAACTGTTCTCGAACTTGCAACTATCATCGCAACACCTATGGCCACATCCTTTTTGAGTGATCTCGGCGCGAGAGTCATCAAAGTGGAAGCAATAGGTGGCGACCCTTTCCGCGACATGGTGGGGCATGGTGCTGCACGTAGCAACCTTGGCAAAGAGAGCATCTGCATCGATCTAAAGACACCAGAGGGCCAAACTATTGCACATAAGCTGGCAGCCAAGGCCGACATCGTTCTCCACAACTACCGACCCGGCGTTCCACAACGACTCGGTATTGGCTATGCAGACTTACGAGCCATCAACCCTCGTATCATCTACCTTTCTGCTAATGGATATGGACCTGCGGGACCCAGCGCGAAACGGCCTTCCACGCATCCAATACCCGGTGCCGCAATGGGCGGAGTCGCCTACCAAGTAGGAGGCATTTCAGAAAACATCATGGATATTCAGGCATTGCGTGAAACATCTCGACGATTGTTTAGGGCCAACGAACTCAATCCGGATCCTAATACTGCAGTTGTCATCTGTGCCGCCGCATTAATGGGGCTTACGGCACAACGCATAACCGGTACGGGGCAGGAAATATTCGTTGATATGTTTGGTGCCAATGGCTATGCCAATTTCAACGCTATGGTTGACTATCAGGGGAAACCTGAACGTAGCTCTCTAGGGGCAGAACTAAAAGGAGCACATCCACTCTATAGGATTTATAAAACTAAAGACGGATGGATTTTTTTAGGGATAAAGCGAATTCAGGAATGGACTGCACTCGCTACATTAACGGGATTAGGCTGGCAGCAGCGTTTCCCATCTGCACTGGAAGAAAATGATCCAACGCTGCTATCTACACTCATTGAATTTTTTAGACATAAAACTTCTCATGAATGGGAGGAATATTTTTCCGATAGTGAAGTGGCCTGCGTCGTTGCTGATGAAAAGAACTCGTACCAGTTCTTCTTTGATGAGTGTAAAGAAGATTCGCATTGGATGATGCAAGCGCCTCATCCGACATTAGCGCCTTTTTATCGCCATAGGCCCATGATCGACTTTGCGGCTTCTGACTTAAGTCCTGGAACAACACAATCCGCCGGTGAACAAGCTAATCAACTCATGACCGAGCTCGCCTATAGTCCTACAGAGATAGCACAATATTTCGAAAAAGGGATTCTTTGGCGTCAACCCGATAAAACTTAACCCTGATCAAACTGATAACCATGGAAACTCGCGATCGCGAGGCCAGCAGCCACGCTGGTAAACGGATCGTGTTCGGTGACCCGATCACCAAATCTGCGGTCCAACAGGCGCTTTACGGCAGCAATCTGAGAGGACCCGCCAGTTCGAATGACCACATCAATGTCTTCAATGCTACGCCCTGCTCTTTCGATCACCTCATCTACAATGTTGTCAATCTGTTGGAGCATGTCCGCCATCATGTCTTCTAGGTGATCCCGGGTAAAACGAATTGATATATCCAGCTCTGGAATATCAAGAACCGTTTCCTCAACACTGGACAATTTTGCCTTGGCTTCTTTTATTGCCTGAAAAACCAGATAACTGTAATTGTGAGTAATCAGATCATCCAAACGTTCAAACTTAACCGCACTCTCGCCTCCCTGCCGAATACAATCGACAACCTTGGACCTATAGCGACTCTGATTGAGGGTATAAGTCACCGCCCAATTCAGTAATGCATCTGCAAACTCATCGAACGGAAACTCATTTTCGATAAGTCGACCATCTTTCACTCGAGACCAGGTTTCACCTTTACCCAACAGCGGAAACAATAGCTCACGAAAAATCAGCTGATCGATGTGATCTCCGCCAAGAGACATCCCTGCTGTTGACAAGACTTCAAACGACGTGCCATTAAACGCCACAACGCTGAGATCAAGTGTGCCTCCTCCAAAATCAAGCGTCATAACACAACCTGAGTCCAGCGCCTGTTCATCATGTAAGTAGCTCAACGTCGCTGCAACGGGCTCAGGATAAAATGACAGCTTCGGAATCGCAGCGTATTGGCATGCTTCTTTCAATCGAGAGAAAGCTAATTCGTTCCGGTAGCGACTATGCCCTTCAAAAAGCACAGGATGTCCAAAATGGACTTCTGAAAGCGCTTTTGGGTTGACTGAATCAATGGCCTTTCTGATGCGCAACAGAATCGGGGTGATAAGCGCAACAATTCGGAACGGATGATTGAACACCAACAACCGCTTTATTTCAGGATTGCCTAACAAACGTTTCACACCACGAAATAATCGACCAGGCATGCCACGATCAACCCAGGGTTGTCCGTACACATCGCTGGTAGCGACTTCCGGTTGCGAAAACGGGTCACCACTGTCTGCCTCTGCTGTCACGATGGCACTTTTCGCGATCAACTCGGGCGTCAGCTCAACGACCCGATCACGATTTTCATCAATATACTGGTCAACAGCAGACTGGCCCGTGGTCGTGACTAGTTGCCGATCCAAATGCGTCGCCGTCGGCATGATGGCATCATTTTTCTCTAGCTGAACTAGATGAACACGATTCCCATCATACCAGGCTGCGGCAGAATTGGAGGTGCCGAAATCTATGCCTATACCTATCATAAATTATTGATACTAAAGGTTTTTTAAAATTTTAGCTGCGTAAAGCAGTTGGCAATTAACGCACATTTCCGAGGTCTTTCAAAGCGTATTTTTGTGATAGAGTTTGCCCGTCTCCTCTATACGTTTTCTTAGCCTATGAAGATTGGAATATCAGTTACCAGCGCCTATCGAACAGACCAGGTTCGGGATGGCGCGGCTCAGATGGTGCTACGGGCTCGAGCCGCTGCTGAGGCCGGTCTGGATTCGCTATTCGTTGGTGATCATCACGTAACGCCTTCACCGTACTATCAGAACACACCCATCATGGGCCGGCTGCTTGCAGAATGGGATGACAGGACTGCCGGCGCCCTTTACCTATTACCACTGTGGAATCCGGTCTTGATGGCTGAACAAGTAGCGACACTGGCCTGCATCGCCGAAGGTCAATTTATTTTGCAATGCGGTCTTGGCAGTGGTGACTCACAGTTCGACGCAATGGGAGCAAATATAAAGCATCGGCCTTCATCATTTGAGCAGTCTCTGGCGACACTTCGCGCATTATGGCGCGGTGAATCCGTTTCGCTGAATGGAAGATGGACTTTTCAAGATGCAAAAATTTCACCGTTGCCACCCGAAAAAATTGCAGTCTGGATTGGTGCATCCGCCCCAGTTGCAATCGAAAGAGCCGCCCGTCTCGGTGATGCCTGGCTAGCTGAACCGGCAATCACCCCACCACAGGCCGAACTCGCGTTTAATCTATATCAGGAAGCAATGGCGAAATACGGCGGGAAAAATTCACAAACCGTCGCCATTCGGAGGGATATCTACATTGCCAAGTCGGACCAACAGGCAAGAGCATTGCGATCGGAGGTCGAGCAAAACGGTTATCGCGGATTTGATCCTGAAGCGTTAATCATTGGCGATGTCGCTTCAGTTGCGGCATCCTTTCAGGCGATCGCTGATATTGGCTTTACCGATATTATCGTTCGTAATCTGCATCACAATGGCGATGAAGCTATTGCTTCCACCGAACGTTTGTCGCTGGTCAGAGAGACACTAGATCTAAGCAACTAGGTCTAAGTAACTAACTAGTCTTCAAGAACTGCCAGATCAAAGGCTGCGGTGATCAATGCTTTAGTGTACGCCGTTTGCGGATCATCAAATATCTGATCTGATGTACCGCTCTCTACAATGACGCCATCTTTCATGACGATAACGTGATTGCTTAGCGCTCGGACTACTTTCAAATCGTGGCTGATGAACATGTACGTCAAGTCGTGACGACGCTGCAGGTCCCGCAGCAAATCGACTATCTGCGCCTGCACTGACATATCAAGTGCGGAGGTTGGTTCGTCTAGAATCAACAATTTGGGTTTCAATATTAAGGCTCTGGCAACCGCTATGCGTTGCCGTTGTCCCCCGGAGAATTCGTGGGGATACCTATCCTGGGCGCTGGAATCAAGCCCCACCTCTTGCAGTGCGTCAGCAACCCGCTCTCTGCGTTCCTGTTCAGTCAAATGTTTCTCATGAACAAGCAGGCCTTCCTCGATAATCTGATGAATGGACAATCTCGGCGAAAGGCTGCCAAAAGGGTCTTGGAATACGATCTGCATATCCTTACGATATGACCGTAGTTCTCCCGATTTCATACCTTGAATGTTGGTGCCCTCAAGCAGGATATCTCCCTCGGACTTGATAAGGCGCAAAATCGCCATCCCCAATGTGGTTTTACCAGATCCGGACTCACCAACAATCCCTAATGTCTGACCTTTAGTCACGGTGAGCGAAACGTTATCCACCGCCTGAAGATACTTACTAACGAAGAAAAAACCCTTTGCTAACGGAAAACGAACGTTTAAATTTTCGCACTTCAGCAAAACCTCAGACTCTTTAAAGGGTATTGGATTACCTTTAGGCTCTGCTTCCAGCAAATGCCTGGTATATTCATGTTGCGGATTATCGAAGACGTCTGCACAGTTGCCCTTCTCTACAATTTCGCCCTGGGTCATCACACAAACGCGATCTGCCATCCGGCGCACAACACCCAAATCGTGGGTTATGAGCAACACCGCCATACCGAGGCGCTGCTGCAAATCTTTCAACAACTCAAGAATCTGCGCCTGAATGGTGACATCCAGCGCGGTTGTGGGTTCATCTGCTATCAACAGGTCAGGTTCATTGGCCAGCGCCATCGCGATCATGACACGCTGCCGTTGCCCCCCGGACAACTCATGTGGAAAAGAACGCATTTTTTCTTCGGGGTTCTGCAGCCCAACCAATTTCAGTAGTTCAAGAATACGTGATCGCGAATCAGCTAGTTTCAAGCCCTTGTGAATCAACAGGATTTCACCAATCTGCTTTTCAATCCGATGCAACGGATTAAGAGAGGTCATAGGCTCTTGGAATATCATCGTAACTTTGCTACCGCGAATATCGCGCAACACACGATTATTGGCACCCATCGTCTCAAATCCATCGACCAAAACAGAGCCTGAGGGATGGCTAGCAACAGGATAAGGCAACAATTGCAAAACAGATAATGCTGTGACCGATTTACCGGAACCGGACTCACCGACAAGGGCCACCGTCTCGCCATGCCTGATATCGAAGCTAATATGTTTAACAGCTTCCACACCACGAAAGCTGACAGACAAGTCTTCAATTTTTAAGACATGATCGTCCTGGGTATTTAGCGCTGCAGCGTTGCTCATCGGAGAGTAGACCTAGTTGTAGTTGCCAGCATAATACATAGTGCAAGCCAGGTTGTCAGTCAGAATTACTCGGGCTGAATACCCATGGAGCTAAGCAACTGACCCGAACTGGTAAGTACCCTGTAGCGTGCCAACATTGCGATATATCGACCTGAGACTGAAGCGGTCTTAGCACGCAGTAACTCATTTTCAACATCAAGAAGATCGAGTAAGGTACGTTTATTAAGTGCCAGCTGTTCCTTGTATACCTTGAGGACTTCCTCTGTAGAGTCAACATGAGCCTCCAGATGCTCGAGCCGCATAAGAATATCCTCGAGCTCATTCCAGATTAGATGGACGTCCTCTTCCACCGCTCGCCGATTACTGCGAACTAATTCCCTCGCACTAAATTCCCTGGCCTCGGCTTCATTGAGTCGTGCCTTGTCGGCACCACCGCGAAATAAGTTATAAGACATACGAACGACTACTGTTTCATCATCATTAGCACCGACTGTGCCATCTGTATCATCATTCCGAGTTGCAGCAACTTCCAGATCAAATCGGGGATGAAATGCACCGCCAGCCTGCTTCCGAGCCGCAACTGCCGCCTGGAGTTCTGACTCAGCTGCTTTCAAGCCAGGATTATTGCGATAGGCGAGTTCTACGGCATGTTCCAGAGTTGACGGTAGACCAGTAATAATCGTCGGGTCAGATAACGAATTTGGATTATCACCCACGACTCTAAAAAATTCAGCGCGACCATTCTTGGCATCACGTTCTGATAATAATAAATTGGATTTCACCTGTGCTCGACGGCCAATTGTCTGGACAACGTCGACTTTAGTCCCAACACCACTTTCAAATCGTTCCTGAATTTTACTCAGCGTGTCTTCGTGATGTTGTAGATTTTCTGCGGTGAGTTCAACCACGGCATCACGTCGCAGTACCTCCAAATATACCTGTACAGCACGGAGGCTGATATTCTCCTGACTACTGGCCAGACGCGATATTGCGGCATTGACCATATGAGTCTGCTGCTTGACGAGATTTCTGGTCGCGAACCCATCATACAAAAGCTGTGTGAGCTTGACGCTCCGCTCCATACGGTCGAGTTGCAGATCACTCAACCCGGCAGCACGTGTAGTTGTGTTGTTGGAAGTTTCCTCACCACCGGCAATGATCAGATCAAGACTGGGGAAGTACCCACCCCTTGCCTGCTTGCGAAGCTGTTCAGCAGCTTCAAGGTTGTATTTGCTGGCAAGGATATCTGGGTTCGATTTGAGCGTAGTCGACACCACATCGTTAAGTGACTGTCCCTGGACAGAACAGACAAAAACTCCTACAGCGGACATTGAAAGTAGTCGAGACGTTATCCGGCGCGCATGCACGTGTGTGGCCCTTTTTTTATGGTGATCAACCATCCATTGTAACCAGTTCTATGGTGCTAGGGAAATTATCAACAAACTCACGCAAGTTATTGAATTGTAGAACCTGCTGACTCATAGCTTCCAACAATCATGAATGCTGACCATACGTAAGGATAGCCCCACTCCGGAGAATCCAGCATTTCGAGCTGAGTTTCCCGCAATGCGTCCCTGGCAGGAACCCCTTGCAGAATTCGTTCATAAAAATCTGTCATCAGAGCTTGTGTACCGGCATCACTCACTTCCCACAGGGAACTGACCACCTCTGCGACACCTGCCTCCTGAAAAGAACGGCGTAATCCATAGACGCCCTCTCCTTCGTGGATTTCACCAAGACCCGTTTCGCAGGCCGATAACACAACTAGTCGAGTCCCTGAAATATTTAAGTCCAAAACCTCCAATGCTGTTAACACGCCATCATTTACCGTATCGATATCTCCGAGAAATTGGGCATTGATATTAATACCTGCAAACGCCAGGCCTGCCCGCAACAACGGATTATCCCCAGGAGGTGGCACATGGATATCCGCACTTCTTTGGGCCTTCAGTATGCGATTGCGCAAGGTGTCATCCGCTTCTAGGAAAAACCCGTGAGTGGCTAAATGCAAGATTTCCGGTGGTTCCGTAATATCTGACAAGACTATTTCCTGAGCCTGCTGACCAAAAAACATCGCACTGGCTTCCTCATTTTCCTGAACCTGGTCAGTGATGATTCGCCCTTCCCGTTCAGCCCCTGGCAGCGGTGCAAAGCTCAGACCTCTAAGGCCTCCCCCAACACCGCGAATACCCAACTTTAATGCCGCAGAACGTTTACCTTGCGCAACATCCAGCTCTTCCCTGCTGAGTACATCCTCAGAATCGTAATCCGGTCCTGCCACAATCAAGTATTCGCCCTGCGCCAGATTATATTCGTTTGGTAACAGATCTCTGCCTGAAGTCAGAATATGTAAATCATGAGTCTGAATAAGATACTCTTCATCAATACTGATCAAGGCATTAAACGGCAAGATATTCAGGGTGCCATCAGGAATAAGATAGACATACGGTGTGTCGCCGATTGTTTCAAGAACGGGTTCCCATACTTTCTCGTAGGCGATCTGTCCAATCTCTAGCAGCTCATCCTCATCGGCAAGCTCATCCTGAATGATCGTGCGATATTCGATAATGATGTTCTCGACATCGTCACGATCTTCATACACAACGAGACCGTAACTCACTTCTCCGCCGTCATTTAATGCTGTACCCGCAAGTATTTTCTTCTTGCCATTATCCTCGAAGGTCAGATAATCCACGAAGGCACTGCCTTCTGGCAACATCGTCGCTAAGCTTTCAACGCTGACCTGCGCGATCGACGTGCGATAGCGTGCACTTGCCCGGCCCAATTCCCCCTGCAGCTCATTGACTTGCTGCTCCAATGCATACAGCACCTCGACATGGCGGCCCTGGGTTTCAACTGTCGGTCCGGACAGTGTCATGGCAGCAAGTTCTCTGCGTGCTGCTCCCAGTTCAGCCGCTATTTCTGCCATTTTCGGATCACCGGCGATCTTGGAAATCTGCTGAATCTCAGATGTTATCTTCAGCAACAACCCTTTTCTTTGTAGGCTGGCATCAATGACCCTTTTACCCGCATCGGCACTATCGATTTTAGTGAGCAGGCTTAAATACTCATTAAACTCCTCACGATGTAAGCGTAGGTAACCTTCACTGGCATTTTCACCAGTGACCCAAAGCATTCGATCCAAAAATACTCTCCGCCGATTAAAAGCAAGACCTCTCATGTGCACTGCTGCATCGACCATACCCCGCGCTTCTTTAACTCGCGCCAAATTCCTAAGTGCTTCAAAGGTATAGGGGTGTTGCTCACTTAATGAAGACTCAGCGATGGCCACCGCATCAGTTAACAGATCGTCTGCTTCTTCCAGCCTACCTTGCCCCCGATAGATGTCACCGAGATCGATCATCGACCGAATACTGTCCAAATGCGCTTCGCCCAAATTTGATCGACGCAATTCTAGCGCCCTGAGAACAAGTTGTTCAGCCTGCTCCAGATGATTTAATCGTTGATACACTCGACCCAGATTGTTCATTGCTTTTAAGCTTGATTGATGGTCCTCGCCAAACAAAACCGTCCACTGTTCAAGAATCGATACAAACATGTCACCGGCCGATTTATACTCCTCCATCAAGATATAGAGGAAAGCAAGATTGTTGCGCACCGCAATGGTATCGGTATGGGTCTCGCCTAAAGCGTCCGAGAGAACCTCGAGACTTTTCTTGTATAAAGGCTCTGCTTCTCGAAAATTCCCCTGACTTTCGTACAGCAGCGCTAGGTTGTTGCGCGCTCGGGACGACTGTGGATTATCGATGCCAAATACCGCCTCCATATCATCCAGGGTTTGTTTCAGCATGGGTTCAGCCAAATCATAGAGACCTTGCTTCTCATAGATTTGGCCAAGATTATTCATGGCAACTAGCGTGGACGCATGGGTTTCTCCCACCGTGTCGAGTAAACCCATCCAAGCCTCTTCAAACGTGGCTTCAGCCTCTGCTAAAAAGCCTCGCGCCTGGTAGATGGCCCCCAGTTCCAACATCGTGTTAAAAATATTGGTCGGTTCGTCCTGCCAGTACTGCAATCCATAATCCAGCACCTCGTTGGTCACCTGCTCGGCATTCTCAAGCGCTCCTTCATCACTGAACACTCTCGCCAGATAAGAACGTGCGGTATAGCTTGCCTCTGTTTCACCCATCTGTGCAGCTGTCTGGATGACTTTTGACAGTAAATGGCTACTCTCCTGATAACGTCCCTGTTTCCTATATACCTCCGCAAGCTGACTGATGTTGTTAAGAGCAATGCCATCGATAGTCGCGCTGCTGTCTGCCAATCGTCTGACAACGTCCAAGTACATAGGCTCCGCTATTGCCAATTGCTCTTGCCCGAGGGTGAGCCCAGCAAGATAGCTCAGACAATCAATGGCTGTGGGATGATGTTCACCATATCCCTGATCAGTTACTCCACATACATCAGATAGCACATTAATTGCATCATCCGGTGCCCCGGCATTTTGTAGCAAATTGATGGTTGAGATTTGCGCAGCGCGTGTCAGTGCGTGGTATGGCCCCAGGATCTCTTCATAGCTACCGATGACCATTTCGTTGATTGCCAAAGCTTCTTGAAATGCGCCAACGTTGTAGTAGAGCTCAACAATCAAACCCGCTATTTCTAATGTGGCCGGATGTGTGTCTCCCAATAACCCTCGCGCCGACTCAAGCGCCTGCAGATAGAAGGCTTCTGCTTCCTCCGCTACCTGGGCTGCATTGTATATGGACCCCATATCCCGCATTGCCACTACAGATAACCAATGTTCTTCACCCAGTATTTCTTGGGCCACTTGCATAAAACTTTCTTGATGCTCCAAAGCCATCTGCAGGTCACCTTCTGAAAATGCAGACTGTGATGCCGACTGTAGCTCCATCAATGTCTCCATGACATCCACATCCTCAACGATACCCAAGGATTGTAGTTGTTCGTCAAATTCAGCAGGGACCGCCACGTGAATAGATGAAATACGCTCAAACAGTCCCGGTAATGCGGCCTTACTGCCTGGCATGGACAGCTCAACCTGCTGAATTAGTACGTCCGCAGCCAACTCGGGAACGCCTAACTCCTCGGCAAGAAATACAATAATTTCTGCAGCTTCCAGGTCTCCCGGATTCGCTTCCAGCAGTTCCATATATATCGCCAGCGCTGTCTCACTATCACCATTAGACAGCGCCTGCTCTGCCTGCCCTGTAAGATCGTTAGCAAACGAGGACGACAATTGAAAAAGTAGAAAAACCAAACAAGAAAGTGTGCGCTTTGCCATGATACTGGGACCCATTCTTTTTAGGTGTTATACATCTACATTATTGCCTATTCGTACCCGATTAACACCGCATTATCAATAACTCTCCGATCACTGGAATAACTAGTGGACGAGGTGATACATTGTCATAGATACGAATCTAGGAGGTTCTGCATTAGTAAAAAAGACTATGATATCGTCGTCGTTGGGGCAGGCAATGCAGCCTTATGCGCTGCACTTGCAGCTCGTGAATCAGATGCTTCGGTGCTCATCCTCGAGCGTGCGCCAGAATCGCAAAAAGGTGGCAACTCCCGATATACCGCCGGTGCAATGCGAGTGGTGTACCAGGATGCCAATGACTTAACCTCACTCATGCCGGAACTTAGCGACGATGAAATAAACGGTGCGGACTTTGGCAACTATACCCGGGAACAGTTTTACGACGATATGGGGCGCATCACCCAATACAGAAGTGACCCTGATTTGACGGAACTGCTCATCGAAAATTCACTCTCAACGTTACAGTGGATGAATAGTCGCGGCGTTCGGTTCTTACCAATGTATGGACGCCAGGCGTTCAAGGTAGACGGGAAATTTGTATTCTGGGGAGGGCTAACTGTTGAAGCTTGGGGGGGCGGGCCCGGCCTAGTCGACACGCTGCATCAAATCGCATCGGAAGCCGATATACCCATCCAATTTGATAGCCGGGTTATTAACGTCGAGTTAAACGAAGCTGTCTCCGGCGTTACGGTAAAGCAGCGAAACAAAACCACCAAAATATCTTGCCGAGCCGTAGTTTTAGCTTGCGGTGGATTTGAAGCGAACAGCGAGTGGCGGACCCGATATCTTGGGCCTGGATGGGAACTCGCTAAAGTTAGAGGCACTCGCTACAACACTGGCGATGGCATCCGTATCGGGCTTGAGCTTGGCGCGGCACCCTATGGAAATTGGTCAGGCTGTCACGCCGTCGGCTGGGATAGAAATGCCCCTGAGTATGGCGATCTCGCGGTGGGAGATGGCTTCCAAAAACATTCCTACCCACTCGGATTACTGATTAATGCCAACGGTGAGCGTTTCGTCGATGAGGGTCTTGATTTTCGAAACTACACCTATGCGCGCTATGGCAGAGAAATACTGAATCAACCAGAGCAGTTCGCCTGGCAGGTTTTTGACAACAAGGTCATGGACCTGCTACGGGACGAATACCGAATTAAGGAAGTGACTAAGATCACTGCTGACACTCTGCCTGAGCTGGCACAGAAAATGGAGGGTGTTAATCCAGATGGCTTTCTTAACACGGTTACAGCTTTCAATAACGCTGTAAACGACAGGCCTTTTAACCCAGCTGTTAAGGACGGACGCAGAACAAACGGTTTAGATATCGACAAAACAAACTGGGCTAATCCCCTCGATACCCCCCCATACACTGCATACCAAACGACCTGTGGTATCACGTTTACGTTTGGAGGACTAAAAATCAACACCGATGCCTGTGTGATGGATCAGGATGGCTATGAAATACCAGGTTTGTACGCGGCTGGAGAATTGGTCGGCGGACTATTTTACTTCAACTATCCTGGCGGGACGGGACTCACTTCTGGCGCAGTGTTTGGCAAGATCGCCGGTGAGAGCGCAGCACAGTACATCTCAACGTGAAGCATGCACAATGCAATATCGTCGCTCACTGGCTAGGCAATGCGATCATGGCAATAACCGGCTGGCGGGTTGAGGGAGAGATTCCCAATGCAAATAAAATGGTAGTGATCGCTGCACCTCACACCAGTAATTGGGATTTTCTTTATCTACTCGGTGCAGCCTATAGCCTGCGTCTAAGCATTTTTTGGTTAGGGAAAAACAGTTTGTTCAAGCCTGTTGTTGGGCATGTCTTACGATTCCTTGGTGGCATCGCTGTTGACCGGTCTCGACATACGAATCTCGTCGCACAACTGGTCGAACGCTTCAATGAGAGTGAGAAACTCGCCATTGTCATCCCCCCATCCGGTACACGATCCCAAACAGACTACTGGCATTCCGGTTTCTATCAAATTGCCAAGGGTGCAAACATCTGTATGGTTTGTGGTTTTCTTGACTATCCACGAAAAGTAGCGGGTTTGGGGCTCGCGTTTATGCCTACCGGGAACGTCTCTGCTGATATGGAGCAGATCCGCCAGTTTTACGCGCCTATCCAGGGACGATATCCCGAAATAACCAGTCAAATTCGACTCAAAGACGAATCGTCTTAGTCAAACTTCAGGAAACTGAAGCACCGATCTGGATTCATAGCGGTGTACGCCTTATTACTGAATATTACTGGATCGATGGTTTTCCCATATCTGAGATCTCCGGCACATTTATACACTGACTCGCCTGATGATGAAAAATTCGTACTTCCTCATTCTCAACCACAAAATTATTGGTCGCGACAAGCCATCCCTGAGATAGTTGCTCATAGCAGATCACTGACATGACATCACCTTGATACAGCACACGGGGTTGGTGACAAACGATGATTGATGTCGTCTCTTGATTATCAAAGATATCTCGCCAACTAACCATGATTTCATCACGTGTGAACAGTCCACTCCAGCCCGGATGGATACAGACCGATGGTGTATGCTGCGACCACAGTCTATCCATTGCATCGAAATCGCGAGTATTAAAGGCGAGGTAAAAGGCTTCGTTTGCAAACAGTACTATTGCCGGATCAATCATATAGCGTACAAGAGAAATATATCTTGATTGTCTCCCTCCATGCCGGTCACAGGCAAACAGTTTTTTCAGATGATTGCCCACCATTGTCAGGCCAGCCTATAATATTGTACGGTTCATTAGGAGAAACCAATGCAGTGCCCCAAGTGTCAGAGCGACATGGAAGAAAAAACACTCAGCACCCTGGAAGGTGAAGTAACGGTTGACCGTTGCACAACCTGTTTTGGCATCTGGTTTGATATTGGTGAAGCCGAAACGCTGAAAGAAAAATGGATGTCAGACCATATTGACTCTGGTGATCCAACTGTAGGTCATGCACACAATAAAATTCGCGATATAAACTGTCCTCGTTGTGATAAACCCATGCGCGCATTGTCGGACCCCCTGCAGACACACATACAGTACGAAGGCTGTGATGAACACGGCATGTATTTTGACGCCGGTGAATTTACGGACTTCAAGTACGAGACCCTTATGGATATTTTTCGCGACTTCGTCTACGCCGTTCGCAAGGAATAGCTTCACGGCTAGTGTGCGCAACCACCCCTGGACACCCCACGATCATAGCCCACTCTACCTTTCGGTAGCCACCAGCGCTCAATACTGCGCTGTCTTTCATAGCTAAATTCTCCAAAGGAGACGCTATAACAAGGGAACCTTCGCATCATTGCGCTGCAAGAGATAAAATATTGACTTCTGCAGTTTGTATCTATGGTGGTTTTGAAAAACATGGAAGAGCTTATCTCACGGCGGCTACGCCATCGGGTCCACGTCCTGGGCGATCTCCTGGGCCAAACCATGACTCAGCAACACGGTGACGACTTTCTCCAGAAAGTTGAACAGATCCGATTACTGGCTAAAACCAGACGACAACAGGGTGACGGTGACTTCGAGAAACTGCAATCTGTGTTGTCAGAACTCGATGAAGATCAACTTATTTGTGTAGCTCGGGCATTCAATCAGTTCCTTAACTTAACAAACATTGCAGAGCAGGCAGAGCTCACAGAGCACTCACAGTTTCCGGAAGCATCACACCTGGATGCATTGTTTACGGATCTTAAGCGCCGTGATATCAGCAACGAGACCATCAAGGAAGCAATCACGTCACTGCGCTGTGACCTTGTATTAACAGCACACCCTACCGAAATAACCAGACGTACGTTAATTCAAAAATACAACCGGATTGCTGAATCGCTGCAACACGTGAGAGAAGACACTTCATTGAGCCATCGTGATCGTGTTGCCCTTGAACGGCTCATCGCAGAAGTCTGGCATACCGACGAAATCATCACAGAAAGACCTACCCCACAGGATGAAGCGATTTGGGGATATGCAGTCATTGAGAATTCCTTTTGGCATGCAATACCTCAATTTTGGGAAGGTCTGAATCAGCTATTGCAGGAACATACTGGTCATGCACTGCCGATAGACTGCGCTCCCATTACGATTTCGTCATGGATGGGTGGCGACCGAGATGGCAATCCAAATGTCACATCCGAAGTGACCGCAGATGTCCTAAGGCTTGCGCGCTGGATGGCCGCCGATTTATACCTTCGTGATATCGAAGAGCTATTATCACAACTATCAATGACGGAATGTAATAAGGAAGTTGCTGACCTCTGTACCACGACATCCCATGAACCCTACCGCGCGGTACTTCGTGACTTACGGTCAAAACTCAACGCAACGCGGGCTTGGGCCGATGCTGACCAACCACCCGAGCCCGGTTTAATTCTAAGAAAAGAAGATCTATTTGAACCGTTGCATGCTTGCTACCGCTCGCTGCACGAGTGTGGGATGGGCATCATTGCCGAGGGTCGGTTAAAACAAACACTTATCCGACTCGCCGCATTTGGTGTCACGCTCATAGAGCTCGATATCAGGCAGAGCGCTGACAAACATGTCGATTTGATGGAAGAATTGATTACCTTTCTAGGGCTTGGAAGTTACAAATCCTGGTCTGAGAAAGCTAGACACGACTTCCTCCTCGAAGAATTAACGAACAAACGACCACTGATACCAGAAAGCTGGGAACCTGAGGGTGAACCAGGAGAAACACTTCGAACCATGAGACTGATCGCCAGCAATAACGCAGCCGGGGTCTCCTGCTACATCATTTCCATGGCTCAAAATCCGTCCGACGTATTATCCGTCATCCTATTGTTACGTAAGTGCGGTCTCGTCGACCCACTACCGATCGTACCGTTGTTCGAAACTTTAGATGATCTGGATAATGCCGGCTGGACGCTGGAGCGGCTGCTTCGTGACAACCAGTATCGAGACTACATTGATGGTGAGCAGCAAGTCATGATCGGCTATTCTGATTCCGCGAAAGATGCAGGCCAAATGGCTGCTGCCTGGGCACAATATCGAGCCCAGGAAGAACTGGTTCTCGTCGCAGAGAAATACGGTATCGATCTCACACTATTCCACGGCCGGGGCGGCGCAGCGGGTCGCGGCGGTGCACCCATCCGACAGGCAATTCTTTCCCAGCCACCTAATACCATCAAGCGAGGCATGCGGGTTACCGAACAGGGCGAAATGATTCGCTTTAAATATGGCTCACCACAGTTGGCCCGCAACAGTATGGACCTCGTGCTAAGTGCAATGATCGAAGCCCATCTGGTGCCCTCTCCAAAACCCAGGGAAAACTGGCGAAACCTCATGGACCGTTTGGCTAGCGTCGCCATGCAGCATTATCGATCCATTGTTAAGGATGGCTCTGACTTCGCTGAATATTTTCAGTCCAGCACCCCAGAAAGAGAACTAAGTTTATTGGCAATCGGTAGTCGATCAAATCGACGCCATGGGCAAAGCAACACAATTAGTGATTTACGGGCAATTCCCTGGGTATTCGCATGGACCCAAAAGCGACTCATGCTACCAGCATGGCTAGGCACCAACGCTGCGCTTGCCAGCGAATTCACCGCAAAAGAAAACTTCGTCATGCGAGAAATGATGGCGGAGTGGCCATTTTTTGAGTCGCAAATGGATTTGTTGGAAATGGTCCTAACCAAAGCAGATGCCGAAATCGCTGCGCACTACGATGAGGTCCTGGTACCGGAGCACCTGACCTTCCTGGGTGAGCAGTTCCAAAGCGAGCTTGCGACATTGATTGAAGACGTCAACCAGATCAAGAAGCAGGAGCTTTTGCTAGAGCATGCCCCCGAGGTCCGCAGGACCCTTGACCTGCGTGACCCCTATACCGATCCATTGCACTTTCTACAAATTGAGCTTATTTCACGCTACCGCCAGGATGACAGCAACGAGCTTGTGAAAAAAGCACTACTCATCACGATTGCTGGCATTGCAGCGAGCATGAGAAATACCGGGTGAATCAACAGCAGATTACGATCGTGGGGGCGACCTCAGGTCCTGGGAAATCTTTGTTCCTCAAACTTGCGGGCATGGGTCGACCAGTACTGGGGATAGGCCGTAGTCAAACAAAGGTGACTGAACTGCGCGCTTTGACTAAGGATACCCGTGCTGAAACTATTGCAGTGGACGTCGCATTAGATCAGTCCTTTTTGCCATCTACTGATATTCTGATTCACTGCAGCAATCCGAATCTGGTGAAGCATTTATTGTCCAGCAATCTGGATCGCTTCATTGGACTCGGGTCTACCCGAAAGTTCACACGCTTCCCCGACCAAAAGTGCATTGATGTTACTGAAATGGAGCGCATTGTCATGTCGAGTGACGTCGACGCTACGATCTTGCATCCAACACTTATCTACGGTGCAGACGGTTTAAACAATGTTGAAAGAATCGCCAATACTGCACGACGATCACCAATTATTCCATTGCCCGCTAAAGGATTATCTCTGATCCAACCCATTCATTGTGAAGACGTCGTAGATGCCATCATCAACTGCATAGACAACCGTTTGATCAACAAGAGTATTGTGATCGCGGGCCCATCACCAATTACCTATCGTCATTTCGTACAGACAGTTATCGATGCGGCGGGACAGTCAAGCCGGATCGTCTCTCTACCTCATTTTGCCATTGCTTCGATTGCACAATTAACGACACTTATCCCGACAGTACCCACCATTTCAACATCAGAGGTCAAACGGTTATTGGAGGACAAGCACTTCGATACCGTGGAAATGAATCGTGACCTCGGCATTACACCTAGAAGTTTTGAAACAGGTATGGAGCAATACAGTGACGACCTAAAACAAAAAGTCTATAGCGCCTGACGCACGCTTGGCTTTTGCTCGCGCTTGATGAATATCCTCTCCTCTCGCCAAAGCAACACCCATGCGGCGTTTGCCTTCCACTTCCGTTTTACCGAAGAGTCTTATCTTAGTATCAACTTCGGCAAGGGCATTTTCGAGGTTTGTAAACTGTAGTTCTTTCGAATCACCCTCAGCAAGAATTACGCTTGACGCGGATGGTCCCAACTGACGGATGTCAGGGATAGGCAAACCGAGAATGGCACGTGTGTGTAGCGCAAATTCCGACAGATCCTGAGAAATCATCGTCACCATACCAGTATCATGAGGTCTTGGAGATACTTCGCTGAAGACAACTTCATCACCTACAATAAATAGTTCCACGCCAAAGAGCCCGAATCCCCCCAACGCATCTGTTACTCGTTTCGCCACATCTTCGGCCCGCTGCCTGGCGAGTTCACTCATGGGTTGCGGCTGCCAGGATTCCCGATAATCACCCTCCACCTGCACGTGACCAATGGGCTCACAAAATGACGTGCCGTCTTTATGACGTACAGTCAAAAGCGTGATTTCAAAATCAAATGCGACGAAACCCTCAACGATGACTCGCCCAGCACCAGCCCGCCCTCCTTCCTGGGCATATTGCCAGGCTGTGGTGACCTCTTCTGGTTCTCGCACCAGACTCTGCCCTTTACCTGAGGACGACATAATTGGCTTAACCACACAGGGCAAACCTATTTCTTCAATGGCTTGTCGGTATTGTTCCTCTGTGTCGGCAAACTGGAAAGGTGATGTCTGAATCTCCAATTCTTCCGCGGCCAGTCGTCGAATCCCTTCGCGGTTCATGGTTAATCTCGCGGCGTTTGCGGTGGGGATGACACGAAAGCCTTCCGCTTCGAGTTCCACCAACGTTCCCGTATCTAGGGCTTCAATTTCCGGAATGATGACATCAGGTTTTTCGGCTTCGATCACATCGCGCAAAGCCTGCCCATCTAACATGGAAATAACATGTGAGCGGTGCGCCACCTGCATTGCCGGTGCATTTGCGTATCGGTCCACTGCAATGACTTCGACTCCAAGCCGCTGCAGTTCGATA
>JAQWMV010000189.1 GCA_029246605.1 Pseudomonadales bacterium | reverse complement strand
CTTTCTGAATCTAGAGGTTGGGAACTGGCTTCTCTGCAATCGCTGTTTGGCACTACGGAAGACGGGCTAGAGGTTCTGCGTTGGCGCCTTGTTAAGAAGTTGCAAGACGATGATGTTGACCTTGATGAAAATCAATTGCGGGCCCATCTAAGACAGGCAGTTACGAATCAGATCGCGATAGATCATCCAAGCTATAGCGGCTATCAACAGGCGATCAGCCGTTAATGATGGCAATTACATAGTTTGCCGTGTGAATCAGTAACCCTACCAGGCCACCGACCAGGGTCCCGTTGCTATGGGATCCCATCGATCGATGGTATTGGTGATGGGATTTGATATTTCATGCCCGTAATTTGTAATGAGGTACTTCGCGGATTGCTCGCGCCATTGATCTATTTTTTCCGCGAGCGCGTCATCTTCGAGGATGGATTCACCAAAGGCTATCACGGTACGTTCCATCGCCTGGGACAGTTCGCTGTCCGATTGTTCACCTTGAGAAAGCAGTGCCTCTTTTAGGTCTTCCCAGAGACTACCCGTAAAATCTCGCACGGCAGACTCTTGCAACAAATCCTGCTTGATGACGCGTTCTTTTTCAGCAATATCCTGTGAATGCTTCAGGTTATCCATGAACTGGTTCATCCCGGTCACCATGCGTACTCTTAGCGGATGTACCTCGTCAATTTGCATGTCATGCAGGATGTTTGAAACACTTCGAACAATTTTTGAGTAGATTGCATTATCGACGGAATCAGGGAACCACCAGGGTGTTTCCTGGCTTGCGTGGCTTTGAATATCGAGATCGTTGTCTTGCAGGATTCGCAGACCTGCGGCAACGATCGTGTCGATGAGATCTTGCTGGCGTTTCCCGGCGGTCAAAAACGACAACAGATCACCAATAATGGGGGCAAGTGAAGTATCGTTTATCTTTGCTGTCAGTTTGGTTTCTATCAGTTTCTGAATGTCTTCATCATTGACGACTCTGACAATTCCTCCGAGACCTTCAGTTACCTGTTCAGCGACAGCGTGGGCATTTTGTGGCTTCACCAGCCAGACTGCGATTGATCGACTTAGCTACATGTTTCTGATTTTGTTGCTGATGACTTCCTCTGAAAGAAAATTGCTCTGCACGAAGTCGCCAAGCTGACTGGCGATTACATGCTTTCGTAAAGGAATGATTGCGGTATGAGGGATCTTAATGCCGAGTGGATGGCGAAATAGGGCGGTGACAGCGAACTAGTCAGCGATAGCACCGACCATAGCTGCTTCAGTGGTTGCAGCAACAAACCCTACCCAAACAAAATGCTGGTCAAAAATACTGGCAGCCACATAGATACCGGAAACCATCAGCAATAGTCCGGTTGCTAATTTTTTCATTTGTATTAGCTCAATTGCTCTTGATGTGTCTTGTGGCACGAGATCCCTTTCGTGTTACATTTTTTGCTGTCGTCTATTGTACGACGCCGGAATACCTATCATTGAAATAACAAAAGTCAGTGAGAATCCGAGAAGAACAAAGAATTTGAGCAGTAAGATTTCCATCTCAATATTCCAAAAAACTATTCGAGATTGTTTAGAAAATTAGCAAGATCAATGCTATGTTCAAAAGATATATGACGCAATGAGATAACGTTACTTGTTACACCTACTTGATTAAATTCGCCACAATATCGCGAACTTCTGTTAGAGTTAATGATAATAATTCTCATTAAGAGCCTGTAGTGACATTAGCTGAGCTTAACCGCCAACAACGCTGCAGGATTATTCGGGCAGGGGAGCAGGATTCTGAGTTACAGAGTCGACTGTATGCCCTTGGCTTGTATCCTGGAATCGAGGTCGAAGTGCTGCGATTTGCGCCGGTAGGCGATCCTATTCAGGTTCGCGCGGGTTCAACGTTGTTGAGTATTCGAAAGTCAGAGGCATCAGCAATAGAAGTGGAACATACGCCATGAGCGAATACAGCATTGCGCTGATTGGTAATCCCAATAGTGGCAAGACAACCCTGTTTAACGATCTAACCGGTGCACATCAACGGGTAGGCAATTGGCCTGGCGTTACCGTTGAGAAAAAATCTGGCCAGTTCTCATTGGATGATGCATACATTCAGCTCGTGGATTTACCCGGCATTTATTCGCTGGAGCAGGAGTATCTTGGTGTCGACGAACAGATTGCGCGCAACTTCCTGCAGGATGGTGATATTGATTTGGTTGTAAATATTGTCGATGCCAACAATCTACAGCGCAACCTGGTACTTACTCAACAACTTTTGGAAGGCGACACGCCTGTCATCGTTGCGCTAAACATGATTGATGTTGCAGAAGAACATGGCTTTCATGTCGATGCACAGGAGCTATCTAAACGCCTTAAAGTGCCTGTTATCCCGTTGGTCGCCGCCACGGGGGAAGGGATTGGCCCGTTGAAGCTGTGTATGGCCGAGCAGGTCATTAATGATATTAGGCTTCCTGCTATGCAATCGAGTTTTTCTGGTTCAACCAGCGATAAGCTGGTGCGACGCTATCATCAGGCTGAAGTGATAACCAATGGGGTCGTTCAGGTTACCCCTGTTGTGCATAACCTTACTGAGACTATCGATAACTGGGTTCTCAACCGCTGGCTTGGTGTTCCGTTTTTTCTTCTGATGATGTATTTAATATTTACCGTTGCCATTAATGTTGGTGCAGTATTTATTGATTTTTTCGACATCCTGTTTGGCGTTGTTTTTGTGGATATGACTCGGTCGCTATTGGAGTCTGTCGGTATGCCGACGGTAGTTGTTGTGCTTTTAGCCGATGGTCTGGGTGGGGGCATTCAACTTGTTGCGACCTTTATTCCGGTTATTGGTTTTTTGTTTCTATGCCTATCATTGCTGGAGGATTCAGGATATATGTCGAGGGCCGCGTTTGTCGTTGATCGACTGATGAGCAAGATTGG
>JAQWMV010000093.1 GCA_029246605.1 Pseudomonadales bacterium | reverse complement strand
CATCGACCTATCCTATGCGTCGGCATGCCATCAGATTGGGAATACTGTGATGCTGGCTGATGCCTGGATTAACGGGGGATCAGCGCCTCGTCTTCAATGACGAGTATCTTTTTCAACAGCGTTTAGCTCCCAAAGCGTTGTTTGGCTTCTCTCCTGCGGGCATGCAGCACGGGTTCGGTGTAGCCATTCGGCTGATCCCTGCCTTTAAACACGAGATCACATGCTGCCTGGAAGGCAACACTGTCGTCAAAATTTGGCGCCATGTTACGGTAAGCATCATCGTCGGCATTTTGTTCATCAACAACCGCGGCCATTTTCTTCAGCGTCGCAAGCACTTCTTCTTCAGAACAAATACCGTGTCGCAGCCAGTTGGCGATGTGTTGCGAAGAAATTCGGAGCGTTGCCCGGTCTTCCATTAAACCAACATCATTGATGTCGGGAACTTTCGAACAACCTACGCCCTGGTCAATCCAGCGCACGACATAGCCAAGAATTCCCTGGGCGTTGTTTTCCAGTTCCTGTGACACTTCCTGGCTGGATAGGTTTTCACCCGTTAAAACAGGAATGGTCAGCAAATCATCCATAGCGGCCCGCGCTCTGGTTTTGAGCGCTTCTTGCTGGCTAGGTACACTCACCATGTGGTAATGCATGGCGTGTAAAGTTGCTGCGGTCGGTGATGGTACCCATGCCGTATTGGCACCAGATTCGGCATGACCGATTTTCTGATCCATCATTTGAGCCATCTCATCGGGCATGGCCCACATACCTTTGCCGATTTGTGCACGGCGGGAAAAACCTGTCTCCAGACCTACGTCGACGTTCCAGTTTTCATAAGCAAGTATCCATGCCTGCTGCTTCATCACAGTCTTTTTGACCATGGGTCCGACTTCCATGCTGGTATGAATCTCATCGCCTGTTCGGTCAAGAAACCCTGTGTTAATAAAGATGACGCGTTCACTGGCACGACGAATGCACTCTTTTAAATTCAGCGTGGTTCGTCTTTCTTCATCCATGATGCCAAGTTTCAGCGTGTTTTTGGCGAGGCCCAGGGCCTGTTCGACGCGGCCGAACAAATCAACTGTCAGCTCAACCTCATCAGGCCCATGCATTTTAGGTTTAACGATATACATGCTGCCTTTGCGGGAGTTGCTGTATTCATTTTTGTCTAATAAATCATGCATCGCGGCAAGACTCGTGACCATCGCATCTAAAATCCCCTCGGGAATTTCACTACCGTCAGCGAGCAGAACCGCATCATTCGTCATTAAGTGGCCAACATTGCGGATTAGCAGCAGGCTACGACCGTGCAGCGTCAACTGCCCGCCATCTGGTGTGGTGTAGGTCCGGTCGGCATTTAACGTGCGGCGAACATTGCTGCCACCTTTATCAAATTCTTCTGCGAGGTTACCCTTCATCAGACCCAGCCAGTTGCGATAGACCAAAACTTTGTCTTCGGCATCAACTGCAGCAACAGAATCTTCACAATCCTGAATAGTGGTCAGGGCCGATTCCATCGCAATATCTTTGACGCCCGCTTTATGATCTTTACCGATGTTATCGGTGCGGTCGATCTGAATTTCGATATGTAATCCGTTATGGACCAGCAGGACACTGGTAGGGTCCGCTGGATCACCAAGATAGCCCTTCAGCTGTGCTGGATCAGCAAGACCTGTAGCCTCACCGGCGGCGAGCATACATGACAGGCTGCCATCTACAATGGCATATTGCGTCACATATTCATGGCTGGCACCTGCCAGCGGCGTACGTTCGTTTAGAAACCCTGCAGCATAAGCGATGACCTTATCACCCCGACCAGGGTTATAACCTTTGCCTTTCTCCGCACCGTCAGTTTCAGGAATGACATCCGTGCCATAAAGTGCATCGTAAAGACTTCCCCAACGCGCATTAGCAGCGTTCAAGGCATACCGTGCATTCATCACCGGCACAACTAACTGTGGCCCAGCCATCAATGCAACTTCATCGTCAACATTATCTGTCGTTATCTCAAAGTTATCACCCTCTTCCTGCATATAGCCAATCTCTCGCAGGAAACTCTCGTAGGCTGCGGCATCATGGGCCTGCCCTTGCCTTGCCTGGTGCCAGTCATCTATCTGTGTCTGGAATTCGTCTCTGACTTTTAGCAGTGCCTGGTTACGGGGTACCAGGTCAGTACAGATATTGGCCAGTTCCTGCCAAAAATGTTCGGGATCGACACCGGTTCCCGGGGCTATCTCGTCGGCAACAAGGTCATATAGTTCTTTGGCAACCTGAAGGCCACCGGTGGTTACGCGCTCTGTCATAATTCTTACTCTTGAAAACAACTCAGGAGCTCAATGCTACGCGAAAATCTTTTAGCTTTCACTTGCTGTCACAGAAAGCGCTACAATCAACTCAGGAACGCATCAACAAAACCATACAGGAACCGCATGAGGGGTTAGCCATGATGGAGTTTGGCGTTGTTAACTGGTTCGCAGAGGTCATTTCAGTTCTATTGGTACTGGCGCTTCTTGGCGGCATAGTGATCATCGTGGTCATCTGCGTGGTCGATGTGACGCAGACCGCCTCGGCGATTCGCCGCAACTATCGCGTCATTGGGCGTTTTCGCTATCTGTTCGAAACACTCGGTGAATTTTTCCGGCAGTACTTTTTTGCCATGGATCGAGAAGAAATGCCCTTTAATCGTGCCGAACGATCATGGGTCTACCGTGCTGCAAAAAATGTCGATTCAACGGTACCGTTTGGCTCCACCCGGTCGCTTACCACTAACGGCACCGTGTTGTTCGTCAACTGTCCATTCCCCACCTTGGAAGGTGAATCTGCACAACTTGAAGCGCTCACCATTGGCCCCTATAACCGCTACCCCTACACCACGTCCTCTATATTCAATATTTCGGATATGAGCTTCGGCGCGATTTCAAAACCGACCGTACTGGCGTTGTCTCGCGGCGCGAGCATGGCTGGCTACTGGATGAATACCGGAGAAGGCGGCGTATCTCCCTATCACCTGGAGGGCGGCGCCGACATTGTGGTCCAGATCGGTACCGCGAAATATGGGGTCAGAGATGCACAGGGTAATCTCGACGACCTAAGACTCGGTGAGCTCGCCGCACTGCCACAGGTCAAAATGTTCGAGCTAAAATTAAGCCAGGGCGCAAAACCTGGCAAGGGCGGTATGCTTCCCGGCGAAAAGGTCACCGAAGAGATAGCGAATATCCGGGGAATACCACTTGGCAAAGGTTACATCAGCCCTAACCGGCACACGGAAATAGATTCTGTTGCAGAACTACTAGACACCGTCGACCATATCCGCACGGTGACGGGCAAGCCTATCGGTTTTAAACTGGTCCTCGGCAGTTATGCCTTCCTTGATGAAATGTCCTTTGAAATCCACCGCCGAGGCATGGAGTCGACACCGGATTTTATTACCCTGGACAGTGCCGATGGTGGTACCGGGGCTGCGCCACAGAGTCTGATTGACTATATGGGCTTACCCTTAAAAGAAAGCTTACCGCTACTCTCTAACAAGCTGATTGAGCGGGATCTAAAACGGCGAATCCGTATTGTGGCTCCTGGCAAACTGATTGAACCTGCAGCCGTAGCCCTGGCACTGCGTCTGGGTGCAGATTTTGTGGTTTCCGCACGTGGCTTTATGTTTGCCCTTGGCTGTATTCAAGCGCTGCAGTGCAATAAGAACACCTGCCCTACGGGAATCACCACCCATAACCCACGGCTGCAAAAAGGTCTTGTCGTTGAGGATAAAGCGCAACGCGTAAGCCCCTATTGTGAAAACATGAACTGGGAGGTAGGCGTCATTGCACACTCATGAGGCGTCGATGAACCACGACGTTTACGCCGTTTCCATGCACGTGTTGTCACCGGCAATGGCACATCAATTCCCCTCGATGAGTTACACCCAAAGCCTGCCAACGCCTGAACGACATAGCTATTTCAGAAACCATCTGTTGTAAATAAGGATCAAAGAAAATGAAAGAACAACAACTCAATATCGCGACGAAAGACGGCGCAATGACGACCTTTATAACAGTACCTGAGGAAGGTGGGCCCTACCCCGTTGTGCTGTTTCTGATGGATGCACCAGGAAAAAGAGAAGAGTTGCACGACATGGCACGACGACTGGCAACCGTTGGCTATTACGTGATGTTGCCCAATCTGTACTACCGAACCGCTGTTCACTTCGAGCGGCAGGACACCCTGGAAAGCACAGACAAGATGCGCGAGCACATGGCGGCGTTAACGAATGCGATGGTTGTTGAGGATTGTCGAACCATGCTTGATTTTGCTGATAAAGACAGCGACGCAAAAGCGGGGCCGGCAGGCTGCACCGGCTACTGTATGAGCGGTCCATTTGCCTTCGCAGCAGCTGCGCAGATTCCGGACAGGATAAAGGCTTCAGCATCCATACACGGCGTACGTTTGTGTAATGAAGATGATGATTCGCCGCACCTGGATGCCGACAAGATTCAAGGAGAAATGTATTTTGGCTGCGCCGAGACCGACGTTCACGTGCCAGCAGAAATGATAGAACAACTTGAAGCACACATGAAAACCACCGACATCAACTACCGTATTGAGTGGTACCCCGACACGACACATGGTTACGTGTTCCCTCAGCGGGACAAGGCCTATCACAAGGCAGCGGCAGAGCGGCACTGGGAACGGCTTTTCGCCATGTTCAAACGTAATCTTTAGGCCAACAACGCAATACTCTTCATTTGCGCGAACAATTTCATCCCGGGGCTCAGTCCGAGATTATCTGCAGACTTGCGAGTAATCCTCGCTAAAATCGGCACTTCGCCGACCAAAAGTCGCACAGTCATCTGAGCCTCGCCCTCTGGAATCATGTCATCTATGGTCGCGGGAAATATATTCAAAATACTGGTATCACTTTGATGGGCCAACGTGAGGCTCACATCTTTGGCCAGTATGCGAAGACGAACATCGGCACCCACGTCGACGCCTCTGCCCGTGAATGTGAATGACCCGGCAGCAGAATCCAAAAATGTCAGTTGAAACTCATCGTCATGCCCCGACACGCTCGCCTCAATAATTGCCTCGGCTTCACCACCTTGCACCAGTGGCAAGTCGACTCGCGTCAACATATCACCTATCGCACCTGCAGCGACGATCTGACCAGCCCGCATCAGCAATAAATGATCCGCCAATCGTGCCACTTCATCACGATCATGACTGACATACAGCACGGGCATCTCAAGATCCCGATGCAGCGCGTCAATGTAGGGCAGAATTTCCAGCTTTCTTTCGTAATCCAACGATGCCAGTGGTTCGTCCATCAGCAACAATCGCGGGCTGGTCATCAGCGCCCTGGCGATGGCGACTCTCTGTTGTTCGCCGCCGGACAGTGTTGCCGGAGACCTGCCCAGTAACGAGCCAAGACCTAATAGCTCAACAACATCGTCAAACGAGACTTTGCGGCTAGCCGCAGGTATCCGTGATTGACCATAGGTAAGGTTCTTATCCACCGTCAGGTGATTGAATAAACTCGGTTCCTGAAAAACGTACCCCAATGCACGTTCGTGGGTCGGCAGAAATTGCTTCTCATCCTGCCAGATTTCCTCGCCAATGCGCAGATGACCTGTACTCCGGTCCAGACCTGCGATCGCCCGAAGCAAACTGGTCTTACCACAACCCGAGGGGCCAAATACAGCGGAGATGCCCTGATCGGGAAGTTCAAAATCAACGTCAAGATGAAACGTGCCCCGCTCACTCACAAACCGTGCGTCAATCGTCATGACGACACCCTGAAGCCGCGCTGACGATAGACCAGGGCCAGCATGACAAACGACAACATCAAAAGACCGCCGGCCAGCCAGTGCGCCCTGCTGTACTCAAGCATCTCCACATGGTCATAGATAGCGATTGAAACTACCTGAGTTTCACCAGGAATATTGCCGCCGATCATCAGCACCACGCCGAATTCACCTAAGGTATGCGCAAACCCTAATACCGCCGCGGTAATAAACCCTGGCATCGCCAGTGGCAGTACAACACTATAAAACCGGTCTATCGGCGAGGCGCGCAGCGTTGCAGCAACTTCCAGGGGTCGGGCGCCAATATTTCTAAAGGCATCCTGCAATGGCTGCACCACAAACGGCATAGAATAGATAACAGACCCGACGACGAGTCCAGAAAACGAGAATGCGAGGGTACCAAGCCCAATCGCGTTAGTTAATGTACCGACTGGCCCAGTAGGACTCAGTGCGACCAACAAATAAAACCCTAGCACTGTCGGCGGCAGAACCAACGGCAATGCAACCAACGTTTCGAGTATGAACTTAAACCGCCATTGGGTTCTGGCCAACCACCACGCCAGAGGCGTACCCAGAATCAGCAACACTATTGTACTGACCAGCGCCAGTTTTAATGTCACCAACAGGGCAACAATATCTGCATCATTCACGGTACTAGGTATCCATATTTCTGTATGACCTGCTTGCCCGCCTCAGAACGCAGTAGCGCGAGAAAGGCCCTGGCGGCTGCAGTGTCAATTAGCAATACTGCTTGCTGTGCAATAGGAGCATGCTCCTCTGAAGATACAGCGTACAAATTGCCTGCTCTAAATTGAACCTGTGCTCGCGAAACCAGACCAATGCTCGCTGCGCCGCTGTCGACAAACAGTAGCGCCTGAGCCACGTTCTCTCCTCGGACTATTTTTCCTTGCAGGCTGTCCCACAGTCCCGCACGGGTCAAAAACTGCTTCGCAGCAAGACCATAGGGGGCCAGTTTTTCATTGGCAATCGCAAGATATTTGATGTCGCTGCTTAAAATATCAGGCGAATCAAATTCGATCGTTGGACTCCAAAGCACCATCTGTCCGATCGCATAAGTAAATCGAGAACCGCTAATCGCAATCTGATTTCGTTCCAGCAATTCTGGACGAGCAACATCAGCGCTAAGAAAAACGTGGAATGGTGCACCATTGACGATTTGCGCATAAAGCTTTCCCGTCGAACCATAACTGAAGACCGCACGATGTCCCGTGGTCTCAGAATAGAGCTCACCTACATGAGAACTCACCGATGAAAAGTTACTGGCGATCGCCACATTTAACTCATCGCCCAACACACGTGGGGCAACAAATAGAGCGAGCAGTAACAATATATTTTTCATAGGACCTGCACTTCAAACGGGCAGCGCTCAACGATACACGATATTTTTAGAGGCGCTAGCGCTCTCAAGTTCACTTAACCCTTACAATACCTTAATTGAGTCACCAAATGTTTTGCGTAACACTGCCGTATCAGTTTAGGGGTTCGTTATGGCAATTGAAATTGATCCACTAACACCCGTAATTGGTGCAGAAATTCACGGCGCTGTATTACACGATCTGGCCGAAAGTCAGTACCAGGATATCTGGCAGGCATTCACTGACCACTCGGTAATCTTTTTCCGTGATCAGGCGAAGCTCTCACCGGAACAGCAAACAGCTTTCGCCCAGCGCTTCGGCGAAATTCATATTCACCCGGCAGCAAGGGGTAAGGAAACGCAGCATCCCGGGCTTA
This sequence comes from Pseudomonadales bacterium, assembly GCA_029246605.1. Lineage (GTDB taxonomy): Bacteria > Pseudomonadota > Gammaproteobacteria > Pseudomonadales > Azotimanducaceae > UBA7455. Next base: position 1,704 of record JAQWMV010000093.1, on the reverse strand, counting down.
TGAACATGAAGGTCGGCAAAGACACGGAAGTTGCCGCCGGTAGCCGATGGCACTCCGACGTATCCTGTGATGCCGAACCACCACAGGCCAGCATTCTGCAGCTACACACGATCCCGACACTAGGTGGTGATACACTTTTTTCCAGTCTCTACGCTGCTTACGACGCGCTATCATCCGCCATGAAAATTTATCTGGATGGCCTAACCGCCAAACACTCAGGTGAGGAACCATTCCACAATTTATTCAAATTTAAAAATTCAGTAGCAGATGACTGGCCGGAAAACGACCACCCCATTGTACGAAAACATGTGGACAGTGGTCGTCCAGCGCTGTTCGTTGATTGAGAATTCACCCAGTCGATAAACGATATCCCTAAAGAAGAAGGCCGTGCGTTGCTTGATTTTCTTTTCAACCACACGGAACGGGTGGCGTTCCAATGTCGTTTCCGGTGGAGTGAGAATGCTGTCGCGATCTGGGACAACCGCTGTGTATTACACCATGCGATGTGGGACTACTGGCCAGATGAACGCTTGGGTCGCCGCATCACAGTCAAAGGGGAGCGGCCCGTCGCGTGGCATCTGGGTGAAGACACCCTCCCCGACAAGACCCTGGGCGTTGTAAAGTTATCGCAATAGCAGGCTAGCTGCCACTCACTACCTTATAACAGGGTATGTACTTGTCACCTGGCAGTTTCATCCGCTGCTGTTGAACAAATGATTCCAACAATTCGTCCATAAGTACCATCAGTTCTGGATCGCCTTTGATCTCAAATACCCCGCCTTCTTTAACCGCACGAATACCCTCCTCCTTCACATTACCAGCAACAATACCCGAGAAGGCACGGCGTAAATTTGCTGCAATCAGGTAGGGTTCCTGATCACGCCTAAGATCAAGTTCCGCCATGCTTTCACGGGTAGGCCGGAAAGGCTGCTGGAACTCAGGCTCTATGTGCAAAAGCCAGTTGAAATGATAGGCATCATCGCGTGCTTTGCGGGATTTTCGGACCCGACGCATACCACTTAACGCCTCTTTGGCGACCGCTTCCGGGTCGTCAATGATGATCTTGTAGAGCGACTGCGCCTCTGGACCAAGCGCCGCACCGATAAAATGATCAATCCTTTCAAAATACTCCCCCGTGCCTGCGGTCCCTGAAAAGATCAACGGAAATGGTAGATTTTTATTTTTCGGATGCAGCAGAATTCCAATGATATATAGAATCTCCTCTGCTGTACCGGCACCCCCGGACACACAACAATGGTGTGCGCGACTCGAACAAAGGCTTCAAGTCGCTTTTCATTATCCGGCATAATGACCAGTTCATTGATAATTGGATTCGGTGGTTCGGCAGCGATGATACCCGGCTCCGAAATCCCAAGATAACGACCTTCTGAGTTTCTTTGCTTGGCATGGCCAATGGTTGCCCCTTTCATCGGCCCCTTCATGACCCCTGCACCGCAACCCGTACAGATATCTAATCCACGCAGGCCCATCTGATAACCAACTTCCTTGGTGTAGTCGTATTCCTCGCGCCCAATCGAGTGACCGCCCCAACAAACGACGAGATTAGTCGAGCGTTTAGTGCGCAGCGCTTCAGCATTGCGCAATATTTGAAATACCGCACTGGTAACGTGTTCGGAATCCGCTTCCTCCGGCATATGGATCTCATTACTCACGTAGATAATGTCGCGCAATACCGTGAATAAC
>JAQWMV010000089.1 GCA_029246605.1 Pseudomonadales bacterium | reverse complement strand
TGAATAATGTCTTGGTGGGGTCAGTGCTTGATAATTGAGTCAACATGGCTAAGATTACGACTTCAAGGGATCCAGAGATAGCAGTTATGCGTCAAAGCCTTGGTCACACCTTATACCATAGGGCGCCGCGAAATCTGTGCGGTGCTTTCTGATGAGCTTACGAATTCTTCGCATCAATACGGCCGGTTTCCCCTTAGAGTGGCTTAGCTGGGAAGAAGCTGTCTGTCTGCATGCGAGGGAACTCGTCAGTTGGACCTATGGTGAGGAAGTGATGCAGGTCCATGGTGGTCATTCCAAAGCCACTGGTGAGCAAACGATTGTTACCCTAAACAGCATCATTGCATCTAAAGGTAAGGTATATACTAAGGGTAGAGCTGAACCACCGCTCACCAATAAGGCATTATTTCGTCGTGATCAGAATGTTTGCATGTATTGTGGAAACCGGTTTCAAGAGGTGAGCTTAAGTCGCGATCACGTACATCCCATTTCCCGAGGCGGTCAGGATATCTGGACCAATGTGGTGACAGCCTGTAAACGGTGTAATGAGCACAAGGGCAGCAAGTTACCAGATGAATGTCACATGGAGTTGCTGGCGTTACCATACTGTCCGAACCATGCCGAGTACCTGGCGCTGTCTCATAGTGGACGAATTCTGGGCGACCAGATGGTGTTTTTGCGTAAACAATTTTCCGCCAACAGTCGATTATTAGCACAAGGGGCAGATCAGCTGCGTGCATCCTAAGGTTGACCTGGACGGGTCGCTGTCAATAGACTAGCTGGCTTCCTAATACCCTGAATCTACTGGAGTTCTTTTGCCTGCAAATTATTGTCATATCCTGCATACGTCAGATGTACATCTGGACGATAAGATGGGTGACGAAGGAGAGGAGAGTCACGCTCAGCGGGGTCTGATTGACGCTGTTGATAAGTCTCTGGAGCTGGATGTTGATCTGTTTATTTTGGCCGGTGATCTGTTTGATCACAACCGCGTAAAATCGCGATGTCTTGAGTTTGCGACGGCACAACTGGCACGGGTGCAATGTCCCGTCGTGATGATCACGGGTAATCATGATTGCATGTCAGAGCTTTCGGTCTATCACCGTTATGACCCGCTTGAAGCTGGTGCTCATATCCACTTCATTAAGGACGAACAGGGTGGTGTCATCGAGTTTGCGGATCTGGGCGTCAAAGTCTGGGGTAAGGGTATCGTCGACCATCATCCTGAAAATAAACCGTTAGAGTACGTGCCGCCTAAAGACCATGATGGCTGGTATATTGGTGTGACCCATGGCTATTACGTTGAACGTGGTGCTGGGATGTATTCCTCATTGATTACACCGGATGAGATCGAGCAGAGTTCTTTTGATTATCTTGCGTTGGGGCACGTGCATGTGTTCAGTGCGATCAAGCATGGTGCTACTCATGCGGCCTATCCTGGTTCACCTAATATGTATCAGGGAACTCTCGAGATGACGGCTGCTCATGTTGAGTTTTGTCCGGAGAACGGGGTTACCGTTAATCGTGTCGAATTAGCGGGTCATGCGAAGATTGAGCCGGAAGCGGCTGTGGCTGGGGCTGGCTTGCCGTTTTAAAGCGGGCAGCCCCTGGAACGTTGACCTGCCGCTGATTCTCCGCACAATCCTCGCTACGCGCTCCTTATTGTGCTTCAGCGGCTAATTTTTCCTTTGGAAAAATTACCAAGGTCTTCGAGAGTTTTCCCAATCGAACGGCTCGACACCATTATCTGTTAATTGATGGATTTCAGCGCGCGGTTTTTCTCCATCGAGATGTAAAAAACCAATAGTCCCGAACTGAAGTTGCAGGTTGTGAGGAAATGTTGGTGATCCTGGATTGACGCATAGGACACCATCGAAGACATCGATCTGTTCCACATGGGTGTCACCGTAAATGAGCACATCAGGACGGTCGTCTGGAAACAAACGATCTATCCACTTGGGTACGGTTAAATGTGGCGGTGATTCGGGCATCGGGATGTAGTGGGTGAGTCCGATCTTAAAGCCGTTGTATTCCACCAGCCAGGCTTCCTTCAAACGCGGGTCATCAGGCAGTACGCTGCGGCCACCAGAACCGTCATCGCCGTTACCCCGGGCAGCATAAACCGGTGCTATTTCGCTCAGGCGGTCAATAACACTGAGATGATAAATGTCACCGCCATGCAGAATACATTCAACATCGTGAAATTGTTCATAGACGTGAGGCCAGAGCTCCGGCACTGATTCAGGAATATGGGTATCGGATATCAGTCCTATTTTCACTTGATAACTCCTTGATCTCGAAGATCTGTAATTTGTTGCTGGTCGAGACCGATTTCGGTGAGGATCTCATCAGTGTGCTCGCCGTGTAGTGGCGCGCCTCGACGCAATTCCGGCGATGTTTTACTAAATCGGGCAGCGGCTCTGGTTTGTCGAATGGGTCCTGCAACAGGATGCTCGGATTCCACAATGATATCGCTGGCGAGCACCTGTGGATGATGAATGACTTCTTTTCGTTTCAATACAGGGGAAGACGGCACGCCGGCATTATCAAGAATTGTTAACCATTCTTCAGCGGTCCGGGCCATGAGTGCGTCCTGGGTCATTTGTAACCGCAAATCCACATGTTGGTCGCGCAGTGCAGGGGTAGTAAAGCGCTCGTCAGCAAGCCATTCAGGATGTCCCACGGCGTTACAAAGTGCGGTCCATTGTTTGTTGG
>JAQWMV010000072.1 GCA_029246605.1 Pseudomonadales bacterium | reverse complement strand
GGAAAAAGTGATCACCGCCCTGCTAAATAACTACACGGTAGACAGGGTGAAAGCGTTGTTGCTGACGGACGCAGGTACCTTCGGGTACAACCTTGCGGGTGACGAGGTTCAGCGGATCCCGCTGGACTCGTTGGATGATAGTCGTATTGAGGTAATTGCGGCTGGAGAGTTTCCAGCCGCAGAGTTTGAGGCCAAGTTGCTGGCGGCCTGCGACCTTTAGTAGCGGTAACGAATTCCAATCAGGTAACTACGACCTGACTCTGGGGCATAGTTCTTCAATCGAGACGCATGGTTTCGGATCTCCTCATCTGTCAGATTGCTACCCTTAACAAAAACCTTTAGCTCGCCGCCGGCGCTGCCCAGATCCCAGTGATAATCGCCATAAAGAGATACCTCATCATAGCCCTTGGTCGGGTATTCAAATTCACCCGTGTCTTTTTGGTCACTAACTTTGTTGAGATGAACTTGTAGCGTCCAACGTGCACCATAAAACTCGACTTTCGTGCCGATTTTGTTAGCAGGAATGAGTGGGATATCCCCTCCCGCATCGAACTCCGCTTTCACGCTGTCGCCAAAAAGTGACCAGTTTATGCCCAAATTCTCAGACTCAAGGACGTTGACATTCATCCTTGCCTCAACGCCTCGAAATTCCGCATCGCGGGCTAAGTGCTGTCCAATCAGTTGCTCTTCGAACTCTTCTCCTGTCACATCCAAGAAAATGTAATTGTCGATCTGATTCATATAGGCACTTATCTCGCCTGTAACGCGGCCGGTGTGATGACGATAACCGATCTCGAGATTATTCGATGTTTCCGTATCTAGGTCTGGATTACCAATCTCAAGAAGGTTGACTGCCGCGTGCAGGACCAGGTCTTCGTCGTCGTCGACACGGATACAAGTGCTGTTATTGACGTTCGAAAATAACTCTTCAACTGCCGGCGTTCGTGAGGCCCGTGTAAGCCCAAAAAATGCATTAGACTCGCCGTTAATCTTGTAAAGCAGGCTGCCACTGGCGCTGAATTCTGATTCATCACTATCGCAACGGCCTGTCTCGACTTTATTGGCGTCATATCTGAAGCCTAGCTCTACGTTGAATCGCTCGGCTTCGTATTGCTCAAAACCAAAAAAGCCAAGATTTCTAATATCTGACTCTGGAATAAAAGCTTCTTCGCCGATAGCACTGAACTCGTTGTCGGAAAATTGAAGCCCGTAAACGCCAGACCAAGACCCTGTTGCCCGCCTGTTAAAAGTTATACGACCCTCGTAGCCTTGATTGCTATAGACAGTGCCGACAACTTGTCCCCCATCCTCGAAGTATTCGATTTCATCGTGTTCATAATCGGTATAGGCCAAAGAGCCTCTGACAGACTCGATGAGGCCTTCGTCAAAGTTCATACCGGCCCGAAGATCGTGGCGAGTTTTTTCGATATCAAGACGCACAAACTCAACCTCTTCGCCGTGGTCGTCACCATGTCCTTCTTCCGCGTGCCCATCGTCATGCTCGTCATCATGCTCACCTTCTTCATCATGGTGTTCCTCTTCTTCGTCACCATGGGCATGCGTGTGCGAACCGGGCGGTAGGCCATACTTATTGTTCAGCTTACTGGTAGAAAAACCAATAAAGCCTCGCTCACCGACAAAGGACATACCGATCGAACCGCTGTCTGATTCGCTGTCGGAGTTGCCAATGAAGCCCTTCGTGTTAGGAAGTGGTTCTTCATCATCGTGCTCTTCGTGACCTTCTTCGTCATCGTGATGTTCGTCTTCATCACCGTGATCTTCGTCTTCGTGCGCGTGAGCAAGCTCTTCAAGGGCCTCGACAGCGGCTTCATCGATCGCGAATCCAGGAATTTCGACGTTATCACTGCTTCGTTGAAAGCCCTCAAGGTGGAATGCGAAATTTCCACTACCGGCATCAAGCCGAAATAGTGTTCTATCGCCACTGGTGTTGTCGTTGTAAGTGTGTTCAAGCATGACCCTTGGTTTGCTAGGAACTGTCTCGGGGATTCGCCCATCGATAACATTAATAACGCCGCCGATGGCACCGCTACCGTAAAGCAAGCTCGCGGGCCCCCTGATGATTTCAATCCTCTCGGCGAAACTAACTTCCACACCTTCGGCGTGGTCGGGACTCTGGTTTGAAACATCCGTGGTACCCACGCCGTTCTGTAGGATGCCAATGCGATTACCGGTATGACCTCTAACGACGGGGTGTCCAACGCCAGAACCAAAGGAGGCGATATTGATACCCATTTCTCCCTTTAGCGTTTCGCCGAGCGTGTCTGCAATTTCCTCCAGTAGCGCCTCACCCGCTAGAACATTGATAGGTTGCATAGTTTCGGCTGCGGTGGTTTTAAAAGGAGCAGTGACGACGACCTCCTCCATGTATTGGTGGTGGGCATCTCGGTGGTCTTCAGCGGGGTTTGCGTACGCGAGGCCTGACGACGTTATAAAGGTAGCAACGATTGCGTGGCGCAAAGCAGCGTAAAGTTGTTTTATCTCGATCACGGGTAATTCCTTATGTTGATAGGTGATATATAATGTGGAACCCACATATGATGTTATATCATATCATATCGTTTAGAAATGAGAAGTCGAAGTTGTTCATGCTTTGTGAAGTCGAGCGTCATGCCGCCCGGATAGCGTCCGGCTTTATCGTTCCAGGGTGAAACCAAAGAAGGTGGCGCCGCGATAGGGGCGCATTTCCAATGACGTTGTCGAGTTAGTCTTGCCCTGCAATGAGCCGTTTTGGCCTACCCAGTGGTAGGCATGCCTCGCGAGATCCACTATGAAATACAATGCGGGGAAAGGACTAGGTAGATTTCAACGGCTATCGATGCATCAGGCCTTTGCCATTTGCGGCAGAGTAACTATCCTTGAGAATTACGACCAAGAAACTGTTGAAGCACCAAAGCGCGAGCAGATCGGCTACAGATCGGTGCCGGCGGCGATCGGCCAGGGCCCGGGATCGAGAGCTAATTCGCCAAGTATCCGATCACTCAACTCATGTGTAAGACCGCCAGCAGAGGAGTATGGATGCTAATTTGAGTTATGGTGATACTGCTCCAGGCCTTAATTACGCAATACTAACTAGATGTTCAGCCTCTTTTTTCATGAAGAACTCGAGCTTGTTGCACAGAAAGCAGCTGATACCGGTTTGATCGCAGGCGTTGTTCTCGCGGCGATCGTCGCTGCCTATTTCGCCTATAAAATCATTACACAGCAACGTTTTTTGCGTTCATTGCGGATGAGGCGGCTAACAGCAGAAGA
>JAQWMV010000064.1 GCA_029246605.1 Pseudomonadales bacterium | reverse complement strand
ATCCCTAGTGTGGGCTGGTATACATGTCCTAGCTCAGTTGGATCTGGATGAATGTGTACCAGCTTTTGTTTTGGTACTGGTATGTCTAGTAATGTGTAGTTTTGACTAGGGATCTCAGACAGCCTGCCTCCTAGAAGAATGATGAGGTCGCTGTCGGTGATCAATTTTATGAGAGCCGGGTTCGCACCAATTCCTAGTTCTCCTGCATAGCAGGCATGGGTAGCGGGAAAAAGATGCTGTCTGCGAAACGATGTGGACACTGGAAGTTGCCTGTGTAAGGCCCAGTGCTGCAAATGTGTGATTGCTTCTGTATTCCATCGGGAGCCACCAACAATGACCACGGGTTGTAATGCCTCATCCATTAGGATGTTAAACATGGCTAGATTATCGCCACTGGGAATTGTTTCGATGGCTTCGGAAAGACTGCAGGCAGAGCGGCTGGTTTCCTGGCTCAGCATGTCTTCGGGGACGGAAATTATGACGGGTCCTGGTCTGTCGTTCATGGCTGTGTGAAAAGCCGCTGCCATGGAATCTGGAATTTGGTCGGGATCATCAATTTCTATGACCAATTTTGCTACGGTACTAAATGTTGCTTCAAAATCGACCTCCTGGAAGGCATCTCTGCCACGAACGGCTCTCGCCAACTGACCGATGATGACAATCATTGGTGTTGAGTCCTGTTGTGCGACATGAATGCCAGCCATGGCATTCGCAGCGCCGGGTCCTCGAGTGACTAGACAAATACCCGGCCTGCCCGTCGCCTTGCCGTCTGCTTCGGCCATCATGGCGGCACCTCCTTCCTGTCGGGCGACAATGGTGTCTATCTCTGTATCGTATAGTGCATCTAGAATTGCGAGGTAGCTCTCGCCAGGGACACAAAATACGCGGTCCGTACCTTGTGCTAACAGACACTGCACCAGTAGTTTGCCACCAGTGGGCATAAGGATCTCCAAAACTGGTTATTGTAATGGAGAAACGCGATATAGTATTAGTTCCTGGCGTTATAGACTAAGAATATGAGCAAACCCTTATTGGCCGTAACCATGGGCGATCCCGCAGGGGTTGGCGCAGAAATCGTCGTCAAAACCTTTGCTGACATAAAAATATTTGAACGCGCACAGCCCTTTGTCATCGGGTCAGCTGCCTGTCTTCAGCAGGCCTGTGTACAAACTGGAATTGATACTGAAATTCAATCGATAGCAACAGTTGATAATGTGAGGGAAGCGACGAATTGTATTCAGGTTTTAGAGCCCCTTGCTTTCGATATTGATGCGCTTGAAATTGGCGTCATCTCTGCAGCGTCCGGTCATGCAGCGGTACAATTTTTTGAAGCGGCAGTCAGACTATGCCAGGACGGTGCAGTTTCTGGTGTTGTGACTTGCCCAATTAATAAAGAGGCAGTCCATGCGGCAGGTTACCATGGGGATATTGGACACCAGGAAATATTGGCTCGAATGACCGGTTCTACTTTAACCGCTACGATGTTGATGACCCGGGGTTTACGTGTCGCTCATTTATCGACACACAAGTCCTTGGGTGAAGCCGTCGCCTACGTTACCAAACCGGTGCTGCTGGAAAAACTTCAGCTTACTGTCCAGAGCTTAGAGAGATGGGGTATTCAAAACCCTAAAGTTGCCGTTGCAGCGCTCAATCCACATGGTGGTGAAGGCGGTATGTTGGGTACTGAAGAAATTCAGGAAATTGCACCCGCCGTCGAGAAAGCACAGCAAATGGGGTTGAATGTCGTGGGTCCGTATCCCGCTGATTCCATTTTCTATCGCGCAACGGCAGGGGAATTTGATGCGGTAATGGCGCTTTATCATGACCAGGGACACATAGCGATCAAGATGCATAATTTTGCCGAGAGCATTACCGCGACGATGGGAATCCCATTCATCCGTACTTCGGTGGACCACGGCACGGCCTTTGATATTGCAGGAAAGAATAAAGCTGATGCAAATGGGCTGGCACGTGCTCTGGGGGCTGCGATCGACATGATGAATGGATCTTTAGGCGTAACCGAGTAGTTTAGAAATGACCTACTTTGTGGGTACTAGTAGCTTTAGCTACAAAGCGTGGTAGTAATTTCATAGGAAACCATCATGAAACTCGTTGATGCCATAGAGAGGTAAACTTTTGGTCAATATTAAGAGACGGACAGTCCTTGGTGGAGGGCTGGCAACCACCTTGGGTATGCTAATGCCACATGCTGTTGCTAAGCCAGCACCTCGGCTTTCGAATTTTACGGCGGTGGCCCATGCTGATGGCAAAGGCAAGATGCCTGCCTTAGCCAGTGAGTATGAATATCAAGTCATGTTGCCTTGGGGCGACCCTTTGCAACCCGGCGGTCCTGCATTTACCTATCCGCCGAATGCGGACCATCAACCTCAGCAAATAGGTATTGGTCACGATGGCATGGCCTTTTTCTCCTTGGGCGAGCACCGGGGATTACTAGCTATCAATCACGAGTATGGTAGAAACTCTCACGTGTTGGGATTCAATACACCACGAACCCATGCGGACGTTTTGACCTCTCAGGCGGCGCATGGGCTCTCGGTAGTTGAGATTGCCGAGCGAGACGGTGTCTGGTCAAACCAAAAAAGTGACTATGCACGGAGGATTCACGTGAACTCCGCGGTGGAGTTTAGTGGACCTGTCGCGAACCATCGGCTTCTAAAAAATCCTGCGAATAACCCCTACTTAGGCACGATTTCCAACTGCGCCAATGGGAGAACCCCTTGGGGCACTTACCTTACCTGTGAAGAAAACTTCAATCTCTACTTTGGTAGCGCAGGGTCATTTACCGCTACGCCTAACCAGAAAAGATATGGCTTTACAACGTACGGCGGTGGCTACGGTTGGCATCTGTTTGACCCACGGTTCGACCTTTCAGATAAAGACTATGTAAACGAGGGCAATCGGTTTGGCTGGGTGATGGAAATCGACCCCATGAATCCCAAGGCTAAACCTGTCAAACGAACAGCGCTTGGACGATTCAAACACGAAGGTGCGACGGCTGTGGAAGCTGATGATGGACGGCTGTTAGTGTATATGGGCGATGATTCACGGTTTGAGTTCATTTATCGCTACGTGTCTGACCACCCATGGCGCACGATGGTTCAGGAGGGTATCAGCCCATTAGATGAAGGTCAGCTGTATGTGGCGAGGTTCAACGATCATGGGCTGGGTGAATGGCTTCTACTGGACATTAGTAACAAAACCCTAAGTAATGAATTTATTGATCAGGCTGATGTGCTGCTTAATGCAAGGGTAGCCGCAACCCTGCTCGGTGCCACGCCGATGGATCGACCTGAATGGATTACTAAGGGTCTTTCGGGTTATATGTATTGCTCGTTAACGAACAACGATGACCGTGAGCAGCCGAACGCTGCCAACCAACAGGCACCAAATCCACATGGTCACATTATTCGTTTCCGAGATCATGTTGCTGGGCAACATTTTTTATGGGAGACGTTTCTAAAGAGCTATGATCACTATTTGGGTGAAGGTTCACTGAGCAGTCCGGATGGTTTGTGGGCCGATCCTGATGGTCGATTGTTCATTGCAACCGACGGTGACCAAAGAGAAGGTCTCAACAATCAGTTGTTGGTCGCTGATACTACTACCGGTGAGTTACGACGCCTGATAACAGGTGTCCCAGACTGCGAGATCACTGGCTTCGCCACGACACCGGACCGGCGTACCATGTTTGTCAACATTCAGCACCCGGGTAAAGGCAATCCATCCAGAACCAACTTTCCCAACCCGGTTGATGGCACGACAGTACCCCGGGATTGTACGCTGGCTATTCGACGTAAAGACGGTGGGGTAGTGGGTTCCTAGTTTTCGGCTCGTGGTAGTATTGGCGACTTTATTTATTTGTCGAGGAAATGTAGATGGCTGAAATTACTGGTGGGCAGGCGGTACACGATGCACTCGTTAAGCTGGGGGTCACCCATGTATTTGGGATTCC
>JAQWMV010000059.1 GCA_029246605.1 Pseudomonadales bacterium | reverse complement strand
AGGCCATCGTCCTGCCTATGACCATGTTGTTCAAGCCATGTCGGGCATCATGTCGACTACCGGGCCAGAGGGTTCAGGCCCGATGAAAGTCGGGGCGCCCTATGTGGATTACGCAACGGGGTTGAACAGCGCATTTGCCGTACTAGCAGCTTTACGGGAGCGGGATCGCACGGGCGAAGGTCAACGGGTAGATGTCGCGATGTTAGATACAGCACTGAATCTTATGGTCAACAACGTTGTTGCTACAGCAACGACTGGGAAAGAAATTCCGAAACTGGGTAATGAAGCGGCGAGCCGTGCGCCTTCGGCAGGAAATTTTGACACTTCCGATGGTTCTGTTATTGCCCTCGCTGCCAACAACGAACGACAGTTTGTAGATTTTTGCCGGGCCCTTGGTCACCCGGAATGGTCTGAGGATCCGCGCTGGAACAACGCTGTAAAACGCCGCGAAAATCATGAGGCGCTACGGCTCGAAATACAGCAGGTGTTTATGACGAAGCCCGCTCGGCATTGGGAAACATTACTGGATGAAGCCGGCGTTCCCGCGAGCCGCGTGCGCACAATCAACGAACTGCTCACGGAAGGCCAGCCCGCCGCACGGGGATTACTCACCGAGCTTAAAGTAGGTGATGCTGACACGCCGTTACAGTTGCCAGGTATAGGTTTTCGTTTGAACGGCGATAGCCTGACACCTCAAAGAGCGCCCCGGAAGGTCGGCGCAGACAATGACAAGTGGTTGTAGTTGTGAGATCTTAAGATTGAGACTATTCCTTAACAAAACTAGCTATTAACAAAAGGTTTTTGATATGGCACCTATTCCAAAAGGCGGCACCGTTGCGGTGACCGGTGCAGCAGGATTCATTGGCGGATGGGTCGTTCGCGATCTATTGAGCCGGGGCTATCGGGTTCGCGCCTGTGTTAGAGACGAGAATGATGCCAACAAGACAACGTTCTTAAAAAACATGCCCGGCTATATTTCCGGCCGACTCACATTGCATTCCGCAGACCTAAATACAGCGGGCTGTTTTGACGACATATTCAAAGGCTGTCATGGCGTGGCGCATGTGTCACACGTCAATGGCTATGGCGACGATGACTACATGGCGAAAACCTGTGCGCACATTGTCAAAAGCGTGAATGAGTCCGGCTCTGTTAATCGCGTGGTGGTGACCTCGAGTGTCGCCGCGGTCGTGTCAGAGAGCAACCCGAAGGAAATGCACCAACGCCCGGTGGTGTATGAAGATCGCTATCCCGATGGTGATAATCCGAGAATTAGCGGCTATTCAAGGAGTAAACAGCAGGCTGAACAGACTTTTGCTGACGCAGCAGAAAAGAGCGCACTGTGGGATTCGATTACCTGCTGCCCGGCAGACAACATTGGCCCTATTCAGTCTGCACACCAGGGTGACTTTGGTCCCTGGCAGGGTTTGATGAAAAAGATGTTGCAGGGTGAATGTAATCCCGCCGTACACGGATATCGACCCTGGCATACTGTTGATGTTCGCGATACCGCTGCGGTGCAGATTGCCCTACTGGAAAGCGTCATGGTGAAGAACGGTGAGCGCTATATTGCGTTCAATACCCACAAAATCGACCTCGATGAAGTATGTACCCGCATCGATCAGTTACTGCCGGAACTCGGTTACGCGACCCCGGATTTGAGCGAGAATCTGGATGCAGAAGGCTTAGCGAAAAGAGCCCGGAGTAAGGCAACCTACGCCGCAACGGATCTACGCAATGATCGCACGGTAGCACTCGGGATTGCCTATCGAGACATGAACGATTCACTGCGTGATATGGCTGAATCCCTGATCTCGGTGGGCGAAGTGGATCCCGTGTTGCGTGATGGGTTCTCACTGCATAAATAGACGGTTGGATTAGACCTGTGGAACCGCGACCATCATATTCCATCTGAATTTCACAAGTTATATACTGAGGTGCGCGTTTTTGGACGCCGTCGGTCCGCGGAAAGGGCAGTGCCCACCTAGTAGTAAACATAAAATGTGCATAGACCATAAACATAAGATCAAGCACTAGAACCACAGTAACTAAAATACCGTAACGTAATCCCGAAAAGAAAACCCCGAACAGGGGCAGAATAGGGAACCACAGCAACGCCGTTGAATAAAGCCCACCGTGAATAAACGCAAATACCGCCAGAGCCAGGGCGGAACTCATCGTAAGATAGGATCCAGCAATAGCGACAGAATGAGTAAACTGATACAGGAAGGGTGTCGTTGCGGTAACCAGTACAACGGCGAAAAGAATGAGGGTGGGTGGTTTGTCAAAACCCTCCAGCATGCCACGGGAGATAAAAAATCCTGACAGTGCGACAGACAAAGGCTGCTGCGCTTGAGACAACAAGAATCCGTCCGCGAAAATAGTCATTGATCGATTGATCGCGAACTTCGTCTGGAATGAAGTATTCCACCAGTTTTGTCAATTCCATAGGCCACCGCTTGACGTGCCAACAACCGAATACGATCAGTATGCTACTAACGTCAGTAACAATTTAACGAACGAAATCATACCAGATACCTGAGACATTGAGAGTTCAGGGTGAATATTCTTGGGGGAACACCGCGTAAAGTTAGCTTGGGTACAGTAATGCCACGCTGTACACTTAGGGCCGCTTAAATATAAGAGGACGCGAGATGTTTAGTTTTGATGGTTATAAGCCGGTGGACCTGAGTCCACAGTTCGAGGCACGGATCTATCGAGTGGATGGCTCGGTAGAGGAAGGCACGAATGACCCCTATGGTAAGCCCTGGGTCATGAAGGAAGGCCGATTTGCCGGGGATAATTCCCTGTTTACATTGTATGCGGCACCTCCCGGAGGTGATGAAGTGTGGCACCAGGAACGCATGACAAGCCACCATGGTTCTCACGTGCAGGGCGGTAAGGGTCATATCAGCCACTGGGCTGGTGTATCGGAAGATATGAAAGGTCTCTGGGAATTTCCGCTTGAGACATTTATGGGTGAGGCTGCGGTTTGCAATCTGAAGGATCTCGCCCCACAGGCCATCAAAGACCCGAGCGAGTATCCCCTCGGAGAGGGTGTGAGGCTGCTCAGTAAGGAAGGCGACGTTCGCGGTCAGGAAGTCAAGCCGGAACATCTCGGCAATATCCAGGAAGGCGATATCGTATTAATGACGAGTCCTTATACGGGACTGGAGCAGCCCTGGTTATCCAAATCAACCTGCGAATGGTTGATTAATGATCGCAAAATCAAAATGATCGGGTTTGGTGTACCGGGTATTGAGTGGCAATACGATCTAAAGCTCGCCGCCCCCGATAATTCACCGATCAGACGCATGCTGCTGGGTGCCAATATCCCCGTCGCGCATCCGCTGGTTAACATTGAAACGTTAACTAAAGACAGGGTTTTCTATGTGGGTACACCACTGAACTTTGTTAAGTCTGAAGCCAGTTTTATCAGGGCAATTGCCCTGGAAGAAGAATAAGGGGACATCATGATTAGTCTAAAAGAACATAAAGTAGTAGATCTAACCTGGGAACTCGTTTCCCGGGTTACCCGTATGGACCAAACCATCGAAGAAGGTGTGCGCGACGTATACAACATGCCCTGGATCGTGGAAGAGAGCTACAACGAAAAAGACGGTACGATTGAGCAACTGGTTGCCTGTAACGAAGGCACCTTCGCCGGGTGGCCTGTGGGTGGCGTCAGTGGCCATATGGGTTCACACATCCAGCTTGGTATTCGGCACAACGATAACTGGAGTGGTCTTCCTGATGGTATGAAAGGTCTCTGGGAAATGCCGATTGATGCTTATTATGGTGAAGCCTGCGTTTGTCAGCTGGATCATCTAAAAGGCGAGCCGATTCTGCCGGAGCACTTGTCGAATGTTCAGGAGGGTGACATTGTCATACTTGGCAGTACTAACTTTGATGATGCCCCCTGGATTGATGGCGATACGGCCTACTGGCTAGCTGAAGAGATGAAAATCAAGATGCTTTGCCCGGGCGTACCCGGCATCGGTTGGGAAACTAAAACAAAGGATCCTGAACCCGAAAACTGTCCGACACACAGGGCAATGACCGGTAATAATATTCCGATCACCTATCCGCTGGTGAATATCGAGAAGTTGACCAAGGACCGTTGTTTCTTCATGAGTCTGCCGCTAAACGTCGGGCGCATGGAAGGTACATGGGTTAGAGCTATCGCGATCGAAGAGGAATAAACCTCAATAGGCCTGTCCGGCGGCGTCATCGCTGCTGACAGGCCATACTTTTAATGAGCATTGAATGAACGTTATCTGGATTACTGCCGATACCTTTCGTAAGGACCATCTTGGCTGTTATGGCAATAGCACCATTCAAACCCCGTCATTGGATGCCCTTGCCAGTAAATCGGTACGGTTCGAGCGTCATTACGCTGCTGCTTTCCCGACCATGCCTGCCCGGGCTGACTTTTATACCGGGCGCTGGTCTGGTTGCACTATGGGTTGGGAACCCATGCCGCAAAATCAGCAAACGCTGCCACAACTTTTACGACGCGACTTTCACACAGCTGCTGTCGTCGATACGCCATTCTATATGCGCGGTGGCATGAACTACGACGTCGGCTTTCGTAGCTTCATTGAAGTGTCCGGTCAAATAGGTGGCTCTATGTACGACGGCGACGTTCGTGATAAATGGCGAGTAGAGTCCGATCGCTTTGCACCGCAGACCTTTACAAAATCCGCGGAATGGCTGGAACGGCATCACAAAGAGGATTTCTTTCTTTACATTGATGCCTGGGATCCCCATGAGCCCTGGGATGCACCGGACCACTACACGGAACTCTACTGGCCCGGCTATGACGGTGAACGGATAGATCCGCCCTATGCCTACTGGCAGGATGTCGAGGGCATGACCGAGGAACATGTGAAGAAGGCCCACGCCTGCTACTGTGGCGAAATCACCATGGTCGATACCTGGATCGGTTACCTCGTCAGACAGCTGGAAAACATGGACTTGATGGATAAAACCGCCATCATATTCACCACCGATCACGGTTTTTACTTTGGCGAACATGGTGGGCTGTTTGGCAAATCCTTCGGCCATCCTAAAACTACAGCGGCGGTCACGCCCCGATACCAAGACGGTGATGAAGACTGGTTATGGGCAAGATCACCCTTGTTTGAAGAGACCATTGCCTGTCCTTTGATGATCTATGCACCCGGCGTTGAACCCGCCGTGTACAGCGGGCTGACATCGGCAGTTGATATAATGCCCACGGTGCTCGATATCCTGGATCAGGATATCCCTGACGTGGTGGAAGGTGAATCGTTGCTACCTAGAATGCAGGATGTCAGTATTGCCGGTCGGCAATACGTTATCAGCACTCAACCTTTTTCCAAGCCTGGTCAAATTACCCGTCAGGTAGACGGCCGGGAACGTAAGATGTCGGTGGAGTCAAGCACGACAATCACGACCGATGAGTGGGCCTTGCTCTACAGTACTGAACCGGGTGAATCCTGGTTATATCATCTGCCGACAGATCCAGGGCAGGAAAAAAATGTTGCAAGTGAACACCCGGATGTGGCGAAAGAACTGCACCAACATCTGGTCACTTTTATGCATCAATATAATCTGGCGCCCGACCTTCTGGATGCCCGCCTGGAGTTACTGCTGTAACGTTTATTAAAACGCTATTTCGCCGGTGAGGATTCGTTGGAAGATGTTGGGTTAAAAGCTGCGGCGCGTTCATCTGGAAATGTAGGTGCAAGCTCGGTCTCTTCTTCTCCGGCGATGCGGGTGGCACGCAATATTCGTGGATATTGTGGGTCATAGGGAAATGCAGAGTGCATCATGCAACGATTATCCCAAACTACCAGATCGCCAGTTTGCCACTGGTGGACATAGGTTCGCGGCGGACGGCAGGCTTCATCCAGAAGTTTTGACAGCAGTTGCTCTGATTCATCGGGCGCCATGCCAGGAATTCCATAGGCATGCCTACCCGTGTAAATCGATTGACGACCTGTTTCAGGATGCGTCTTGATCAGTGGTCGGAGCGGCGCGCCTTTGTCGTGGAACCCGTAGACATTGTCTGTAGTGAACGGGTAGTTAGCATCCTTCTGCGAGTAATACAGGGAGTGGTAGGCCGATAATCCTTCAAGCTTGTGCTGTGTTGCAGAATCCAGAGCGTCCCAGGCGGCGCGCATATCCGCAAAACCCGTTTCACCGGCCTCTGGTGGTACGACTATAGCGAACAGCATGGCGGCTTTGGAGGCAAGTGGCATATAGGTGCTATCTGTATGCCAGCCTTCGTTGCCATGGATCAACTCGTACTGGTATTCACCAGGCTGTGCCAACGAGCCATCCGGTTTAGTGTTGCTGAACTGAGTTGTACCGCCTTTCTGTTTCGGACCCAGCTTCTCTATATTGCCGAATCTTTCTGCAAAGTTACCCTGGCCTGCATCATCCAGGTCGTTCTGTCCTGGGAATACGAGTACCCCGTATTGTAGAAACGCCTGGTAGATTTCATGCCAGGTCGCATCATCAAGTCGTGCGACGTCAACGTCCTTAATAACAGCACCCGGCGCACTGTCGATGGCTTGGATAGAGACTGTCATGGTCAGGAAACGTTAACCATTCTTTGAATTTCCGCAAAACTGTTTAAGAGCGAACTCTTTAGTTGATCGAGTCCCGACCCATCTTTTGCCGAAACAACGATGGCGCCAGGGTTTTACTGTTGATTCGCGCTGCCACTCATCAAACTGAGCATACAATTCGGCGTTCTCAAATCCCGGACATTCCCGGTGCTTGCTCCATTGTTCACGTTGGTTTTCATGAACCCAAAAATGGTCATCAAGATTCAGCTTGTAGGTGTGACATTTGGAAATAGGTTTGTTTGAGCGTCTCATGGGTGGCCCCCCTCCCTTAGTTTTGCCCAGTTCACGCCTTAGACGCTGTGTTTAAAGGACGTTTTTGATACCGTCCTTTACTTTCTTGATCACTTTCCTGCCCATATTCTTACCCCAATCTTTATAGGGGTTGCCGACGTAGAAGCAATTGAAACCTCTACGCTCAGAGCCGTCGAGGTTCGGGCCAGACCAATGTACCGTTGTTGGTCTGAAGAATACGATATCACCGGGGTTCATTGCTGCCTCAGCCAGGTCAGGGTGATCCGACA
>JAQWMV010000034.1 GCA_029246605.1 Pseudomonadales bacterium | reverse complement strand
AAACTCTGCACCGGTATCCTGGGGACAGTAACCGAGCGACGTATTTTCTGCCCACTTATATCGACCGGTTGCCGGCTGTAGGTCATCCATGAGGCATTTCAGGAACGTGGACTTACCAACACCATTTTCCCCGATAACCGCAAGGCGCGTACCCGCTTCGATAATCATATTGCCACCCTTGAACAGAGTCTCACCATCAAACTCATGACCCAGGTCTTCGACGGTCAAAGCCAATCTGTGTAGTTTGGAATCCTGTTCAAAACGTATATAGGGGCTCACACGACTTGAAGGCTTGACGTCTTCCAATTCAATCTTCTCTATTTGGCGTGCTCTTGAAGTTGCCTGCCTTGCTTTGGAAGCATTGGCAGAAAAACGACTGACAAAGTGCTTAAGCTCAAGGATCTGCGCCTTCTTTTTCGCATTCTGAGATTGAACCCGTTCTCGAGCAGCCGTCGATGCGATCATGAAATCGTCGTAGTTACCGGGATACACTTTTAAAGTCCCATAGTCGATATCGGCCATGTGCGTACAAACCGCATTCAGGAAGTGCCTGTCGTGAGAGATAATGATCATGGTGCTTTTTCGCTCGTTGAGCGTGTCTTCGAGCCAGCGAATTGTATGAATATCAAGATTGTTGGTGGGTTCGTCGAGCAGCAGAATATCTGGATCTGAGAAAAGGGCCTGCGCCAATAGAACGCGTAGTTTCCAACCAGGCGCAACTTCACTCATCGGGCCGTAGTGCAAAGCCTCTTCAATGCCCGCACCAGACAATATTTCACAGGCGCGACTCTCGGCACTGTAGCCATCCATTTCAGCGAACTGTGCTTCCAGTTCTGCCACTTTTAAGCCGTCTTCCTCAGACATCTCTGGAAAGCCGTATATTCTGTCACGCTCCTGTTTGATCTCAGCCAGCTTGGCGTCGCCCATAATAACGGTATCAACGACGCTGTACTCTTCGTAGGCAAACTGGTCCTGGCTCAATTCACCTACCCGGAGGTTAGCATCAATAGACACATTGCCAGATGTTGGGGCGAGATGACCGTTCAGGATTTTCATGAAAGTTGACTTGCCGCAACCATTGGCGCCAATCAAACCATAGCGATTGCCTTCCGTGAACTTGACGGAAATGTTCTCAAATAAGGGTTTGGCACCAAACTGAATGGTGATATTAGCTGTGGTAATCACTGTTTATCCTGTTTTTAAGCGGCTAAATAGGGGGTGGCAAAGGTTTTGCGGAACGCACTATATACGCTTGTCGCCACAAGGTCGAGAAATTCCCGAGGTGAAATGTGTCACTTATCGCCGGCGGGCGGCTCTTTTACAGTGGTTCTCCGCCGTGGCGCGCGCTGTGCTTTCTTATCGCCGGATTCAGTCTTCTTGCCGGAACGCTTCTTTTTAACTGACGATGGCTTCCGTGGTTTCTTTTCGACAGACCCACCCTTACTCTAGGCACTCTTGGCACTTTTAGCACTCTTAGCATTGTGGCGAGTAATCTTAAGTTGTTGACCGCCGACCCAGGTTTTCTTCAGGTCATTTAATACGGCTTTTGGCATTCCCTCGGGTAGTTCCACGAAACTATACGTATCTTTGATATCGATATGGCCGATATGTTCCGCATCGAGCCCCGCTTCATTGGCTATCGCCCCAACAATATTACCGGGCTGTATTTCATGCTCATGTCCGACTTCGAGACGAAACAGCTCCATGCCTTCTGGTAGCGGCCTTGACATGGCGTCTCTTGGCTTCTTGCTGCGTTTTCGCCCTTCCTCAGTGCCGGCTCCTTCTTTTCGACCTTTTCGACCTTTTCGATCATTTCGTTCTTTTCGTTCGCGCGGCGGTTTCTTCTCCGGCTCAAGTAAAAGAGACTTTTCACCTTCAGCAAGTTTTGCCAATGCTGCCGCTATCTCAATGGACGAAACATCATGTTCTAGTTGGTAGGACTCAAGAATGCCCTGCATGAAATCAAGTTCACCCGCAGCCAATACATCTGAGATTTTTTGTTTGAACTTCGCGATCCGCCTACCATTAACCATCTCTGTCGTTGGCAGTGTGAGCGGTTCGATTTTCTGTCGCGTTGCCCTCTCTATAGCAGCGAGCATGCGGCGCTCTCTCGGGGCAACAAATAGAATGGCTTCCCCTTTCCTACCTGCCCTGCCGGTACGGCCAATCCGGTGAATATAAGCTTCTGTGTCGTAGGGAATGTCATAATTAATGACATGACTGATGCGATCAACATCTAGTCCCCGGGCCGCAACATCGGTTGCAACCAATATGTCAATGCCACCCTTTTTGAAACGCCCAACCATTTGCTCTCGACTTTTCTGAGCCATGTCTCCATTTAGCGCTTCAGCCGAATAGCCACGAGCCTCTAGTCGCTCTGCAATTTCTGTGGTCGCAATCTTGGTTCGAACAAAAAGCAAAACTGCATCGAATGGTTCCACCTCAAGAATGCGTGTCAGCGCATCGAGTTTGTGTAGATTACTGACAAGCCAATAGCGCTGGTTGATAGACTCAGCCGTTGCCGTCTTGGTCTTGATGGAAATGTCCGAGGGGTCTTTTAAATAGCGCTTCGCTATCTTCTCAATCTGCTTCGGCATAGTGGCTGAAAAAAGTGCGATCTGCCGACTATCCGGTGTCTGCTCAAGAATCCATTCAACGTCATCGATAAAGCCCATACGAAGCATCTCGTCGGCTTCATCTAGCACCAGCGCCTTCAAGTTGTCGAGTTTCAAAGTACGCCGGCGCATATGGTCCATCACTCTGCCCGGTGTACCGACTACCACATGCACACCGCGGCGCAGGGCACGAATCTGACCCGAATATTCCTGTCCTCCGTAGACTGGCAAAACATGGAACCCTTTCAAATTATTGGCGTATCGCTTGAACGCTTCAGCCACCTGTATGGTCAATTCCCGGGTCGGCGTCAGCACCAATACCTGCTCTTGCTTACTTTCCAGGTCGATTTTTGCCAGCAGAGGTAACGCAAAGGCAGCTGTTTTCCCTGTACCGGTTGGGGCATGCCCAAGCAGGTCCCGCCCTTCGAGCAGCAGCGGAATGGTACCTGACTGAATAGGTGTCGGGATCTCGTAGCCCACGTCTTCAAGCGCCTGCGTCAGTTTGGGGGGCAGGCCAAGCGATTGAAAGCTTGAGGCCGAGTCAGTTTTTGCCATAGTAACCTCATGAGAACCCCGAAGCGGGATCCGTGGGATCGCGAGTATAAGGTGATTCAGGCTAATGACAATGATTTTAAGGTGTAAAACTCTGTCTTTGCCTGCTCAATCCTCTTTAGGATTCACTTCAAGTTTGAATATCTCCTATCTGGCCTTTACACCCTGGAGCTCGTATTCGCCCAGAGAGGTCAATCCAGAGGCCGGTCCACTGGCAAACGCAGCCGAGGCAAGCACAGGTTCGTCCAGTGTTTTACACAAGCTCTCTATTCGCGAAGCCTCATTGACGGCCGGGCCAATAACGGTGAAATCCAGTCGTTTGCTGGTACCTATATTACCCTAGGTGATGTTGCCGCGATGCAGACCGGTGCCGAAAGCCAACGCCTGCTCTCCATTAGCTATCCTGACTTTGTTGGCGTATACCATGTGCTGGAATGCCTGACGAAGTGCCGAGTGTGCCTGGCTGCAGGCCTTTGATAATCCGTCGGGCTCTCCGATAGGGAATATGGCCAGCACCGCATCACCAATAAATTTGAATACCTCACCGCCCTGTTCCATAACGGCACCCGCGACGCAGTCAAAGTACTGATCGAATGCGGCAAGGTAGCTTTCTCTTGTCATAGTATCGGCAAGACCCGTTGAGTTTCTAAGATCGGAAAATCAGATAATAGTGTCCAGGTCCTCACCGTCGCCACGTTTCACGCTGCCGTTTAGTACCCGTTCACCCGTACTCCTGCCAAGATAGGTTTGCAGCAACGTCAACGATGAAGCGCGTTGCGCATGGACTTCGATCAGGCGACCAAGGTGCGGAAGGATTTCATAGAGGTAGCCCAAGTGATTGGTTGAGAATCCGCCCGGTTCATCTGAAACCAGTGAAAGTATGTTGATCTGGTTGTCGGAGAACCTAAGCGGCAGGGCAACGTAGTCGGTCGCACCCTGATTTAGCAGTTCATCCAGGATCGGGTAGTCCAACTGCGGTTCATCGACGTCCAACCAGCGGCGAACACCGCCTTCACCATTGATGATCGGCGCATAGGGGCTGTTCAGATAAGCATCTGAGGCAACACCAGTGTGCGTCGCCTCGGTAGCCTCAACCTGATTGGATACGCAGTCCCATTTGAAAAACAATCCATAGAGTTGTGGATTCAGAGTGCGCACAAAGAGTTGCATGGCCTTAAGTGGCAATCCGAAGCTTTGCAGCATACACGCGGTCGCTATAAGTAGATCCCGAATATTGGTTGTCTTCCATGCTTCGCGCACCAGCCAATCGACAAAGGGGTTCTGTTGATCGGACTCACTCGATCAAGGTTGGGAGTCGAGCACCGCGTCATCGCGGTACCAACTGTTCATGGCGTGCCAGTCGAATCCCAGGTAATCCTTAATAATCCTAGTTTCGTCCAATACATCCTCGTAACTCCAGGCCGCATTGGCTATGAACGTATCGCTGATATTCAAGGACCAGTAATTGGCTTTACCTTTAAAAGGACAGTTGGTAACGAGCGTCGTGGGTGTCAGCAGGTCTGTTCGCACATCTTCTCGGGGGAAGTAATAGACATCTGGCAGGTGCTTTTCCGACATCACCAGAACGTGGCGACTATCGGCAACGGTTTCACCTTTCGCTACCGCACGAATCTGATGGTCGCTGAGTCGAACGACAACCCGGTAACCTTCGTACGCATCCTGCGCGGCTTCTTTAGACATTTATGCAACCAATACCCAAACGTGGTCGATATCATACACTCAACCGTTTGAGTATCAGCGTCAGAGTGTCTTCAAGAACGCCAGCAATGCATTGTTGGTCGCCTCAGGGGCTTCCTGCTGTACCCAGTGCCCGATTTCTGGAAACAACACGACGTCGCGCAGATCTGAGAAAAGCGGTCCCATACTGGTTTGCAGAGCATCCTTCGATGCACCTCCGATCACCATATCTTTCTCGCCTGCAAGAAACATTGCAGGCACCTTGATGACAAAATCCGTGCAATCGGCGGTGAGTTCCCAGTTGCGTCCAATGTTGCGGTAATAATTCACACCACCGCGGAATCCGGACGCGGTGAACTGATCAACGTAATAATCAAGATCTTCTGAGGCAAGCCAATCAGGCAATCCCTTGGGCGCACCCAATCTGGGGATCCAACCACCTGCGGCACGTTTGTGATCGGTCACCTCGGGCGCTTCACGCGGAGAATCCGGCGATAGATACAGCCGACTCAATATACCTCGCGGATCGCTATCGTAGTCCTTTTCAGCAACGCCGCCCGCTTCGTTGTGATACACCATGTAGAAAAAGTTGTCACCAGCGGTAAACCGCATGACTTCTAGCGGGTTTCTTGAACCGCGGCCCATATAAGGCACGCTCATCATTGCCAGGGATGTAAATCGTCCCGGATAGAACAACGCACTATGTTGCGCGACTGGCGCTCCCCAGTCATGCCCGATGATGGTGGCCGTGGGTTCATCCAACGCATCCAGAATCCCAACCATGTCAGCGGTTAGTTGATTCATGTTGTAGTCCTCAACCTCCGGCGGTGCATCGGTTTCACCGTAGCCACGCATGTCCGGTGCAATAACCCGATAACCTGCCGCTGCAAGACCGGTTAACTGATGACGCCAGGAATACCAGGACTCTGGCCAGCCGTGCGCAAACAGCAGCAGCGGCCCGGCATCACCGGCCATGGCGAGTTTCATATTGATGCCATTACTCTGAATTTTTTTGAAAGTGATACCGCTAATAGTTCTACTCCTTTCGTTTGATCAGTCTGATGGTGGTCAACTGAAATACACCCCACCATCTGTGTTGCGCAACTTGTCTCTGGCGATGACCATGCGATGCACCTCAGAGGGACCCTCGCCAATTCGTTTAACCCTGAGTTCCCGGTACCAACGTTCAAGTGGCATCTCCTGGGCCACACCCATCCCACCGAACATCTGGATCGCGCGGTCAACAACCCGACCGGCGGTTTCCGTGCCATACAGTTTGCAGATAGACGCGTCCACCTTACCGGGCTCGCC
>JAQWMV010000009.1 GCA_029246605.1 Pseudomonadales bacterium | reverse complement strand
GTCTGACAACATATACAACTCACGCGCTTTTGCTACCCCTACCAGATGGGTCATAAAATAAGTACCGCCGTAGTCACCGGAAAAACCGACTTTTGCGAACGCCGTTGTCATAATGGCGTTACTGGCCATAATCCTGAAATCACAGGACAACGCAATCCCCAAACCGGCACCCGCAGCAGCACCTGGCAGCGAGGCGATCGTGGGTTTAGGTATCTTGAACAGCTTGCCTACTGAGCCGCGTTGTGAGTCACGCTGGGCATGAATCCCCTGATCGATGGTATTTACGGGACCTGACTTAGCATCCCCTCTGCTCGCCATGGCTTTTACATCTCCTCCTGCACAAAAGCCTTTGCCGGCACCGGTCACGACGATGCAGCGCACGTCGTTATCTAATTCCAGCGCTGAAAGCACTGTCGCCATGGCAGGCATCATCTCGCTATCCATCGCGTTTCGGGCTTCAGGTCGATTCATTGTGATGGTAGCGACACTATCCTCTACATCGCACAATAAGCTCTCAGTTCCAGTGTCTATGGTTGTCATGTTTGGCTCCAGCGTTAAAAAAACCGCAGTGTTACATGATCCTGAGGATTTGACTAGGTCTAAGCAATTACTACCAATAAATTGTAGGCTTCGACACAGTTCGATAGGGTTATCAAATGACCGACACACTGGAACAAACCATTTCCTGCAATGAACCTGCCACGGCCGTTGACGTTTTGGCATTGGCAACCGGTCTCTCAAAATCAAAAGTAAAAAGCGCAATGACGGCAGGTGCAGTGTGGATCCAAAAGGGCACTAAAACAGTGCGCCTGCGCAGAGCCAAATCAATGCTGCAATCGGGAGAACAAATTAGTATCTACTATAGCGACAAAATTCTTAGTGACACGCCAATCGCCCCCACCCTGATCGTCGACAATAAAAACTACAGTGTCTGGAATAAACCCGTTGGTCTGATGTCATCCGGTACACGTTTCGGCGATCACTGCGCGATTAACCGTGTGGTACAAAAAATGCTAGACCGTCCCGTATTTCTCGTGCATCGCCTGGATAAATTCGTTAAAGGGGTCATGGTACTCGCACACAGCAAACGGTGCGCCGCTGTACTCTCAAAACAGTTTCAAGATCGCACTATCAAGAAAATCTATAAGGCCATCGTCACCGGCAAACTCGACTCACCTGTGCAGATCACCGAATCCCTGGATGGGAAAGATGCCAATACAAGAATCGCAGCTATCGATCATGACGATCGCTATACATTGTTACAAGTGGAGATACTGACAGGACGCAAACACCAGATCAGACGTCATCTGGCTGGTATCGGCTTACCTATTCTTGGTGATCGACAATATTCAGACAGTCGTTTCCCACAATTACAACTTGCCTCGGTATCGCTGGCTTTTTATTGTCCGAATACAGGTGAGCGAGTTACCTTTCATCTTCCGAAAGAAGATCATCCTCGTCTTTCTGATCTACGGGTAACACCAGATTAGTAGAAGCTTGGATGCTGCCTACCCACTTGGCAACCTCACCGACAATTTGCCTGATCTTTTTGTCTGATGTATCAATAATGGTGACCTGCCAGCGCTTGTCGTCTGGCGCCCAATCCTGCCAATGCCATCGCATCAGGTCATACCCCTGTTCAGTGATCATCTCCGGGCACCAGGTTGGATCTACGGCGTGTATGCGTAACCAGGCTGCCCAGGACAGAATCTTCATCGTCGGTGTGCCGCCATACTCCTGCATCCTGCGAATCCGCTCAGTATCCGTGCAGTCGAGCAAACAAACCGCTAAACCTTCGATCTGACTAATTGATGGACAGGCCAGAATTTCACCATAAACAGCACCACCACAAATGATTGTGTCCTGACCAAGATGTTGATTTTCAATACTTTTATTAATCCAGTACTCAGTCTGTTCTTGGCGGGCATGGGTATCGGTATCGGCAGGTTGTTCACGCTCATCAAAGTCATGAACGGCATACTCTGGGAACGTTTCAGTCAGACCGGGAATGACCGCAGTCTTTCCAGAACCACTGGCACCAGTAACAAAAATCAGCATGTTCCACCTGTTAAAGTAACGCAAAAGCCAGTGTTTCACTGATTCACACGCCATGCAACCAGATAAGACGCGAACTAAAGTTGACGCGTAGGTGTCCCATAAAGATAATACGCCCCCTGCGCTGGTAGCTCAGCTGGATAGAGTTCCTGGCTACGAACCAGGCGGTCGGGGGTTCGAATCCCTCCCAGCGCGCCATTTCAAGTTCTAATCTTCTATAAAAATGTTTAACTCAATTGATATGCCATGCAGATGGCAGTCGGTTCAACATTGCCACGCAAAGGATAAAGTCAAAAAAAGGAGAACCGACACCCAGATTATTTAGGGGGGAATAATAAAGCTTCGGGTGCCAGTTCTTTAACAGGAATGAACGCCTGGAACTATTGTCGAAAAAATGATGTTGGCTACCGAAGCTGAAAATGAAATTGAAGCCAACTTAGCGAAAGAGGAAGAAGTTCACAAAAATGGGCTAGAGGCGCAAGAGGGCGATGCCGATGGTTGGGGGATATTTTGGTATTTTTTCCCCGGGTTGATAATTGCGGCTATTACTCTGTGCATCGGCGGTATTGTCTCTTTGCTCTCTTAACAGCTTCATAAATACGAGCGAAAAATCACCCTTCATACCGCTTGTTTTAGCAGCTAGCGACCACAAACGTGAAAACAGGTAGATGCGAAAGTTCATAAAGGTGCTTGCAAGCCTTTGTTTTAACAGTATTTATACTCTTTTTTAATTCCGGAACGCCAGTAAACACGGGCTTCCAAAGCTTTCCCTGCTGCCATTTTTAAAATGGGCTTCTGGTGTGAGTCGGCGGGAACATAATAATAGGAATAGTAGCTTCACGGCCCCCGCCCCTTTAAACGATAAGCCTTTTGCCTGTACGTCGTCAGACCTTGTGGAACCATTTGACCCTATCTCTAAGCGACACTTTATTACTGCTTTTGTATCGCGTCTATTGTTAACGATAAGGAGACCAGTAGTTTTGTTTGTCTGACTTGAATTTATAGCGGCGACGCGGGTGAGGCAATGGATCCTGGGCCCGTAGCGTCCAGCCGAGTAACGAGGCAAGCATCTTCAATTGCACATCAGCGTAGTCAGGATGATCAAACAGGTTTACTAACTCAACAGGATCGTCCGCCAGGTTGTAGAGTTGTCCGCGTTCCTGCATATCAAAAATCAGTTTCCAGTCACTTTTACGAAGCGCACGCATGGTGCCGCTTTGCGACCAGCCGTTGAGTTCATCAAACCCAATACCCGGATGCAGACCGTCTTCGTTGGGGTCAAAGTCATCATCTTCACTGTAATGCAATCCGCCAAAGCCATGTTCCATGTAAGCGCTGTCGAATTCTGCCTCAGGGTAGTCTTTTCCGGTCAACAGCGCCCATAGACTACGGCCCTGCACGCCATCGGGAAGTGCCACGCCGATCGCTTCGCAAATCGTCGGCATCAGATCCGCGGTCGTGATATGTGCCGGGTGGGGCTGGTCTGACTCCTGAATACCCGGGCCGACAAAGAAGAATGGAATACGGGAAAGCACCTCGGGTAATTCGGCACCCTTACGCATCAATCCGTATTCGCCGACGTAATCACCATGGTCCGACAGGAATATCACGATGGTGTCATCGCGCAGATTCTTTGCATCCAGATATTCAACGAAGCGCTTGACCTGATCATCGATC
>JAQWMV010000282.1 GCA_029246605.1 Pseudomonadales bacterium | reverse complement strand
AACATAGCTGTTACTCTGACCTTGGGCGATCAGATAAAGCACAATAGCCATAATCCCGCCAAATGCCACGATCTCCAAGAGATATCGTGGGGCATGAGAAATGACTGTACTAACGGCTGAATATTTTGCATATTTTAATGCCGGCTTAGAGAACCATCCAGTGAATTGCTCTTCTCCACCTTTTAACTTTAAAATTTTAATGCTCGAAAAGGTCTCACTTAGAATTTTATAACGTAGAGAAATAGCATCGGCGACAATATTTCCTATGGAGTGAAGAACTCTGCGCACCGCAACAAACAGACTTATGTAGATGCTACCTAGAGTTAAGAATATTGAAGCTGCAAGGGCTGGATCTGTAACAATCAGTAACCCCACCAGCATAAAAGTTGTAACTGACTTTGACACAACTTGTAATATGGGCAGGATGACACCACTCATAGCCCTGCCAATCTCTGTCAAAATATTTTTACTTAACTCTGAGGAATTCCGACCTAAAAAAAACATATACTCTTGCGTTAAATATTTGTGTAGCATTCTTAGGGCAATCCGATGCTCTTGCATAAAAACAAATTTTTGCATAGTCCACTGCATAAAAATAGAAAATGAATTAGATATTCCTATTAAGCAAAGCACTGCGACTCCAGAGAAAAATAGAAAATCATCTGTGCTAGTAAATCCGAGGGTCACATAGAAGTAATTAAGATACTCATTAGTCATAATTACCGAGTTATCTGTAACCATCCCCATAAAAGGAACAATACTCGCCACGCCCACCATTTCTGTAAAGCTAAGTACGAGCATACCAAAAAAGAGGGTCAAAACCTTGGCCCTGTCTTCTTTGAGGAACATATGTTTTACGATACTAAATTTTTTCATAGGGCAATTATTAGCTCTAATTTATAACAGGTAGAATAATTATTTACACATAGGGGTAAAGCAGGATATCGTCCTCTTCAAGTTACTAACCCACCGCCACATTGTTTCTTTAAGACCTTCAGAGTCCTTGTCATTCATAGTTTCTTTTGGGCCCGATGAGGAGCCGCATGCAAACGAGTAACCAGTTTAAATATACTAAAGACACATATTCCAAAGAAAGATTTCTTTATTCCTCTGCCACTTCAAATATCGCCGATATACTTACATCTTCTGATGGATCCATTGTTATCACGCTGATGGAGGACTGCACATCACCCTCCCAACGAACAAAATCATATCCGTCATTCGCTAAGGCTGTTATTGATATGGGAATCGTATCAAAGTAGGTACCCGTCAAGCCCTCAGATGGTATTGTCAGCGAATTAATCCTCACTCTGCCAAAGTCGGAATTGTTTGCTGAAACCTTTAGAAGATACGTTCCAGTCAATATAAATTGTCCTATTATGTCGTTAGTTAGCGACAGCACTCTATTTTCCGCAAATGTCTTTATAACGTTAATGCTATCAGCCCACGGTCTGACACAATATTGTTGATAAGCACCACAGTAGTCAGTCCATCGATTGAAATGATTTACCATTTCTCTACTCATAACGGCAGCAATGGAATCAACATGGCCCGATACATTTTCTGCTTTAAAACGGCTATTAAATTCATCTGCAAACCTATTTATAAATTTATTACGAAAACTCGTATTTTGTAAAAGCTTGGTTAACAGAATGGTCGACCATGGTGGCGCTTGCCTACCAACAGTCTCTGTGCCCAGTGCGTGTGATAATGAGTTAATAAGATAATCTGATTCTCCCCACATGCCTCCGAACCCAAAATCTGTATCGTATAAAATCCATCGCCATTTAGTATCAGGAGAATTCCAAAATTTGATGTTATTGCCGGGCCAATCTAGATTATT
This sequence comes from Pseudomonadales bacterium, assembly GCA_029246605.1. GTDB lineage: Bacteria > Pseudomonadota > Gammaproteobacteria > Pseudomonadales > Azotimanducaceae > UBA7455. The sequence continues at coordinate 4,336 of JAQWMV010000282.1, read as the reverse complement.
AAAGTAAATTTGCGCCACGTTATAATGAATAAAATTATCTATATCAATCTTTTCTGCTACATAATTAAAGTTGGCTAAATTATCTAAGCTGTTAGTTTCCGCAAATCGATCAAGGACAAATAATCCTGATTTTCTCCTTCAATCACAATACCATTTAGTTCAAGCAGGTTTATATTGTTTTTTTGTACATCGATTTTGTCATCCAAAAAGTGCTCGTTTATTTTTTCTCTGATGTTATAAAAGCCCCAGTATTGTCCATTTAGATACACAGCCACTGAACGAAAAGCTTGGAACTCAAGATCACTTCCAGTCATTAAGCTAGTTGCCATTGCGTCGCGCATGTTGGCATACATCCAATCATTACCGGAGTTTCGAAGCACAATAGCTTGAAATTTTTCATAGTTTAAAGATGGGAATATAGGATACTCTATGTCTTTAAAACTATATCGGCCACGAGCAAATATTGACATAGATTTCTGAGGAAATGTCCGAGTAAATCCTCCAAATATTTTTACGCCAGCATCGATAGCTACACCCAATTCACCAGTTGGCTCATAAAAACTAAAATGAATATCTCGCTCCCAATCTTTAAAGACGTTTTCTTCATGATAAATCCCGATATGCTCATCAAAAAAATTTTGAGATTCGGTAACCAAAGTAACAATTGGTATATCATGAGTGTTTGACACAATAAAGGGGCGAGTGGCTGGTATAGATGGAATAAAGTTCTCTTTGAAAAGACCTGCTCGAATAACGGTATTTGCATCTACAGAAATAGGACTTGAGTAGGCCATGGAGTTATCATTTGGAACCGTCGAGTCTAAGGTATAACGAATGATATTTCCATCGTCAGCACCAATAAGACCTACACTCTCTTCATTGAAAATACCACCATCATGAGAAAAAATAACCTTATCTCTGATTATTCCATTAAATCCTTTTGTAATATTTTCACTGCCTGGAGTAGGTGAATCAAAATACATTACCTTCCAGTCTTTTGGAGAACGACCCACTGATGTATCAACGCGGAGTCCCTCGACACTTATTCTATCCACCAACACCCCAACGGTATCAAACAAAGTCAATACTTCACCTTCACTTGAAAGCTTGAAATTAGTATGAATATTATTATTTTTCCCTGACGCCCAAAATCGAAGATATGAGTTAGCTTTAATTTCAATATCGGGGAAAGTCCATTTTGATGGCTCCTCAATATCATCAGTGACACTCCACCCTATCAACTGTATTGTGGAGTCTGTAGTATTAAATAATTCAAACCAGTCCGGAGTATCCCCATCTTCATCCTCAAAAGCCGAATTTAATGATGAAGCTTCTGTGATGACGATTATTGGCAAATCATCATCAGGAACTTCATCCATCTTTAGATTACTGTCACCACAGCCTACTAATAATGTGATGGGCAAGATGAGTCTTAATAGGTTCAACCAAAAGTACTTATAAACCATAAATAGAGAGCGTTTTAATATCACCATACAGATCGACCACCATCAATCGGTATAATGGCTCCATTTAGATAACTTGCCTGATCACTCAGTAGCCATATCAAAGCGCCCTGATATTCATTAGCGTTCGCCATTCGCCCCATAGGAATCTTGTTACTGACTTTCCCAATAAAAACTTCGGGCTGGCCATTTTCAACACCTCCAGGGCACAGTGCATTGCAACGCACGTTCTTTTCAGGCCAATACGTGGCCAAATAACGAGTGAGACCGACAATACCAGTTTTTACAACAGAGTAAGAAACTGGCTTGCGGTTTTGATTTTCATAAGACACCCCTTCCACTTCATAAAGTCGTTGATCAGGAGCTATTAGGCCTAAGTCAGAGGAGATGTTCACGATTGACCCACCATTGGGATTTTTTGAAATTTCATAACCATAGTACTTTGCACACAAAAAAGAGCCTGTCAAAGCAACATTGATATCGTCATTCCAAATTTTCAAAGGGAAATTCTCCAAACGCGAAAAATTTTTGCCGCTGTCATCCTCCATTTTAGGATTATTTGCTGCATTGTTGATCAACGCATCAATATGCCCAAACCTAGCAATTATTGTTTCAGCATTTGCCGAGACACTCGCTTCTTTCGTAATGTCAACCGAATATCCTACCGACTCAACATCAAATTTTTCCTGAATTTCTGTTGCTAGTTCAACTACACCACTGGATGAAACATCAAGCAATACTGGAATGCCACCGAATGCTGCAACAGCTTCAGCGTGCTTGCGACCCAGTAGACCGGCAGCTCCGGTTATAACAACAACCTTGTTACTTAAGCTAAAAAAATCGTCGGGATTACGAATCATCTCCTAAAACAACTCATCAAAACATTCTTCATAAACTTTGAGCCCCTCGATAAGTGCATCATCAGGAATGGTTAAAGGAGGTCCTATTTTAATTGTTCCCCTGCCAGTGCATATAGAAAATACTCCCTTCTCCATCGCCCGCTCGCAAATATAATTAGTTAACTCGGAATCTAATTCGTCAGAGTTTTCCTTAGTAATAAAGACACCATACAGCAGACCATTACCAAGAATTCTGCCAATTCTTGATGGATACTTTTCCTTCCATGAGTAAATTATATCCCTCATAATTTTGCCCTTGCGCTGAGACTCTACAATCAAATCACGATTTTCAAAAGCTTCGAGGTTACCTAGGCCCGCAGCGCAGGCCACTGGATTTCCACCATGGGTACTTGTATAGCCTGCGTCAAGTTCAATAAGAGTTGCAGAGCCAAGAACCGCTGATAATGGCATACTCCCAGAAATTCCTTTGCCACAGATCACTAAATCAGCTTCCACTCCATAGTGCTCATAGGCGAACATTTTCCCCGTCCTGCCAAAGCCAGCTTGAATCTCATCAAATACCAATAAAGTATCATTTGAACGTGACCACTCTCGCATTGCCATAATATAGTCGACAGGATAAAAAACTGCGCCCCAACCTTGAAACGATTCGACAAAAAAAGCAGCAATATTACTTAGATCCACTCCATCCGCTTCAAGCATACCTAAATGATGCTGGAATAACTCCCTACCATCCCCCTCAAATTCCTCTAAAACCCAAGGGAACGGAAACGGCATGTGCTTCATATTCGGGTCTGTGTAGCCAATCCAGCTCTTATCTCCGTGCTGACCGCCAACCATCTGTGCTCCAAGCGTTTTACCGTGATAATTTCCATCACCACCCACGATAATGTTTTTGCCTTGCATGGCATTTTCACCAAATATTCTGGCGATTTTGACAGCTCGTTCCGCTGCTTCTGTCCCTACGCTGAGAACAATAGCTTTCTCCAAGTAGTTAGGTGTCATTTCAAGCAGCTTCTTCAGAAATTGAGCGCGAATTCTTGTCGGATAATAATAACTATGCATTAAAGGCTTAGCTATACATTCATTTATTCTAGATATTGTCTCTTCGTTGGCATGGCCAGCATTAGTAACAAAAATGCTCGAGGTGAAGTCGATCCATGCATTTCCCCATTCATCAAAAATTTGATGATTCAGAGCTCGATCCCATACTACAGGCAGTTGCTCCAGAGCATTAGAGGATTCATATAACTTAATCTCTTCCAGCAACGACAGTGACTCGGGCACTGGTATCTTAGTCGCTATAATTCTGTGATCTGTGCTGACTGGTGGTACATCACGAGGAGTTAAGTTAAATGTAAATTTAGCCATCGTAGGGTTTTCCTTAAATTGGTTTTCAAAACGTTGTTTTTTCGACAAAAATTAACCGTAGCGAAACTTTAGCTAATCAAAAATAGCGGATCTTTCTCAGGTATATCAACTATGCTGTCAATAACTGGCTTAATTGACAGACACGTCATTAATAACCCTTCGTATTCTAGCTCAGTGATTAATTGCTGCTTCCTCAGAAATGGCAAGATCTTCGTGAACCGATCGGATTCGCCGGAATATTTTCTTATTCCCTAAAAAATGTTCTTTTGGTTTTGTCGCTTAAATAGTACTCCTGGTTTATTTAAGCTAAGGTATTCTAAATTTGCAATCCACTCTGCAAGATGTATCGCAGTAAATGGAGATACGCCGACACCATTCCCTAAAACCTTGCCGTTGTTTTCGTACAATCTTTCGGTAGGGCTCTCTAAACCTTCTGGTTCATCCAATATTAATTCGCCCTATTCCTCCTTATATTTTCTTTCAGATTTATTCATAGATAAAGTAGTCGGCACATGATGTCTCGCATGTTTCAACTGCTCGTCTGGTGACTGTAAACTATGTTTGATTCGCAAAAATTCTCCCGGGGCCCGCTGTTGACCATTAATACCTATAGATTGAATAATAAGAGGCCTTCCACCTGCT